>QHXY01000159.1 GCA_003223145.1 Acidobacteriota bacterium
CCCGCCGAGCGGCTCCTGGTGGCCGATCTCGACGGAGACGGCCGATCCGACCTCATCGCCGGCGTCCAAGGCGGAATCTCCGTCCTCATGAGCCGCGGCCGCCGCTGACGCCGATCGGGCCTTCCCATTGAAATTTGAAAGGTGGTAGGCTTGCGGCGTTTCGTTGCGTGACACGCGCCCCTCGGGGGGGGCCGATGTTCACCCGGCGGCGCCCCTTCACAGCCCGCGGCGCGCGCCACACGTATCGAGGGGGCCCGATGGCCAACCGACTCTTCGCGACCAAGTCGTACGAAACGCTCATGCAGGAGATGGCCGGCGAGCACCGGCTGCGCCGCGTGCTCGGGCCGGTCGCGCTCACGAGCCTCGGGGTCGGGGCGATCATCGGCACCGGCATCTTCGTGCTGACCGGCGTGGCGGCGCACGACAAGACCGGCCCGGCGCTGATGCTGTCGTTCGTGGTCTCCGGGATCGCCTGCATCTTCGCGGCGCTGTGCTACGCCGAGTTCGCCTCGATGGTCCCGGTCGCCGGCTCGGCGTACACCTACGCCTACGCGACCATGGGCGAGCTGTTCGCCTGGATCATCGGCTGGGACCTGATCCTGGAGTACGCCGTCGCCTCCTCGACCGTGGCGCACGGGTGGTCGCATTACTTCCAGGCGCTCATCGACCAACTCGGTATCCATCTGCCGCGTGTGGTGACCAACGCGCCGTTCGACTTCGACACGGCCACGGGCCACCTGGCCGCGACCGGGACCTGGTTCGACCTGCCGGCGATCGTCATCGCGGGGATCATCACCGTCATCCTCGTCAAAGGCATCAAGGAGAGCGCCGGGTTCAACGCCTTCATGGTGATCGTCAAGCTGGCGATCGTCCTGTTCGTCATCGCCGTCGGGGCCTTCTTCGTCAACCCGGCCAACTGGCACCCGTTCGCGCCCTTCGGGCTCGCCGGCATCGCCTTCTTCGGCAAGACGCTGATCGGACAGACCGGCAAGGGCGGCGAGCCGCTCGGCATGCTGGCCGGCGCGGCGGTCATCTTCTTCGCCTACATCGGCTTCGACTCGATCTCGACCCACGCCGAGGAGGCCCGCAACCCGAAGCGGGACGTGCCGATCGGCATCATCACCTCGCTGATCTTGTGCACCGTCCTGTACATCGCGGTCGCGGCCGTGATCACCGGCATGGTGCCCTACAACCAGATCAACATCGACGCCCCGGTCTCGGACGCCTTCCGCCAAGCGGGGCTGCCGTGGGCCCGGATGCTGATCTCGATCGGGGCGCTGACCGGCATCACCTCGGTGCTGCTGGTCATGATGCTGAGCCAGCCGCGCGTCTTCATGGCGATGGCCCGGGACGGTCTTCTTCCGACCGGGTTCTTCGGGGCCGTGCACGCGCGTTTCCGCACCCCGTGGAAATCGACCATCCTCACGGGGATCTTCGTCGGCACGGTGGCGGCGTTCATCCCCCTGCGCATCCTGGCCGATCTGGTCAACATCGGCACGCTCCTGGCGTTCGCGATGGTCTGCTCGGCCGTCCTGATCATGCGCCGCACCAATCCCCATGCCCCGCGCCCGTTCCGCGCTCCCTTTGTGCCGGCGACGCCGATCCTCGGCATCGCCTTCTGCCTGCTGCTGATGTTCTCGCTGCCGTCGGAGAACTGGCTCCGTCTGTTCGTCTGGCTGCTGATCGGCTTCGCGATCTATTTCGGCTACGGTCGGACCCACAGCGTCCTGGCGGCCTCGCTTGCCGCCGAGATCAGCAAGCACGGCGTGTCCCCCGCCGGCTCGCTGGCGGCCGACCCCGCGCCCCCCGACCCCCGGCGCTGACGGTGACCACCGCCCTCTGAGGCGGGACCGCCCGCGTCTCGAGACCCTTCGGCGCTCCCGCGGCTCGCTGTCCGCACGCCGCGCCGCCCACCCGCCGCGCCTTGCGTCCCAATCCTTTGATCATCCCCGTATCGAAGCGTACTGTTCAGGACAAGTGCGAGCTTTCCCAGGTCCGGGAGGTCTTCGATGCGCACCTTACCCAAGAACCACGGCCCGCGTCCGATGCCGGCGCTCGTCGGCGCGCTGCTCTTCTTCGTGTCTCTGACTCTTTCCTCGCCGGCCATCCCGGATGACAACGACTCCGAGAAGAGGTGGGCGTCCATGGAGCTGGCTCTGCGAACACTCTGGACCGGTGACCCGGCCGCGAAGCGGGAGATCGCCGACGAAGCCTTACTCGAGTTCGGACCCCTGTTCGGAGCGCATCCGGGTCACGACGACGAAGCGGTGGCGCGGATTCTCGCAGGGCTCCAGTCGCTGATCCGAACCGAAACGGATGATTTCGTCTCGTACCGGCTGCTCAGCGCTCTCGGGAATTTCGACGAAGACTCCCTCACGGCGCTCTTTCTGGAGGCCCTCAAGAGCCGTTCGCCGAACCTCAGGTCCTGTGGCATCGATTGGTTCGCCGAGCACACCGACCCCGAGGCGCTGCCGGAGCTGGAGGCATCCTGGCGGCACGAGGAGCGTCCGTGGGTCAGGTCGAGTCTGATGATTGCGTTGGTGAAGAACGGCTCGCGGAACGACATCGACGATTTCCTTGATCTGGCGTGAGGCAAAGATCCCGCGCTCGCGGCCGCGGCCATCCGGGCCCTGACCCTCATCGGCGATCCCCGGGCCGTTCCGTTCCTGGCGAAGATCGCCCGGACCACCCCCTCGAACTCCGGGCTCCTGGCCCTCGACGCGCTGACGCGCTGGCCCGGCTCCCCCGACGCCCTGGAGACCGTTCTCGAGGCGAGCCGGTCGCCGCGCCTGGATTTCCAGAGACATGCCGCTGAGGCGCTGGGCCGTTTCGACGATCCGGCCGCTGTCGCGCGCGCCTACGAGCTGGCGACCGGGCACGGGGACAGCTACGTCCGGGCCAATGCCCTGGGCTCCCTCCAGGGCACGGAGCCCGTCGTCCTGACCCGGCTCGCTCTCCAGATTCTGCGCGAGGCGCCCACTCAGGAGAACGCGCCCGCGCAGTCCGCCGCCATCGCGACTCTGCGCGAGCTGGACGATCCGTCTGTTCTGCCGGACCTCGCGGGTCTCCAGTTCGCCTCGGACGACAGCCGCTTCTACGAGCTGCGCTGGCTGAATATTTTTCTGCGCCGGCCGCGCGATGGGTCGGAAAACGGCTCGAATCGGAGCAGCGAGCCCCATCGGGGCGGGGACGCCGACGTGGTCCTTGGGGAAGGCCGGCCGGAACAGCTCGTCATCGCTCCTCCGCCCGACAGGCTCACGGTCCGTTGCTGGGAATATCCGGATATTCCGGGTGACCCGAAGGAATTCTCCCGGTTGTCCGCCGGGAATGAGGTCGAGATCAACGACCACTTCGAGCGAGAGCACGAATCGTGGGTCCGGATCGACGAGAACGACTGCTGGGTCCCGTTGCGTTTCATCGAGCACCCGACCGGCTCTCCGGCGGGGAGCGACAAGGAGGACGACATGCTCATTCGGCGCGAGTTCGACATCCCCGCGGGGGAAGCGGAGTCCGACGTGGCGGAGGGGTTGATGGACGCCGGCCTGCTCGAGGTGATCGACCCGGGCGACGAGGTGGTTGGCGTCGCCATCACCCTCGACCCTGAGGATTTCGACCAGGTCCTGCTCCTCGCCCGGAGCTGCGGGCTGAACGAAACCATGCTGGACGGCGCGATCGACGAAATCGTCCGGAAGCTGGCCCCGCTCTACCCCGAACGCCCGGTCCTGGACCGGTTTCGCAGGACACCGCCCGCCCGGCCGGCCGACACCGATCAGGTGATCGATCTCGAAATCAAGGAACTGACCGATCAGTAGGCTGTCCAAAGGAGCAGGTCCCGCTGCGAACAATTGAAAGGAGCCCCATGTCCAGGTCGAAGCTGTCCGTGATCACTCTCCCGTTGCTGGCAGTCGCCACGCTGTTCACCCACACCCTCGGCGCCGCCGAGCTCGCCCCCGAGTCGCGCGTCACCGAAGTCACGGTCTACCGGCAGGGCGCGCTGGTGACTCGCGAGGCCCGGTTGTCGCTTCCGCCCGGAAGCCATCGCGTCGTCCTGCAGGGTCTCCCCTGCGTCGCCGAACCCGATTCGGTCCGCGCCAGCGGCGACGGCGCGGCCGGAATCGAAATCGGCGGCGTCGAGGTGCAGCAGGAGTTCCGCCAGCCGAGCCTGACTCCCGAGTACCGTCAGCTCGAGAAGGATCTGGAAGACCTGGCTAGCCAGCAGGCCCTTCTCGACGACCGCCAGCAGTCGATCGCCACGCTGCGCGAGTTTCTGGGAAGCCTGAAGGCGACCGCCGGTCAGCAGTCATCGAAGGAGATCCTGACCCGTCGCAGGCAGGTATCCAGCGCTGGAACGCCGCTGTCCTGGTCTCCTCTCCGCGCGGCGGTGAGATGACGCTGCGCGTCTCCTACCTGGCCGGCAACGCCGCCTGGCATCCGCTCTATGACGTGCGCCTCGACCCGGTCACCGAGAAGGTCAGCCTGTCCTGGCAGGCGCAGGTCTCACAGACCACCGGCGAGGACTGGAAGGACGTCGCCGTCACGCTGGCGACCACGCAGCCGTCGGCGGGGATCGACCTGCCGGTGCTGGCGTCGCTCGAGCTGCGACCAGTCAGTCAGGCGTCGGTCGCGGCGAGTGATGGCGAAGGTCACCCTGCCGGGCGAGGTTCCGTTGCTGCCCGGGAAGGTGCAGCACTTCGTGGGCCGGGATCTGGTGGGGAGCTCGATGATGGCGGAGCGCGCGGGCGGTGAGGAGTTCTCGTTGTCGTTCGGGCCGGACGATCGGCTGAAGGCCGAGCGCAGGCAGATCTTCCGGAAGGTCGACCGCAGGGGGAAGGATGACGAGGTGGACTATCGCTTCATCACGACGCTGAGAACCACCTCGGACGGGACGGCGTGGTCGAGGTGAAGGACCGCATTCCGGTCTCCGGCGACGAGCGGGTCGTCGTGACCCTGGACGACGACAGATCGCTCTGACCTACAGCGTGCGCTCGCCGCGCAGCGTGGCGCTGGCCGGTCTCGACTGAATCGGCTCCACGTCGAAACCGAACCTGCGGCAGCCGCGGGTGGAGTGGGTGTGGTAGCGGCCGAAGACCTTCATGACATACACCGAGCCGAACTCCGCGTATCCCATCCGGCGGCATGACTTGAGCGAGTCGAAATTGTTCGACTCGACATAGGAGACCAGCCCCTTGCACCCCCGGGAGATATATGCACGCAGCGCCAGGGTCATGCCGATCGCGTGCAGGCGCTGCCCGCGATGCCGCGGGTGTGTGAACCCGTTGTACATGTAGACGTACTCGCTTCCGAACCGCAGGAGAAGGTCCGGCGGGTCGATGCGCGTCGGTCTGGACGAGTACCAGCCATAGGCGGCGAGCGTCCCGCCGTCCAGGAACCCGAAGCACTCGTCCCCCTTGGACATGGCCTCATCGACGAAGCCCGCGGACAGTCCGCTCGCCGGGTCCCTCGCGAAATCCCGGAGCATCTGCTCCGGGAGAAACATCGGCGTGTAGCGCTCGTCGCAATCGAGGAACGCCGGATCGGGCCGCTCGATCCAGACGCCCCTCAGGACCTTGAGCACCACCGCGGTGTTGACCGTCTTCAGCGCCAGGTCGTAGAGAGTCCGCGGCAGACCGTGCCGCCGCGCCTCGAGGAGAACCCTGCGGACCCTGCCCTGCCCTGGAACGACGGAGCCCGGTGCCGCACGCCCGGCTATCTCGACTCGATTGATGGCCCCCATGATGTTCTGCCTCCTAGGTCCTGCGAAATTCGGGACCGGACTCCCCGGCCTGCGATTGCGGTGCCGGGCGCGGCCGGGACCGCGCCCCCGACTCCAGCCCGACGAACGTCTCTCGCACGATCCGCTCGATGGCCGACCTCGCGTCGTCCCACGAGAAGCGGCCGGCCCGCTCGTGCGCGCGCGCCGACAGGGCGGCGACGCGCGACCCGTCGCGCACGAGATCCGCGACCGCGTCCACCAGCGACGCCGCGTTCCCCAGGTGGACCAGGATGCCGCAGTCACCCAGGACTTCCCTGACCACCGGGATGTCGTAGCAGACGCACGCGTGGCCGCTGGCCATCGCCTCGAGCAGTGCGAGCCCGAAACCCTCGTAGTAAGTGGGCAGGACGAAGATCTGCGTGGCCGTGAGGATCGACTTCAGCGTCTCCCTGCCGATCGTCCCCAGCACCTTGACCCGCCCGTCGCCTGCCGCCGCTTCCTGCACCGCGGCGCGATCCGGTCCGTCGCCGACGATGTAGAAATCGGCGTCGATCTCCTTGCGGCGCACGAACTCCCGCAGCACGGGGAGGATCCCCTTGCGGAAATGCAGGCGCCCGACGAACAGGATGCCTGGCCGCTGACCCGGCTCCCTCTGCGCATCGCACGCCAGGTGCTCCGGCTCGGCGCCGTGCGGCACCACGGCGACCCGTTCCTCCGGCAGCCGGTGCAGCCGGACGATGTCGCGCTTGAGCGCCTCGGACGGCACGATGACACGCGCCGCCCGTCGGTTGCACGCCATCTCCGGGAAGGCATAGTGCACCAGGCCGGGCAGGAAGCGGGCCCGCCGGTACCACGGGACGAGCGACGCGAACAGTTCGATCTCGGCGTAGACCGATGTCCCTTCGAGGTTGATGAACGGCACGCGTCTCAGGCCGAACCCGATGCTGGCCCACACCATCGCCAGGTCGATCAGGCCGTCGTCGTACAGCCGGTTGACCTGTCTCGACAGCTCGAACCCCGCCAGGTTCATGTGACGCCGGCGCCGGCCGCGCACCACCCGCACGAAGGGCGCGGCCGGCAGCTCCTCCCCCGCCGTGACGTAGGTGACGTCGTGTCGAAGGGCCAGGCCGGGCAGGATCTCGGCGGCGAGCGTGCTCATCCATTCCTCCACCCACGCGATCCGCAGCCGCGGGCCGGCCAGACGGTCACGCATGGCCGCCGCGCCGCCGGACCGACGACGGCTCCGGAACCGGCGCGCCCCTCACTCCGGGCAGGCGGGAGAAATCGGCGCCCGGGTCGGTCCCGTCGCCGGCGGCTCTGTGATGCGGGCTGGAGCCGCTGAGCCGGTAGTCTCCCCCGGCGTAATCGACGAAGCGGACCGCGGCCGCGGAGGGCGGGAAGATGTTGTCGGCCGGATACTGCCGGGGGGACGGGGTGCCGATGAGCACGTTCCTCCGGAACACGAACCCGGGGAAATAGTAATCGAGCGCCGGAAGACCGATCCCCTTGCTGCTCCCGAACACGCCGTACTCGTTGTGCTCCACGATGTTGTTCTGGAACACCAGACCGGTGCTCGGGGCCATATCCGCCGCGATGATGCTGCCGGTGTGGAGCGCCGTGTTATGGTCGATGGTCAGCCCCGCGGCGCCGTTGAGGATCTGGAAGAGGGTGCCGGGTCCGCCCAGACCCGGGGCGCCGACGTCGGCGAACAGGTTGTTGCTGATCTCGATAGTGCGCGCCCGCCCGCTGCCGCTGGCGGAGGAATCGTCGATGCCGAGGATGTTGACGCCGCAGGCCGTATGGCGGACGACGTTGTTCGAGAAGATCACATCCTCGACGACCGCCCAGGGCGCCGCGTCCAGCTCGGTGCGCACCGTGAACAGAACGCCGAAGCCGTTCTGCCCCATCACCCAGTTGTTCTCCAGCAGGTTGTGTTCGACCAGGACACGCCGCGCGTTCTTCAGCTCGAAGATATTCTTGACCGACCACGGAGTCCCTGCGTACGAGGGGTCGCCCGCCATCCAGGTGAGCGGCTTGTAGAGATGGTTGTCGCGGATCTCGATGTCGGAGGGCACCAGGTCGACGATGGTCGGGGGGGTTCCTCCGAACATGACGTTCTCCCCGGCCCCCTCCAGGCGGTTGTTGACGATCTTGAACGGCCCGGCACCGTTCCAGCCGGCGATCGCCTGCGTGTCGGCGCCGACCTCCTTGAAATCGGCGAGCCATGAGTCGATGACGGCTGTGGAGCGAGAGTTCAAGGCGATGCCCCGCCGGGCGCCTTTCTGCGGGTCCCCGTGCAGATAGCAGCGGTCGAAGATGAAGTGATCCGGCAGGCTCTCGATCGAGGTCTCTCCGGCGCCCAGGAGGACGAGATTGTTGAGGAACACGCCGCGCGCCGGCCGGATCTCGAGCCCGATGAACCGGTAGTGGTGCGCACCCGGCGCGGTCCTGATGACCGCCCCGGACGACGCCTCGAGCTTCGGCATGAGACGCGCCTGGGAGGGATCGACGCGCGTCCCGGGCGGCGGAAGCGCGGTGTCGGCGGCGCTGGTCCGGATGACGATCCAGTCCGATCCGGTCTTGGCGGGCAACGTAAAAGGGCCGCCGAAGGTCGCGCCCGCCTCCAGCGCGATGATGTCCCCCGGCCGGGCTTCGTCGAGAGCCTTCCGGAGATCCCCGCCGGCGGGGACCGCGAGGGTCTTTCCCGGTGGCGGGGAGTACTTCGTGTCGAGGAAGACGCGCGGACGCTCGGCCGCCCTCCTCACCGACGCGGGAACGCGGGATTCCCGGAGCGCCGCCGGTCCGGCCGCGCCGGCCGGGAGCAGCAGCACCGCGAGGACCGCCGCCAGCGTCGTCTTCTTCATCTCCTTCCCACCTCCTCCTGCGGCGGGCGCGCCGGCACCGCGCCGCGGCTCGCTAACGCGCATGGCGAGTCTTCACCACCCGTTCCACGGGCGGCCGCAAGGGCAGCTCCTCGGCCTGGCGGCCGACGCAGGACCGGAGCAGGTCGTAGCAGTGGCGGATGTCGGTCTCGTCACCGTCATACGGATCGGGGATCTCGATCAGACGCCGCCGGCCGTCCTCGCCGACGGCGGGCAGCAGGGTGATCTTGTGCGCGGCGCTCGGGTAGCGCCCCCGGAGATCCGTCTCGATCAGGGAATCCATCGGTACGACCAGGTCGGCGCGCTCCATGAGGGCGCGCGTCACGGCCCGAGCCCGGTGGCCCTCGAGATCGACCCCGAGGAGGCGGGCGGCCCGGCGCGCGCGCGGATCGGCGCGCTGTCCCCGGTGGGCGTAGAGACCGGCCGAGCTCACCGCGACGCCGTCCGCGCCGCGCCGGGCGAGGCACTGTCTGAGGAGCGCCTCGGCCATCGGACTGCGGATGATGTTGCCGCGGCAGACGTACACGACGCTGCCGACCGCTCCGGCCGCCCCCGCCGGCCCCTCGTTGCGGAGCTGGAGGGCGCGCCGGACCCGGAGTCTCCAGTAGAGGAGAGCCCGGCGCAGGCCGAGGCTCCGCTGCACGCGCGCGATTCTCTTGAGCCATTCCGGGAGCCAGCGTTTCGCCGTCCGCCGGGCGAAGCCGCCGACGGGGGATCGGTCCGCCCTCCGCAAGGCGTCCGCGCGCCCGCCGCGGAGCGCTTCCCTGCACCGTCTCTCGAACTCCCTTGCCACCTCCGGCCAGCCGAAGCGCTCCTCGACCAGCCGCCGGCCCGCCTCTCCGAGCGCCCGGCGGCGCCCGGGATCGCGCAGGAGCGCCACGACCGCATGGGCGAAATCTCCCGGATCGTCCGCCTGAAGAAAATGCAGCCCTGGGACCAGCGGCAGCCCTTCCGCACCCACGGTCGTCGAGACGACCGCCTTTCCCGCGGCCAGCGCCTCGAAGATCTTCAGACGCGTTCCCCCGCCGATGCGCAGCGGCACGACGTACACCATCCCCTCCGCGAGATAGGGGCGGACGTCCGGGACCGTCCCCGTGACCCGCGCGTCCGACGCTACCGCCGCCGCGACCAGCCCGGCGCCGGGTCGTCGGCCGACTACCGAGAACGACGCTTCCGGCACCTCGCGGCGGACGCGCGGCAGGACCGCCTCCAGGAAGTACCGCACCGCGTCCTCGTTCGGGTACCAGTCCATCGAACCGGTGAAGACGAGCGACGGCCGCGTGCCGCCGGACTCCCCGGGCGTGAAGTAGGACGTATCGACGCCGGTCGGGACGGTCCGCACCGCGGCGCCGGGGGCGCCGGCCCGCAGGAGGGCCGCATCCCCCTCCGACACTGCCACCGTCACATCCGCCCGCGAGCAGATTGCGGCCTCCGCGCGACGCATCTTGCGCCACTCGATCGCCAGCGCCGCGCGGCGCCACGGACGCCGCTCGACCCCGCACAGCCGCTTCCAGATCAGGTGCTCGACATTGTGGGCGAAGAACAGCACCGGCAGCGCGCCCCGCAACCTGACGTTCACCGTGGCGCTGAGGAAGTCGGCCACGCACAGATCCGCCGCGCCGGGATTCATGCGACGGCGCACCTCCGCCTCCAGAGCCGGGGCGCGGAACTTCAGGAGATCGACCGGCAGCGGCGTGAGCCAGGAGCGCGCCAGCGCCCGCGCGAAGGCGGCGCTGGCCCATTTCGGGATGTCGAACGGGACCGAGACGACCTCGCAGCGCGGCAGGCGGCGGGCGAGCTCGCCGGGCTCGTCGGTGCCGCCGTGGGTCGTCAGGAGCGTGACCGCGTGACGGCGCGACAGCTCGGAGACCAGATGGAAGCTGCGCAGGCGCCCGCCCGTCTCCGGCGGCCACAGCCCACCGACCTTCACCCAGACGATCCTCACGCGTCGGCCTCACGCATGGGGGGCCTCCTCGAGCGCCGGCAGGCGGCGCGGCTCGGCCCGGCGGGGCAGGGCGCGGAGCGCGGCGCCGGCCAGGGAGGCGAGGAACGGCACGGGATCGGAAAGCCACAGGTCGTCGTAGTGCAGGTCCCTTCCACCCGGCTTCAGGAATTCCAGGACGGTCCCGAGACGCGACGGATAGCGGTCGGTCCAGCCCGCCGGCCGGCCGCGCAGCACCTGCGCCAGGTGCTTGACGTCCCCCGCCAGCCACCGCCCACGGACGCCGATGCGGTACTCGAAGCACGGCGGGCAGGCTCCGTCGCGGGCGAGGGTGTACAGCAGGAACGGGAAGTCCACGCCGCTGGCGATCGCGAGCGGCAGCGAGTTCCAGAACCGTCCGTTGATCTCCATCAGCCTCGGCACACCGTCACGCGCGTCCCGCTTGAACTCCACCATGGCCACGCCGTGCCACTGCAGCGCCTCGAGCAGCGCCCGCGCCGCCGCGACCATGTCGGGCGGGGGCGTGACGCTCTCGCGCAGCGAGCTTCCCGAGCCGGTCGGCCGGATCATACGCAGGCGCCGGTGCGCGAACAGGGCCCGCAGCCGGCCGTGGTCGTACAGGGTCGAGATGCCGTACCCCTCGCCGGGGATGAACTCCTGGATCAGCGGCAGCGGAGAGCGCCGGTGCACCGACAGGTACGCGGCCTCCAGATCGGCGGCCCGGAAGCAGTATTCCGGCGCGCCGCCTGGAACGACGCGGCCGTCCGCCGTCAGGCACTCGGATCGCCGTGGCTTGATCACCGCGGGATAGGAGAGACGCGAGGCCAGCGCCGCGACATCGGACGGATCACGCAGCACCACGGTGCGAGGCACCGCGATGCCGAGGGTCGCCGCCAGACCGATGGTCGCCTGCTTGTCGAACGCCACACGCAGCGCCTGGGGCGACGGGAGCGGGGCGAGCCTGACCCGCGACTCGATCTCCCCGCGCCCCGCTGTCATCGCCAGGATCGTCTGCTCGGTCATCGGCATGAGCAGCTCCGGCCTGAAGGCGTCGAGCACCCGGCAGAGACCCCCCAGGAACGCGTCGATGCCGTGCTCGGGGGAAGGATAGACCGCGCGCGCCGCGCAGAAGCGGCTGAAGCCGGCCTGGCCGCAGCGGCGGCCGTCGGCGGCGATGATGCGGAGTCCCCGCCGTCCCAGCGACCGCACCACCGCCAGGGCGTGATTGCCGCTCGCGTCGGTGACCAGGATGCTCATGCCCGTCTCATCCCCGTCTCGCAGCCGGAGCCGGCGGGCAGGCCGGCGTCGATGCGATCCGGTCGCGTCAGAAGTCGCTGGCAGAACGACTTGACTCCGCCGACCCAGTCATAGGCGCCTGCCACCTTGCAGCGCACGCGGAACGGACCGTCCCCGTTCTCCACCGGTATGCGCGGCAGGGCGTAAGGATCGTCCCCGGCGGCGCTCCGGCCGATCACGGTGGTGCACGCCCCCCGGTATCCCGAGGCGCGCAGCATCTCCTCGAGATCCCGGTGGAAATCACCGTAGACCTTCGAGCCGAACGGGTAGGCGAACAGATCGACACGGATCCCGAGGCCTTCTTCGAGCGCCTCCTTGGACCCGCGGGCCTCGTGCTCCGCCTCGCTCCGGGACAGATGGCCGAGCGAGCGGTGCGACACCGAGTGCGAGCCGATGTCGATGCCGTGGCCCCGCATCTCCGTCACCTCGTCCCAGGACAGGGGCAGCCAGGCCAGGGGCGGCGTGTCACCCCGCGCCGGTGGCGCGTTCTCGAGGGCCAGGTGACGGAAGAAGGCGTACCGGCCGAGGTAGCCTGCGACCACGAAAAAGGTCGCCGGCAGGCGATGGCGCCACAGCACCGGATAGGCATGCACGAACTGACCCCGATAGCCGTCGTCAAAGGTCAGCACGACCGAGCGTCTCAGCCCCGAGATCGAGCCTTCCCGGAGCGCCCGGACCAGGGTCGCGAGAGGCACGACGCGGTAGCCGGCCTCCAGGAGGGCGCGGATCTGCCGATCGAAACGCTCCGGAGCGACGCAGTCCCGGCAGGCTCGCGCGCCTTCCACGGGGCGGCCGATCTGGTGGTACATGAGGATCGGGACCCGCGTCTCCGCTCCCAGCCGCCGGCGCAGCAGGCACCACGGGTAGACCATCGCCGTGACGGCGTGCTCGAGGCAGGAAAACAGGACCTCGGCGAAGCGTCTGAGGGAGGCGATCACGCGGCGATCACCTCATCGAGACCTTCCCGGTCGATGAAGACGCGCTGCCAGATCTCGAGAACGATCAGGAGCCAGAGCCGGTCGGCGTGATCGGCCGCCCCGGCCTGGTGCTCGGCCGCCAGGCGTCCGACAGCGACCGGATCGAACAGACCGCGGCGCCGGGCGCGCGGACCGAGCGCGAACTCGCGCACGACGGCGGGGAACCGGTCCTTGAGCCATGGCCCCACGGGGACTGGGAAGCCCATCTTCCTGCGCGTGAGGATCTCCCGCGGCACCAGGTCCCGCAGCGCCTCACGCAGGATCGCCTTGGTCCCGAAGCCCCGCAGCTTCAGCCCGGAGGGCAGCGCCACGACGTGCTCGACGAACTCGTGGTCGAGGTACGGAACCCGGCTCTCGATCGACGCCGCCATGCTCATCTGATCCTGCTTCATGAGCAGCTCGACCAGGTAGGTCTGCAGATCGGCGCGGCTCATCCGCGCCAGCGATGCTCCGCCGGCCTCCCGGTAGCAGCGCAGCCCCTCGGCGTACGGGTCGCACGTCTCGAACCGGCCGGGGTCGGCCAGGAGCGCGCGCTGGCGGGTCTGGGAGAACACCGCGAAGTTGTCGAAGAACAGGCTGCGCGGACCCGGCGGAAGCGCCATGAAGGTCCGGCGGGCGTACCGGCCCGCCAGTCCCGGCAGCCCGCGCACGCCCGAGGCCACGGCGTCCCTCAGCAGGCCGGGGATCAGCGCCGCGTACGCCGCCCCGAGACGCTCGTTCCAGCTGGTCACGCGGTTGCGGTTGTAGCCGAGGAACAGCTCGTCCGCGCCTTCGCCCGTCAGCACCACCTTCACGTGCTCTCCCGCCAGCCGCGAAACGAAGTGCAGCGGCACGCTGGACGGGAACGCGATCGGCTCATCCTCGTGCCAGACAAGACGCGGCAGCGCCCGGAAGAACTGCTCGCCCGAGATCACCACCTCGCGGTGCTCCGCCCGCACGGCGCGGGCCGCCAGGCGGGCGTAGGCCAGCTCGTTCGACCCCTTCTCGGCGAAGCCGACCGCGAAGGTCCGGAGCGGCCCGCCCGTCAGGCGGGCGGCCAGCGCCGCGACGCCGGTGGAGTCGAGGCCGCCGGAAAGGAACACGCCGAGGGGCACGTCGCTCATCAGGTGGACGCGGACCGCCTCTTCGAGACGGGCGCGCAGCCTATCGGCCTGATCGCGGAAGGCCAGTGGCGACGGTGCCGGCGCGGGCAGGTGCCAGTACCGGCGCTGCCGGAAGCCGCGCTGGAGCGACCAGGCGAGCGTTCGCCCCGGCAGGAGCTTGCGCACGCCGCGGAAGAAGGTCTCTTCGCCGGACACGAAGCGGGTGGCGAGGAATTCCGGCACCACGACGTCGTTCAGCTCGGCGCGCAGGGGACCCGCCGCCAGGATCGCCTTGATCTCCGAGGCGAACAGCAGCTCGCGATCGGTGCAGGCGTAGTAGAGCGGTTTGATCCCGAGTCGGTCGCGGGCCAGGAGCAGCCGGCCCTTGCTGCGGTCCCACAGGGCGAAGGCAAACATGCCGCGCAGCCTCTCGACCGCGCGCTCCCCCTCCTCCTCGTAGAGGTGCACGATCGTCTCGGTGTCGCTGCGCGTCCTGTAACGGTGGCCCTTCGCCTCCAGCTCCGGACGCAGGATCGGATGGTTGTAAGTCTCGCCGTTGTGCACGAGGACGACGGTGCCGTCCTCGCCGGTCATCGGCTGCGCCCCGCCGGCCACGTCGACGATCGCCAGACGCCGGTGCGCCAGCCCGATCGGGCCCTCGATCCACTGGCCGGCGCCGTCCGGTCCCCGATGACGCAGGGCCTCGCCCATCCGCCGCAGACGCTCGGCGTCCACCGTCTCGCGCGGATCGAAATGGATGATGCCGGCGATGCCGCACATGGGGCTATGCCCCCTCCACGACAAAACCGTCGTCGTCGAAGCGGACGACCTCGCCCGAGTCCTCGAACCGGATGCCCGCGGGACCGGCGTCGTCCCCGGCGAGCGGAGACACGGTGGGTGGCGGGGCGAAGGGGCGATCACCCGGAAGCAGGAGGGTCACGATCCGCAGGGGCAGGCGCGCCGCCGTCCTGTAGATCAGGACCGGGGCGGCCAGCCGTCGTCCGTAGGCCGGCGATGTCCAGCCCTGGATCGGCGCCTGCTCGCCCTCGCGCACCTCGGCCACCAGAGGGACCGATGCGAAGGGTCGGAGCCTGAGATCGTGACGGCCCGGCGCGTACGCCCGGGCCCAGAGCGCCGGATCGACCGTCAGCGCCATCGGGGCGAACTGGAAGCGGAGCTCGATGCGGTGCTCCGCCCGGCCATCCAGATCGTCCACGACCACCCAGTATCTCGGCTTCACGAACAGCACGCGGCGGCGGTGCCGCACCGGGTCGGGCAGGCCGGAGTACGCCTCGTGCGCGGCATCGGCGAAATCGAACTGTTCGGACGTGAGCCAGCGGCGCAGCCGCGCGGCCGGTCTCCTGTTCCAGGCGAACGGACCGGCCGGCTCGGCCTGACCCAGCCCGTCGATCAGGACCGTGCTGTGGGCGGCGGTGCCGCGGAAGAAGTCGCGCCATTCCGGATCCCCCGTGTAGCCGTACGTGCCGGCGTCGGTTAGGAACCTCTTGCCGAAGGCGGAGCACTGGATGGCGAGCAGATCGGCATGGCCGTGCCCTCCGCTGATCGGGCAGCCGAGCGGCCCGACGTCGAAGATCAGCTGGTGATCGTGCGGCGACCACCCGCTGCGCATCACCGCGTATCCGCCGTCCGGGAACACACGGGAGGGCGCCGCGGCCGGGGGATCCGGTCTCAGGGCGTCGTAGGCCTCGATCCCCGCGGGACCAAGCAGCCAGAGCGTCTCGGGCGCCGGGCCACCGGCGGCCCAGGCGTAATCGGGCCTGCCGAACAGGGCCGCCGCGGTGGAGAACACTCCCCGGATGTCCCCGGGATGCCGGTCGTCGAGCGGCAGGATCCAGCCACCGTCGTCGTCCCCGATCAAAGGCAGCGAGCCGTCCGGCCGCCGCACCGCCAGCAGGAAATCGAGCATGCGGCGGACCCGCTCGCCCACCTGCTCCGGCAGCTCGAGTCCGCCGCGACGCGCCAGGATCATGAAATGCAGGTAGATCTCGATGGTGTAGCGCTGGTAGTAGGTCGACTGCTCGAAGTACACGCCATCCGGAAGAATCTGCAGCTCGCTCTGCTGCACGAGGGTTCGCGCACCGAGCCGCCGCCAGCGCGCCGCCGCGGGCAGGCCCGGGAACAGTATCCCGGCGTAGAACAGCCCGAGCGCCTCGCCGGTCAGGTGCGTGTTGGGCGAGAAGGTGCGCGACAGGTATCTCTCGATGTGCGCGGCGTGGGCCTCGATGCCAGCGAGGACCTCCGCGTAGAGCGACCCGGTGAGGGCGGAGGAGTCCCGCACGAGACAGAGTGACCAGCACCAGGCGATCAGGCGGAGCGCCACCTCCAGGCTGCTCACCCAGTTGATGCCGATCCCCGGCGGGTTGCCCCGCAGCCAGTCCCGCAGGTGCCGCGACAGCAACTCGGCGGGGCGCTGGTCGCCCGTCAGGCGGAACGCCTGACCGAGCCGGGCCAGCCACTGGTGGCGGTTGAGCTCCCACACCACCTTGCTGTCGCCGACCATCCGGGAGTCCAGAGGATCGATCCGGCTCCAGTGGACCCGGGGAGCGCGGCGGCCCGAGATCGGGTCGAGGTGCCAGTCCACGGGATCGCCGAACGAGAGGTCGCGGTATCCCAGCAGATCGAAACAGCCCCGGCCGATCGCACGAGCCGCGAGAAGGGCGCGCTCACGAGCCTCCGGCATTCTCGCGGCCAGAAAGAACGGCGTCAGCGGGCTCACGGCCCCCTCGAAGAACCGGGAGGAGCTCAGCCCGCGGAAGCGCTCCACGAGCGCCTCGGCCCTTTCGGATCGCCGCCGGGCCGGCCGGGCGACGCCCTGGCGCTCGAGCCATTTCCATCCCTCCTGGCGCCCGCGGTCGGCGAGACCGCCCAGACCGATGCTCAAGAGACGCTGCAGCCTCATGGCGTCCCACCGGCGTACACCGCCGACCACGCCTCCCGCACGCACGGCCAGGCGTACTCCCGGATCGCCTGCCGGGCGCGGCGGGCCATCAGAATGGCCCGGTGCGGCTCCTGCAGCAGGGACGCCACGGCCCGCGCCATCGCCTCCGGTCTGTCGGGAGGCACCAGAAGACCCCTGTCCCCCGCGTCCACCATGGCCGGGATGTCGCCGATCCCCGTGGTCACCACCGGCAGCCCGGAGGCGAAGGCCTCCAGGATGGAGACCGGCTGGTTGTCGATGACCGACGAGTTGACGAAGATGTCCGCGCTGTCGTAGAGGGCAGGAACGTCCGAGGGCTCCACCCGGCCCGTGAAGCGGATGCCGTCCGTTCCGAGCCGGGCCGCGAGCTGTCGCAGCCGCGACTCCTCGCTGCCGTAGCCGGCGAGCGTCAGCGTCGCCTCCGGGTGATCGCTCCGGAGGATCGCGAAGGCGCGCAGACTGTTCTCCACCCGGTAATGCGTCTCGAAATTGCGCGTCGACAGGAGGCGCGGCCGCAGCGGCACCCTGTCGCGGTAGCAGAATCGCGGGGCCTCGATGACGTTTCGAATCACCCGGACACGGTACCCGTGGCGCGCGAAGATGCCGCGCAGGTAGTCGGAAGGGACGACGATCTCGTCGACCTGGCGCAGCCACGGGTGGACGAGGGCCCCCCAGCGGGCCAGGTGGTGCTCCGCTTCTCCGCTGTGATAGTTGAGAATCACCCGCTTGCGGAGGGCCCTCGCCATCGTGATCGCCGCCGCCGGCCCCAGGAGGAACGACCAGTAGGCCGCGGAGTAGACGTGCACCACATCCACATCCCGGAGGCGGGCGAGGCTCGGCAGATACAGCGTCTCGTTGAGGAGCGTCCGGGCGTACCGCAGACGGCGCAGCCAGCGCAGACCCGCCGGGAAGGGCGGGTTGATCGGGATGTAGGTCACGTCCATGCCCTCGCCCCGCAGCGCCGCCGCCAGGTTGACCGCCTGGACGCACTGGCCGCCCAGGATGTCCAGGCTCGCGGCCACCATCCCGATGCGCGGACGGCCCGACGGCGATGGGACGCGGGCGTCGGGCCCGGCGGCTCCGGCCGACTCGATCGGTCGAGGGACGGGGGCCGTGGTCATCCGACCGCCTGCGTGCCGGCCAGCCGGAGCCCCGGTCGCCCCGCGGCCGGCGCGGAGAACCGGGGAACCCTGGTGTCGAGAAAGGTCCGGCACCAGAGCTCGAACGAGATCAAGGTCCAGAGCTGCAGGTCCAGATCGCGGCCCCTGTCGTGTTGCGCCAGGAGCCGCGCGACGTAGCCCGGGTCGAGGATGTCGCGGCGCCGGCAGGTCTCCGACAGGAGCAGGTCGCGGACGAAGCGGCCGAACTGACCCCGGAACCACCTTCCGAGCGGGACTGCGAACCCCTGCTTGCGCCGGTCGACGACCTCGTCGGGCAGGACGCCTCGCATGGTCTGTTTGAAGATCGACTTGGTCACGCCGTCCCGCAACCTCAGCTCGGCCGGGATGGCGGCCGCGAACTCCACCAGGGGATGGTCGAGCAGCGGGACGCGCGCCTCGTGGCCGTGCGCCATGCTCATCCGGTCGACCTTGGTCAGGATGTCGAGGGGCAGGTAGCTGTTGAGATCCAGGTATTGCAGGGCCGATAGCCAGTCTCCGCCGGCGCGCGCCAGACAGACCGCCTCGTCCCGCCAGGGGTCCTCACGTGACAACCTGTCGTAGGCGTCGGGGCGGAGCAGCGCCCGCTTCTGGGCGGCGCGGAACAGGGTCGAGGCAGCGAGATATCGAGGCGCGCCGGTCAGGGACAGATGGTGCAGGCGGCCCCGCCCGCGCGCGCCGTCGGGCATCAGGCGTGCGGCCAGCCCGATCGCCCGCCGGAGCGGGCCCGGCAGGACGTCGTAGCGACGCTCCCGCCCCTCGACTACGTACTTGTCGTAGCCCGCGAACAGCTCGTCGCCGCCGTCCCCCGAGAGCACGACGGTCACGAACTCCGAGGCGAGCTTCGACACCACGTAGGTCGGGATGGCGGAGGAGTCGCCGAACGGCTCGTCGAGATACCAGGCGAGATCATCCACGATGCCGAGGACGTCCGGCGTGACGATCATCTCGTGATGCTCGGTGCCGTACCGTTCCGCGACCCGGCGGGCGTAGCGCAGCTCGTTGAAGTCCTCCTCGACGAAGCCGATCGAGAACGTCTTCACCGGGGACGGGGAGAGACGCGCCAGCGTGGCCACGACCGCGCTCGAGTCGATGCCGCCGCTCAGGAACGCCCCCAGCGGCACGTCGCTCACCATATGCAGGCGAACCGACTCCTCCAGGCGCTGGCGCAGGCCCTCGGCGATCTCCTCCTCGCCGCGCACACCCGCGGGTCCGAAGCTCACGTCCCAGTACCGCTCGATCCGGATCGGCCGGCCCGGGGCCGCGACCAGCAGGTGGCCGGGCTCGAGCTTGCGCACGCCCTCGACGATGCTGTCGCGCGCAGGGGTGCAGAGGCTGGTGAGCAGGTGACCCAGGGCTCCCCAGCTCAGGCGCCGCTCCACGCCTGACGGCTGCAGGACCGCCTTCAGCTCCGAGGCGAAGATCAGCCTGCCGTCGGCCTCGGCGTAGTACAGCGGCTTGATTCCCAGCCGGTCCCGCGCCAGGAGCAGCCGCCTGCGCCGCTCGTCCCACACGGCCAGCGCGAACATGCCGCGCAGCTTCTCCACGCAGCCCGCGCCGTGCTCCTCGTACAGGTGCACGATGGTTTCGGAGTCGGACCCGGTCGAGAGGACGTGCCCGCGACGCTCGAGCTCGCCGCGCAGCTCCCTGAAGTTGTAGATCTCGCCGTTGCATACCGCCCAGATCGTGCCGTCCTCGTTCGACAGCGGCTGATGGCCCGTTTCGAGGTCGATGATGCTCAGGCGCCGCATGCCCAGCCCCACCCCGTTGCCGAGGTAGAGACCCTCGTCATCCGGCCCGCGGTGCGCCATCACCGCGCACATCGATCGGATCTCGCTGCCCTCGACGGGCTGCCCGCGGAGGCCGACGATGCCGGCGATGCCGCACATCTAGCTTCCCTCCAGCATCGACACCAGGCGCCGGCGCAGCCTGGAGGCGCGCAGGCAGCCGATCAGGACGGCATAGGTCAGGGCGTAGACCAGTCCGGTCAGAACCATCGAAGGGAGCGGGCGGTGAGCGAGCCCCTCCTTGACCAGAAGCGCCGGCAGGCCGGCGGCGACCGCGCAGCCGAGAGTCGAGGCCAGACCCGACCAGGGCAGCAGGTCCCACAGGCCTGCGTTCAGTTGGCGCTTCACCCGCGCCACAGCCAGGGTCTTTCCGACGACCGTCCCCAGGAGCGAGACGAGGACGCCGCCCAGGAGGCCGAAGCCGACGATGAACCAGTGCACCAGGGTCGCGATGATCGCGAGCTTGATCGCGCCGACCAGCAGGAGGTAGCGCGTGTCGGCGAACACCCGCAGCACCCCGTCGACCGGGAACGCCATGAGCAGGAACGCCGCGGTCCAGACCATGAAGATCGGTGCCGCGGCCAGGTAGCGCTCCGTGAACAGGAGGACGATGAGGTCGCGCGCGTTCACCAGCAGGAGGCCGACCATCGGGAAGAAGACCAGCGCCAGCTTGCGGATGGTGTCGTGCCAGGCGCTCAGGGCGGCACCGATCCGGCCGTCCCGGACGTCCTCGGCCATTCTCACCATCATGACATTGCAGGTGGAGCCGGCCACCAGGTCCACGAGCGGCACCTGCAGGCACCCCACGGAGTAGACGGCGAACATCGCCGGGCTGAAGTGCATGGAGATGGCGTACTGGTGCAGGTTGGACTGCAGGACCTCGACCAGGACGTAGAGCTCGAACGGCATCGCGTAGAGGAGCTGGTCGCGCAGCAGCGCCCGGTCCGTCCGCAGGCCGGCGCCGAACTCCCGCTTCAGGACAAGAAACGCCGCGGCCAGCCGCAGCGCCGCGAACAACACCGCCCCGAGCAGCAGGCCCTCGAGGCGCTTCAGGAGAAGCACCGGCACCAGGAACAGGGCGGTGCGGGCCATGTCGGAGGCGGTATAGGCCGCGGCGGCGGCGGCGAACCGTTTGCGGGCGGTCAGGACGATCTCGAAAGCCGCCGAGGACAGCATCAGCGCCAGGTGGAGACCGATCCACGGGAGACCGGCCGCCAGCGCGTCGTTGCCGAGCCACGCCGCGACGCGGGTCCGGGCGGCCCAGAGCAGCATGAGACAAGCCGCACCGGCGCCCGAAAGGACGAGAAGGGAGTTCAGGGCATAGCGGCCGGCTTTCTCCGGTCCGGCCGGCAGGAAGTAGAACAGGCTCTCCGCCATGCCGACCTGGGCGATTCCGTAGAGCGTCGCATAGACCAGGAAGAGCTGCTTGTACGTCCCGAAGGCCGTCTGGTCCAGCACCCGCGCCAGCACCACCGGGATGCAGAAGGCGACCACGATGCCGGCCAGGCGGCCCGACATGAGGACGGCGGCGGGTCTGAGCGTCGAGTCCATCGATACGCGCGCGGTCAGTTCCAGTGATCGAGAGGGCCCGAACGGCCCCAGGCTCGATCTCTCCCACAGCAGGGTACGGGACAGCGTGTGGAAGGGATGGGCCGGATCCCTGTGCCGGCACGAGGTGTAGGCGCAGCGGTATCCCGCCGCCTCCACCGCCCGGATCGTGGCGGCGTTGAACCATCCGTTCGGATACGCGAAGTGCCGGACCGGGACGCCGAGCCGCGCCTCCAGATCGCGCCGGGAGCCGAGGGTCTCCTGAAGGACCGTGTCCTCGCCCTCCTTGGTCAGCAGGGAATGCGTCCGGCTGTGCGATCCGATCGTGAAGCCCGAGCGCTGCAGATCCCGGATCATCTCCCAGGTCAAGGGACGATGCGCGCGCTGCCTCTCGGCATCGACACCGATCTGGCGCTCGAGAGACACGGCCAGACGCTCGAGCTCCGATTGCGGAAGGGTCTCCAGCAGGTGCAGCACCATCCGCAAAGGGTCCGAGGCGGCGCGCGGTCCGTGCCGCCAGCCCGCCCGGATCTCCAGCGCCAGGGCGAAGCGCTCCATCTCCTCCGGGGGTGACGGCCATTCGTCCCAGGCGCGCACGAGCGCCAGGTACAGACGGTCGTACAGGGGGATCTGCGAGGACCCGATCAGGTCCGTCACCACGAAGATCGCCGCCGGCACTCCCCATGTCTTCAGGAGCGGAAGCGCCTGCTCGTACACGTCGGCGTATCCGTCATCGAAGGTCAGCGCCGCCGCCGGCCTGCGGAAACCCCCGCCGCCCGCCAGACGGGACTCGATCTCGTCGAGCGGGACGAACTCGAAACGGCGCCCGATCCACTCGAGGTGGCGCTCCAGCATGGCGCGGCTGATCAGCGTCGCCGGAATCGAGTGGCGCGCGCTGGCCGCGAAGTCCTCCACGACCCGGTGGTACGCCACGATCCAGGGCATCCGAGAACGGCCGTCCAGGGCCCGCTTCAGGAGACCTGCTCCGCTCCAGCGCAGCCCGCAGGCGATCGCCGTCTTGAGCATGCGACGCGTCACGACGTCAGCTCCTTGTGGCCAGCTCGCATTTCGTCGCGATCCGGTCGGCGATCTTTCTGGGAAGCATCCGTCGCGCCGCCCTCCTGGCTGCCCGGCTCAGCTCCGCGGCGCGCCGGTAGACCAGCCCGCGCACGCGAGGCGGATAGAACTCCAGCCGTCCGAGCGGGCGGACCTCCCGGGCCCAGTGCTCCTTGTACTGCTCCACTCCCTGCAACAGGTCGAACTCCTCCACCCCTTCCCCGATGGCGTTCTCGATGGTGAGACCCATGGTCACCAGACCCGTGCTGTACCGCGCGTACAGCGGGTCGAACCCCGACTGATAGAAATTGAACACCGACCCGTAGCGGAAGCCGTACAGGGCCGCGACCGCTTCCCCGTCGAGCCAGAGGGTGTAGAACCTCAGCCAGCCCCGCTGGCACGCCAGCCGTGTGATCTCCTCGTGGAAGCGCAGATGCTTTGGCGTGTGGAAAGCCCTGGAGTATCCCCCCCAGCGCGCCGTGTGCAGCGCGATCAGACGTCCGAGAGCGGGACGCCGCTCCT
>QHXY01000160.1 GCA_003223145.1 Acidobacteriota bacterium
GCACCTCGAGAAGGAGAACTTCATCGGGCGCAGGGCGCTCGCCGAGGAGAACCGCCGCGGGCCGAAGCGCCGTCTGGTCGGGCTGGAGATCGACTGGACCGAGGTCGAGAAGCACTACGAGGAATTCGGGCTGACACCGTCGGTCCCGAGCACCGCCTCCCGCACCGCCGTCCCGGTGTACGCCGGCGGAAGCCAGGCCGGCAAGGCGACCTCGTCGACCTGGTCGCCCCTCCTCAAGAAGATGATCGCCCTGGCAAGCCTGTCGTCGGAGCACGCCGCGACCGGGAAGCGCCTGGAGATGGAGCTGACCGTCGAGGCGGTGCGCCACAAGGCGGGCGCGACGGTCGTCGACCTGCCGTTCTTCAGCCCGCTCAGGAAGACCGCCACTCCGGTCTGACGGGGCCGGGCTCCCGGGCCGGCCCTCGCACGGTCGATGGCCCGCTCGATCTCGCCGATTGGGCCCGGCTTCTCCAGCAGCGCGATCTTTGCTAGACTGGGCCCATCGCGACCGGTCATCATCACTCGGACACGCGTCCCGGAGCGCGCCCCCGATCCTCCGGAACCGCGTTCCTGTCCCGGGATCGCGCAGGAGACCCGCAATGACTGAGCTCAAGATGATCATCGACGGCAAGGAAGTGGAGTCCGCCTCCCGCCAACGGATGGACGTCATCAACCCCGCCACGGAGAAGCCGGTCGGCAGCGTGCCGAAGGGGACGGCCGCGGACGTCGACCGGGCCGTCGTCTCGGCGCGAGCGGCCTTCAGGAAATGGTCGCGCATCACCCCGGGTGAGCGCAGCGCGCTGCTGCTGAAGCTGGCGGACGCGCTGGACAAGGACGTCCAGCGCCTGGCCGAGATGGAGACGAGCCAGACCGGCAAGCCGATGAAGCTGTCGCTCAACTCGGACCTGCCGTTCGCCAACGACAACATCCGGTTCATGGCGGCGCAGGCGCGCGTCCTGGACGGGACGGCGGCCGGAGAGTACTCGCCCGGCTACACCAGCTTCATCCGGCGCGAGGCGGTCGGCGTGGTCGGATCGATTGCCCCGTGGAACTACCCCTACCTGATGGCGGCGTGGAAGATCGGCCCCGCTCTGGCGGCCGGGAACACCGTCGTCCTGAAGCCGGCCTCGAGCACCCCGTTCACCTCCATCGAGATCGCGCGGGCGGCGCTCGCCGCCGGCTTCCCCGATGGGGTGCTGAACGTCGTCACCGGACCGGGCGCGGAGGTCGGCGGCGCCATCTGCCGGCACGAGGACGTGAACATGATCTCGCTCACCGGCGACACGGCGACAGGCAAGAAGATCATGGAGCAGGCCTCATCCACCGTGAAGCGCCTGCACCTCGAGCTGGGCGGCAAGGCGCCGTTCATCGTGTTCGAGGACGCGGATCTCGACGCGGCGGTGCAGGGGGCGGTGGTCGCGGGCTACGTCAACACCGGCCAGGACTGCACGGCGGCGACGCGCATCTACGTGCAGAAGAAGCGCTACGACGATTTTGTCGACCAGTTCGTCGCGCACGTCAAGAAGATCCGCGTCGGCGACCCGCTCAAGCCGACGACCGACATCGGGCCGCTGATCTCGAAGGAGCAGCGTGAGCGTGTGGCGGCTTTCGTGGACCGGGCCCGCAAGGCCGGGATCGAGGTCATAACCGGCGGCCGCGCGCTCGACGGCCCCGGGTTCTACTACCAGCCGACCGTCCTGGCGAAGGCGAAGCATGAGGACGAGGTGGTGCAGCGGGAGATCTTCGGCCCCGTCGTCGTGGTGATGCCGTTCGACCAGGAGCAGGAGATCATCGAGAAGGCCAATGGCGTGGATTACGGCCTTGCCTCATCCGTCTGGACCCGGGACGTCACGCGCGCCCTGCGCGTCTCCCGCGAGCTGGAGTTCGGCGAGGTGTGGATCAACGACCACCTGCCGCTCGCCTCGGAGATGCCGCACGGCGGCGTGAAGAAGTCGGGGTTCGGCTCCGATCTGTCGCGCTACTCGTTCGAGGAGTACACGAACGTCAAGCACGTCATGGCCGACCTGAGCGGCGAGGCGCGCAAGTCCTGGCACTTCACGGTGTACGGAGACCAGGCGTAACGGCCTGCTCCACGGCCCGAGCGTGGTTCAGTACTTGGCCGGGGCGGGCCGCGCCGCGTTCATGTAGAGCAGCTTGGTCAACCCCCAACCGATCGCCACCAGGACGACCAGGAAGACCCAGCCGTGCGGGCTGCCGTAGACGGTCGGGTAGTGGTTGCTCACCATCGAGAGGACGAGCGGCACCGACATGTAGGTGTTGTGCTTCGAGCGCAGCCCGGCCATCGCGGCAAGCGCCGCGTCGGGTGCCGTGCCGGCCTTGACCGCCGCGATGATTTTCTTCTGCGCCGGCCAGATCCGCATCCACACGTTCATCGCCATGATGGTGCCGAACAGCATGCCGAGGTGAATGTAGACCGCCCGGGGGGCGAACACCCGCGACAGGCCCCACAGCAGCACAGCGACGAGGACGAAGGACACGATCACGCCGCCCTGCTCGTTCTTGGCCATCGCCTTCCACAGCGCGTCATAGATGAAGAATACGGCGACGATCAGGAGAAGCGACAAGCCGATGCCGGCGCCCAAGCTCGTCGAGGAATCCGCTGGCAGCAAATTCGAGCCCTGATAATAAACCATGCCGGCCAGCAGGAAGCCCGTGACCCAGGTGTAAGCGGCGCCCCAGCGGAACCAGTACAGCGCCCGTGGCATCAGCTCGGGGATGACCTTTTTCTTCGAATCGGCGTCGTAGGTCTTGGCGACCTGGCTGTTCACGAAGTTGAAGAAGTACAGGTGCCCGATCCACGCGATGCCGGCTACGACGTGGATCCAGCGAAACAGGAGCTCAAGACAGGCGTTGATGTCATCCATGCGCGACCTCCTTCTCGGCTGCTTTCGTCCGGGTCGGCCATCCTAGCACGTGCCTCCGCCGGCCGGACCCGCGGACGCCGTGAGCGGGACGAATGTCATTTGGTCCGTCCTGCGACCAGCGCCAGTCCGAAGGCGGCGGTGCAGGCGAGAGCGGCGATGGGCGGCGGCGACGGCTCCACGTGACGCCGCGCCCGCACCGGAAGGGCCGGGAGACTGAGGCGGGACGCCAGCGACGGCGGGGCAACGTGGCGGGTCTGCAGCCACAGGTCCTGCATCTCCGCGAGCAGGCGGGCGTAGGCGCGCAGCTGCCCCCACACTTCCGGCAGGCGGCGCCGCAGATGAGCGAGCCGACCGTCGACCGCGGAACCGCGGCGCCGCTGCGTCCGATCCTTGAGGCGCAGGAAGCCGGTGATCATCGGGTGCGCGTCCTCGATCATCGCCGCCCGATACCACAGGTAGTTCTTGAACAGGCCCCAGTAGGTCCGGTGGTTCGCGCGCAGCAGGGCGCGGCGCATGGCGTCGAAGGAGTAGAAGTCGCGCCAGGCCCGGCGATAGGCCGCCAGCCACTCCGCACCGGTCATCCGCGGGTGACGCATGACCGGGTGGAACGAGTCGTAGTCACCGGGGTCGGCGTCGAGCGGTACTTTCTTCCGCACCATCTCGAGATGATCGTGCGACCCCGGAATCGGCGTCAGCATGAAGAACGAGGCCTGGTCGACATCGAGGACCTCGAGAAGATCGCGCACGTCCTGCGCGATGGTTTCCGGGGTGTCGTCGGGGAAGCCGAGAATATAGCCGACGTGGCAGGCGATACCGGCGCGGTGCCAGGCGCCGATCATCTCGCGGTACTCCGCGGCCTTGTTCTGCCTCTTGCCGGCGGCCTTCAGGTTCGCCGGCCGGATCGACTCCATGCCGAGGAACACCTGGCTGCTACCGGCACGCGCGGCCTTGTCGATGAAGCGCGGTATCTTCCAGGCCAGCGCGTCGACCTGCATCATGAAGTCGATGCGCACCCCCTCGTTCTCGCGCAGCCGGATGAGACCGTCGAACACCGCCTCCCAGCAGGGGTTGCGCGAGAAATTGTCGTCGGTGAAGAAGTAGTAGTCGATGCCGCGCTTCCAGTTGTCGCGCACCGCGCGCTCGATCGCGGTCGGGTCGCGGTGCCGCATCCTCTTCCCCTGCACGTTGATGATCGAGCAGAACGAGCAGTCGAACGGGCAGCCGCGGCCCACGTCCACCGTCGCCATGTGCGGGTAGGCGAAGCGGCGCATGTAGCGCGGTGGAATGTGCGGCAGCGGCGCGTTCTCCAGACCGGGGCGCTCGTGGATGTCGTAGCGCGGCCGCAGGCGTCCCTCGAGAGCGTCTTTCAGGATCGAGCCCCAGGACTCCTCGATCTCGCCGTGCACCAGGGTCGCGCCGGCGTCCAGGAGCTCCTGGAGCTCGGGAGTCGGCCCGGGGAACAGCTCGAGGATGCCGCTGACATGGAAGCCGCCGACGAGCACCGGCAGTCCCCGCCGGCGGAACTCGAGAGCCAGGTCGGCGGCGCGGGGCCACTGGTTCGTCTGGACGGCGACGAGGGCGATGACGGTC
>QHXY01000162.1 GCA_003223145.1 Acidobacteriota bacterium
CCCGACCGACGATTTCAAGCTCGGCAGGCTCCTGAAGGAGAGCGGGGCGCGCCAGCGCTTCTTCGACGGCGCCGGCATGGTCCGCTGCCCGTGGCACCGGGGCGTGCTGAACGTGGCGCGCGGTCTGGAGAAAAATCTCTTCGCCGGCTTCAACTATTCAATCGCGGAGCTCGTGGTCTTCAGCCTGGCGGCCCTGGGCCTGCTGCTCGGGCCGGCGATCACCGGCGCGGTCGGGACGCCGGCCGTCTCGTCGGGCCGCCCCGGCCTGGCGCTTCTGGCGTGGCTGCCGTTCGTGGCGCAGGCCACCGTCGTCTGGAGCGCCCTGCGGCTGCAGACGCGGCGCTACGGTGGGAACCCGATGGTGCTGTCGCTCCTGTACCCGGCGGCCGGTCTGCTGCTCATCGGCGCGGCCTGGAACTCGGCCCTGCGCACGCTGGCTCGCGGCGGGGTGCGCTGGCGCGACACCTTCTATCCGCTGGAGGAGCTGCGCGCCGGCCGTGTGCGGGCTGGGGCCGGGCGCCGTTACGGCCGCGACTGATCGGCGCCGCTTCCTTGTGACGCGCGGCTCCGCCCTGTTATGAATCATCGGCGCGGGCCATCCGATCGCCGTCCAGAGCATGTGCGCCACCAAGACCTGGGATGTCGAGGCGACGGTCCGGCAGGTCGTCGATCTGGAGCGGGCCGGCGCCGACATCGTGCGCATCGCGGTCGACAGCGCGCGCGACGTGGCGGCGCTGCCGGCCATCAGAGCCCGCACCGCGGCCAGCCTGTCCGTGGACCTTCAGGAGAACTACCGCCTCGCCGCCCAGGTCGCGCCGTTCGTCGACAAGATCCGCTACAACCCCGGCCACCTGTACCATCACGAGAAGGAGAAGCCGGTGCGGGACAAGGTGGCGTTCCTGGCCGAGCTGGCCACGAGGCACGACTGCGCCATCCGGGTGGGGGTGAACTGCGGCTCGATCGACCCGGAGGTGGCAGGCCGCTTCGCCGGCGACTCGGTCGCCGGGATGGTCGCCTCGGCCGAGGAGCACTGTGCCCTGCTCGACGATCTCGGCTTCCAGCGCTACTGCGTGTCGCTCAAGGACTCCGACCCCGTCAAGGTGATCGACGCGAACCGGCGCTTCGCCGCCGACCGCCCGGACGTGCCGCTGCACCTGGGCGTCACCGAGGCGGGGCTGCCGCCGGACGGCGTCATCAAGACGCGCATCGCCTTCGAGCAGCTCATCTCGCGCGGCATCGGCGACACCATCCGGGTGTCGCTGACGCTCCCCAACGACCGCAAGGGCGAGGAGATCGCCGCCGGCCGGCTGATCCTGGACGACATCGCTCACCGGCGCTACCGATCCGTTCCCGAGAACCTGGGCAGGCGGCTGAACATCATCTCCTGCCCTTCCTGCTCGCGGGTGGAGAACGAGGCGTTCGTCGACCTGGCGGAGAAAGTGCGCGAGGTCACCGCCTACGCGCGCGAGCACGCCGTCACCATCGCGGTGATGGGTTGCCGGGTGAACGGCCCCGGTGAGACCGACGATGCCGACCTTGGACTGTGGTGCGCGCCGACTCACGTCAATCTGAAGCGCAAATCCGAAACGATCGGGACCTTCGCCTACGACGAGGTCCTCTCCCGCCTGAGGATCGAGCTCGACCGTCTCATCGCCGCCCGGCAGTCCGAGTAGCGCTCGCGCGGCAGCCCTCTCAGACGAACACGGGGGTGGCGAAGGTCTTGAGCACGCCGGCGGAGGCGTTCTGCACATCGGCGTGCAACGAGTTCCCGTGCGCGTCCATCGTGACAATGGCGGGGAATTCCTTGACGCGCAGGCGCCACATCGCTTCGGGCAGGCCGAACTCGAGCAGGTCGACTCCTTCGACGGCCTCGATGCAGCGGGCGTAATACTGGGCGGCGCCGCCGATGGCGTTCAAATAAACGGCACCGTGCTCCTGCAGCGCCGCGAGCGTCTTCGGACCCTTTCCACCCTTGCCCATCACCGCCCGCAGGCCGTACCGCCCGATGATCTCCGCCTCGTACGGCTCCTCGCGGATGCTGGTGGTCGGGCCGGCGGCCGTCATGCGCCAGCCGACGCCTTCCTTCAGGACGACGGGGCCGCAGTGGTACAGGATCTGCCCGCGCAGGTCGGCCGGTGGAGCGTGCCGCATCAGATGATGATGCACCGCGTCCCGGCCGGTGTACATGACTCCGCTGATCAGGACGAGGTCCCCGACGCGCAGGCCGCGGATGTCCGCCTCGCTCACGGGCGCGCGCAGCGGGATCTCCTTCCCGGTGCGCGCGAAGCCCTCCGACACGGCCATCGGCTCGATCGGCGCGTCATCTTTATACAGCCATCGCCGGATCGCACCCGTCCCGGCGTCGAGAACGGCGCCGAGGCGGCGGAACGCCCAGCAGTCATAGGCGACCGACACGAAGAACGACGCCGGCAATCGGTTGATCGCCCCGATCTTGCAGCCGATCAAAGTCACGCCTCCGCCGAACCCCATGGTGCCGATGCCGAGTGCGTTGGAGGTGTTCAGGATGTACTCCTCCAGCTCGCGCAGCCGCGGATCCGGGTTCACGTCGTCGAGCGTCCGGAACAGCTGCAGCTTGGCATGCTCGTAGCCGCTGGTCCGGTCGCCGCCGACGCCCACACCGATCGCGCCGACGCTGCACCCCTGTCCCTGCGCCTGCCAGACGGCGTGCAGGAGACACTTGCGCACCCCGTCGAGATCGCGGTCGGCGCGCCCCAGGTTGGGGAGCTCGGCCGGCAGTGAGTACTGGATATTCTTGTTCTCGCACCCTCCCCCCTTGAGGAGCAGACGCACCTCGATCTCGTCGTTGTGCCGCCACTGGCGGAAGTGGACCGTCGGCGTGCCGGGGCCGAGATTGTCGCCGGTGTTCTTTCCCGTCAGCGAATCGACCGAGTTGGGCCGCAGCTTGCCGCGCTGCGTCGCCTCGGCGATCGCCCGGCGGATCGCGTCCTCGATCATCATCTGGTCGGCGCCGGCAGGGGTGGTCACGAGAAACGTCGGCCAGCCGGTGTCCTGGCAGATCGGACCTTCGCAGCCGGCCGCCATGTCGATGTTGCTGGCGATGACCTGGAGCGCCTGCGACGCGCGGGTGTCCGGGTCCTCGGTGCGAAGCGCGCGCGCCATCGCGCGGCGCACGTCGGGGGGCAGGTTGGAGGACGTCTCGACCACCAGGTGCAGCAGGCTTTCGTGCAGCTTTTCCACGCGCCGCATTGTAATACAATCCGCGCACGGCCGGAGCGACCCCCCTGGCCGCGGTGAGCCGCTGACAGCTGCCGGCCAGATCGAGAGAGCGCCCTCCACCGATGCGCCGCTGGCGCGCGCCGGCGCGTTCATCGCCGGCGTCTGCGAGCGTTATTTTCCCGACGCCTTCGTCTTCGCACTCGCCGCCGTCCTGTTCGTGTTCCTGTTCGGTTGGGTCCTGGGCGAGAGACCGTTGCGCCTGGTCGCCGAGTTCGGCGGTGGCTTCTGGGGCCTGGTCCCGTTCACCATGCAGATGGCGCTGGTGATCGTCGGAGGGTTCGTGGTCGCCGGCTCGCCGCCGCTGGCTCGGCTGATCGTCCGGCTGGCGCGGGTGCCCCGGACGCCACGCGGCGCCGTGGCGTTCGTGGCGTTCTTCGCGATGGCCGCGTCCCTTCTGTCCTGGGGGCTGTCCCTGGTGTTCACCGGTCTGCTCGTGCGCGAAGTGACCCGGCGCATCGAGGGGATCGATTACCGGGCGATCTGCTCCGCGGCGTACCTGGGGCTGGGGAGCGTCTGGGCCCTCGGTCTGTCGTCGTCGGCGGCGCTGCTCCAGGCGACCCGCTCGTCGATCCCCGAGAGGCTCCTGCCGATCACCGGGGTCATCCCCCTGTCCCGGACGATTTTCCTGTGGCAGAGCCTGATCGTCGCGGCGGTCCTGATTGCCGTCTCGGTGACCGTTGCTTACCTCTCCTGCCCCGCCGCGGGGCGCGCCCGCACCGCCGCGGCGATGGGCGTGCAGTTCGAGGCGAAGACGAGCGAGATTCGGCCGCCCGCGACGCCCGCCGAGAGACTCGAGAACAACCCCGTCCTGGGCGTCGCGATCGCCGTCCTGATGCTGGCGTTCCTCGCCCTGCAGCTGCGCGACAAGGGCATCGTGGCGGCCCTCGACCTCAACAACTTCAACTTCGCCTTCCTGGCGCTCGGCCTGCTCCTGCACCTGCGGCCCGCCTCGTTCCTGCGGGCGGTCGGGCGGGCCGTGCCGGCGACCGCGGGCGTGCTGATCCAGTTCCCGTTCTACGCCGGTATCTTCGGGATCATCTCGAACACGGCGATCAAGCCCCTGATGGCGGACCTGTTCGTCAGGATGAGCACGCGCGGAACGTTTCCTCTCGTGGTGGCCCTCTACTCGGCCGTTCTCGGAATATTCGTCCCGTCAGGCGGCGGTAAGTGGATTATCGAGGCGCCGTACGTCATGGCCGCCGCGAACGCCTGGCACGTGCACCTCGGCTGGACCGTACAGATCTACAACGCCGCCGAGGCCCTGCCGAATCTCATCAACCCCTTCTGGATGCTGCCGCTGATGGGCATCCTGAACGTGCGCGCCCGCGACCTTGCCGGGTACTCGATGCTGCAGCTCTTGTTCCATGTCCCGATCGTCTTTCTTCTCTGCTGGCTGCTCGCGCTGACCCTGCCCTACTCGCCGCCGGTCGTGCCCTAGAGATCGTGTCGGCCCCGCGAGGGGGCGGCACGGGCACGGCGGACCCTCGGCTCGCGCCGACGCGGCCTGCGGCCGCCGGGCCTTCCGAGACCGCGCGCCGGGGCCCCGCCGCGCGCTTCCCAGCGCGGTGGGCGGCGCGCGGCGAGGAGAGGGGAGGTTCGCGCAGCGAACTGGACCCGTGCCCGGCGGCCGCAGGCCGCGCCGCCGCGCGCCGGCGAGGCGAGATCCCGAAAGGCGCGCGCGTTGAAGCGATCACGTGCCTCTGTGTAGACTGAGCGCGTGATTCGCCTGCAGGGAGTGAAGCGGAACTACGGCGTCCACGAGGTCCTGAAGGGCGTCGACTGGGCGGTGCCGCCGCGCGCGCGGGTCGGGCTGGTCGGCCCCAACGGCGCCGGCAAGACGACGCTCCTGCGCCTGATCGCGGGGGCCGAAGAGCCGGACGGCGGGACCGTCGACATCGCGCGCGGCACCTCGCTCGGCTACCTGCCGCAGGAAGGGGCCCGTCTCGCCGAGGGGACCGTGCTGGAGGCGCTCCTGCAGCCGTTCTCGGAGATCCTGGCGATGGAGAAGGAAATCGAGCGGCTGCACCACGAGATGGCCACCGCCACAGGCGGGAGGCAGGAGAGCCTGACGCGCCGCTCGGGTGATCTCCAGCATCGGTTCGAGGCGGCGGGCGGGTTCGAGCTGGAGGCGAGAGCCAAGGCGATCCTCGGCGGGCTGGGATTCGGCCCCGAGGACCACGCGCGGCCGCTGCGCGAGTTCTCCGGTGGCTACCGTATGCGCGCCGCGCTCGGCGCCCTGCTCCTGCGCCGCCCCGACTACCTGCTGCTCGACGAGCCGACCAATCATCTCGACCTGGAGGCGGTCGCCTGGCTGGAGGACTTCCTCTCCGACGTCCCCTCCGCTCTCGTCGTGGTGTCGCACGACCGGACGTTCCTGAATCGCACGGTGACCTCGATCGCCGAGATGCACGACGGGACGCTTACGGTCTGGGCCGGCAACTACGACCGCTACCGCGCCGAGAAGGAGAAGACGCGCGCTCTGGCGATCAAGAAGGCGGCCTCGGAAGCGCACCGCGTGGCCGAGGTCGAGCGCTTCATCGAGCGTTTCCGCTACAAGGCCACCAAGGCGCGCCAGGTGCAGAGCCGTCTGAAGATGCTGGAGAAGATGGAGCGCACCGAGGTGATGGCCGGGGAGCAGACGTGGCGCTTCTCGTTTCCCCCCGTGCCGCGCTCGGCCCAGCGCGTGGCGCTCCTGTCCGCGGTGCGCAAGTCGTTCGGAGATCGGCAGGTCCTGAAGGGGCTCGATCTGGAGATCTGGCGCGGTGACCGGATCGCCCTGGTCGGCCCGAACGGCTGCGGCAAGAGCACGCTCCTCCAGGTCGTCGCCGGTCGCCTCCCCGCCGAGAGCGGGGTCGTCGAGCTGGGCGACAAGGTGGCTCTGCATTATTTCGCGCAGCACGTGCTCGAGACCCTGACGCCGGGGCGGACGGTGCTGGAGGAGATGCAGGCCTGGGCCCCGGCCAAGGCCCCCGGGCAGCTGCGGTCGCTCCTGGGCATCTTCCAGTTCTCGGGCGACGACGTGTTCAAACGGGTCGAGGTCCTGAGCGGCGGCGAGAAGAACCGGCTGGCCCTGGCCCGCCTGACGCTCGACCCCGGCAACTTCCTGCTCCTGGACGAACCGACCAACCACCTCGACCTGCCGACGCGCGAGGCGTTGGAGGACGCGCTGGCGGGATTTGCCGGGACGCTGCTGTTCGTGTCGCACGACCGCTACTTCATCAACAAGGTCGCGACGCGGGTCGCCGCGTTCGACGACGGACGGCTTCTTCTGTACGAGGGCGGCTACGACGACTACCGGGCGGCCGCTCGCGGCAGCGCTCCCGTCGAACCGGTCGGGGGCGGGGGCGCCGCGCGGCGGCCGCGATCGTCGCCCGGCGGCGAGGGCGCGACCGCGCGCGTCCCGGTCGCCGCGCCGACGCCGCCGAGCCCGGGGCCGGGAGCGCAGCGCGGGCCCGCGGTCTGGCCGTCCGGCAGGGAGCAGCGGCGCGCCGACGCCGAGGCCCGCAACCGGCGCAACCGGGAGCTGCGCTCCTTCCGCGAGCGCATCACCGTCCTCGAGTCCGAGATCCTGCCTCTGGAGACCCGTCTGAAGGAGCTCGAGACCGTCATGTCCTCGGCGGAAACGTACAAGGAGCCCGGAATGGCCAGGAAGCTCGGCGAGGAAAGGAAGTCCGTCGAGGTCGAGCTGGCGCACCTCTACGACGCATGGGATGAAGCGACGTCCGAGCTGCAACGGGCCGAGGCGCAGCTCTTTCGGTAGCCCCGTTCAGACTGCCTCGGCCTGCTCGCCGGGACAGAGGACGCCAAACCGGGTGGTGTATCCGAGGGGGACGTCGTGATAGCGCCCCTGCTCGATCTGGTAGACCTCGCAGGAGTCGAACGGCAGAGAGTAGACGTGCACGGAGACCGCGCGGGCGCCGAACTCAGCGAGGTTGTGCACCGAGTGAATCGGCTCCGCCGGGTCGACCGCAGCGGGGTGCCGCGGGTCGATGAGGTAGCGGATCGACGGCTCGAGACGGCAGGTGCGTGTCACCGGATCCTGCGCCGCCAGGCGGTAGTTGCGGATCTCCAGGCGGCCGACCGGCACGCCCATCCAGCATTCCTGCCCGCGGTGGTTGTGGATGGCGGACGCCTGCCCCGCCTCCCAGCCGATTGCCACTACCTCGAACAGTTCGTTGCGGTGGATCAGGTTGCGGGTGTAGTGGCTGCGCCGGAAGAACATGAACGGCCGCATGGAGTCCGGGTCCAGCACGGTGCGGCCGAACTCCCGCAGCACCTGGTCGCGCGTGAACGCCGCGACCGGGATGGCGCACAACCCGTCCACCAGCTCACGGATGGAACGCGTCGTCAGCGCCTGGGCCTGCGGCATCATGGTCCGTATTCTACCGCGACCGCGCCAGGGGGATCCCCTCAAGTGAAGTGAGCCGGCCGACCGGGTAGAGACCGAGGCGCGCGTCCCACCAGGGCGAGCGCCGGTAGAAGAAGGCGAGCCGCGACTCGGGGCTGGCGGCGAACTCCTTGTCCTCCGCCAGGCGGCGCTCGAACTCCTCCTTCAGCCGGGGATCCTTGGCCAGCATGTCGCGGGCCACCTTCTCCATCACGTACGACTCGGCGTACTCCTTCTGCTCGAAGATGGCGTTGAAGAAGCCCCACGCCACGGCCGAGTCGGGCGCCTGGGGCTCCAGCCAGTGGATCGCCACCCGGGCGGCGCGCTGATCGAGGGGCACCACGGCCGAGCCGGCGGGGAACGCCAGCTTCTCGCGCACGGCGACGCAGTGGCCCGCGGAGGCTTGCGAGCGGGGTCCTCCCTCGCCGGAGGAGAACAGCACCTGGCGTCCCTCGAACGGATGCTCGAACCACCGGACGCCGTCGCAGCGGTAGGTGTCCACCTCCCCTTCCCAGGCGCGCGCCGTTTTCTCCATACGCAGCCCGTGCGCTTCGAGCACGTCGATCACCGGCGTCCACTGCACCGGCACGATGTAGGCGAGCGGCGGCGCCACCGCGACCGACACTCTCAGGCTGGTCTGTCGCGGCACGGTCATCTCGATCGGCTCGCGGCTGTACTCGATCCGACGTCCGCCGGAGATCTCGCTCTGGCTCATGGTCGATTTGTAGCCGCGGAAGACGAACGGCGCCGTTGTGCCGTCGGTTTCGACGCGGAGCGGGAACCGGGCCGTGGCGTCGAACTGCTTCCCGGCGGCAATGGTCGCCGCGTCGGCCTCGCGGTTCATGGCGACCAGCCGGCCGGCGTCCCGGTTCACCACCTCCAGGACCGCGCGCACGAACTCGTACGAGCCGAGGACGCGTGTCCTGTAGTCCTTGAGCATGTGCGTCTCGAGGAGCAGGGCCGGCCGGTTTTGAAGATTAACGTAGCCGGTCGAGAAGCGCGGCACGTCCTGCGCGATCGTCAGGCCCTGCGACGGGTCCAGGTCGTCCTTGAAGTTGAGGTACGCGGCGACGACGTGCCCCGCCGCCGCCACCGAAGTCTCGATGTAGGGCGCCAGGGCCGCGCGCTTCCACTCGGCCAGCGCCGGGAAGACGTCCGGCCCGGTGTCGATGCCGTAGGTCGTGTCGTACTGGAAATCCGCCCCGTCGGTGACGTGCGTGTCGACGAACAGGTCGGGCAGCCAGCTGTTCCACAGGCGCAGGAAGGCGCGCGTCTCGGGCGTGTCGGCCTTCATGTAATCGCGGTTCAGGTTCAGATTGCGCGACTGCGTGCGCCAGCCGGTCTCCTCCGGCCCGTTCTGGTTGATCCGGTTGGAGGGCCCGAAGCGCTCGTGCCCGTCGGCGTTGTAGATCGGAATGACGACGAGCACGGCGTTGTCGAGGAGCGCGGCCCGTTGTCTGGTGATCGCCACGTCGCGCAGCAGGGCCAGACAGGCGTCCTTGCCGTCCATCTCGCCGGCGTGGATGGAGTTCTGCACCAGGACGACCGGGCGGCCCGCCCGGTGCAGCGCCGCCGGATCGAACACGCC
>QHXY01000161.1 GCA_003223145.1 Acidobacteriota bacterium
GGCGACACCAACTCCAGCCAGCACCAGCCGAACGGAGTCGTTGACCGTCCCCGTGTTGTCCCGGCTCAGGAGCGCCAGGACCCACCAGATCAGGAACGTACCGATGACCACAGGATATTCGATCCCCGTCAGCACGATGTGAACGGGGAAAACTGCGGACGCAAAGAGCGCCAGAAGCCCGGCACGGATCCCGAACAAGCGCCGTCCCACGACCCAGATGCAGAGACACGTCCCTGCCCCAAAGATGGCCTGGATGATACGTAGCGGAGTCAGCGCGGGGCCGAACACTCCGTAGCTCGCCGCCATCACGAGCGGGTAAAGCGGAAAGCGGTAGTACCGGGCATCGAAGTGTCCGGTCTCGAGAAAAGACCGTGCGGCATGGTCGTAGTCCAGGGAATCCTCGAAGTAGAACCCCGGCTGCTCGAGCAGGACGAATCCCACTCGCAGCGTCAGCGCCAGGCCGACGAGAACGAGGACCCACTTCCACTCGGCTCGAGTGGGCCGATCAGGCCGCATGCTCATGCCTTCCTGTCCACTCCTCCAGCCGTTCCAGAAGCTCCCGCCCGATCACCGAAGGCGAGGCCTTCTCCTGAAACCGCATCCGACCGGCGAGCGCCAGCCTTTCAGCCAGAGCGCCGTCGTTTCTGAGTCTCGTGATGGCTTCCGCGAGCGCCCTGGGATCGCCACGCCGGCAGAGGAGGCAGTCGACCCCGTTCGTCAGGAACTCCCGGGCGGCGGGAGAATCGCCGGTGATGACGGGCTTCCCCGCCGCCATGGCCTCGTAGACCTTGTTGGGAACCACCCGGGAAGCCTTCCCGGTCTCACCGAAAACCCCCAGGCAGAGGTCGGCCTCCCGAATCGTCACGGCCAGTTGATCCGGCGGTTCGGGCTCCCTGAATTCCACGGAACGCACTCCCAACCGGGTCACCAGAGCCTCGATCCTGCCCCTCTCCTCTCCATCGCCCACCATCAGGAAACGGCACGGGGCGTTCTTCTCTTCCAGGAGCTTGGCCGCGTGAACCACCGTCTCGAGGCCGTGCAACGGAATGTAGCGCCCGAAGTGAAGGACGGTATAGGGACGCCCGTTGCGCGGTTGCTCTGCTCCGGGGTGGAAAACCCGGTCATCGGCGCCGATCGGCAGCACCCAGAATTTCTCCGCGGGCACACCAAAGGCCTCGCGGAAGAACTGCGCATGGGCCTGCGTATCGAGAAGGACCTTATCCGCCAGCCGGCATGCGGTCCGATCCACCCAGGCCAGGAACTTTGCCTTCGGACCGTCTCGGGCCACCGCGTCCCGATCCAGGACCAGCGAGTCGTAGAGGCTCAGGAAAGCATCGAAAATCAGCGGCACTCGCCGCAGGCGGCAGAGAATCCAGGCGGGGAAGACATCGAAGTGCCCCGAGTAGCCCACGAAGAGGAAGTCCGGCCGGGGCGACGTCAGGAAGCGCGCCGCGAGGGACCCGTAGGCGCGCGCCAAGCGGAGGAGCAGTCCCGGTCTGATCCACCCCGACCGGGCATGACGCAGTTTCTGCGTGCTGTCTTTCCAGAGCGGAAAGTGGCACTCGCGCACCTCGACCCCGCTGGCCCGCAATCCCGCGATGAGCGTCCGGTTGCGCGGATACTCGACGTCGTAGGTTCCCCAGTAGCAGACGGTCATCTTCAGGCGTTCTCCAGGGCGCCGGAGGGCGTGCCTCTCACCTTCCGCCTCACGTTCCTGGAGAAGTAGACCAGCCGGCTGGCGATGGAAAGGGTCCCGCGGAGGACGCGGCGAAACTCCCGGACGTTCGTCAGTCTCAGCGCCGTGCGCAGGATGAAGCGGGGGCGGAGGTAGAACCTCCGGTAGGCCTCCAGACGAGCCTTCTCCAGGTCCAGCCGGGAGAGGGTCTCGGTTTCCAGCACGATGTCGCGGGCGGCGTAGTCCTCCCAGCTGCTCGCTTTCAGGTAACCCTTGCGCAGGGATTCCTCGTACATCTCGGTTCCGGGGTAGGGAACGGCGGCGGCGAACTGCGCATTGTCGGGATCGATGCGCACCGCGAAATCGATGGTCTCTTTCAGGGTCTCCTTCGTCTCACCGGGGCCACCCAGCATGAAGAAGGCCTGGGTCTTGATCCCGACCTTCCTGGCGATCCGGAACGCCCGCTCGACCTGGGAGAGCTGGATTCCCTTCTTGAGGCGCTTGAGAATCTCCTGCGATCCCGATTCCACGCCCAGATAGATGTTGTCGCAGCCTGCCTTGCGCATCTCGGTCAGGAGCTTCTCGTCGACCGTGTCGACCCGACCCATGGCGATCCAGTGGACCTTGAGATCGCGCTCCTGGATCAGCCGGCAGATCTCGAGGATGCGCTCGCGATCGATGGTCATGGTGTCGTCGTCGAAGTAGATGTCGTCCACGCCGTATCTCGTCACCAGATGCTCCATCTCGTCGACCACCGATTCCGGCCTGCGGGCCCGGAAGTCTCGTCCCACCATGGTGCCCGGCCACAGGCAGAACGTGCAGCGATGGGGACAGCCGCGGCTGGAGAGCATGAAGGTTCCGTTCGTGCCCTGGTACTGGGCGGTCTGGTATTTCTCGATGGGAACGATGTCCCGGGCCGGGTAGGGCCAACTGTCGAGGTCGAAATCGAACGGCCGATCCGCGTTGACCCGAATCGAAGGTCCCTCCCGGAAAGTCAGGCCAGCCACCTCGGAAAGGGGCGTGCCGTTCTTCAGGGCGAGCGCGGTTTCCCGGATGGTGATCTCGAACTCACCCCGGATGATGGCGTCCACCTCCGGGTGCTGCTCCAGAAGCTGCCGGTGGAAATAAGTCGCATGGGAGCCCATCAGTGCCACGAAGGTTCGTGGCCGCAGCTCCTTGATCCGGCGCACCGAGCTCAGGTCGTGGTCGATGGACGGCGTGGAGCATTCCATGGCGATGAAGTCGGGCGCCAGCCGGTTCACCTCGGCGGCGTAGGGCTCGATCCCCAGCTCGTCGCAGACCCCGTCCAGGAAGCTCGTCTCGATCCCGGCCTGTCGCGCCAGCGCCACCGCGTAGGACAGAAAGATCGGATACTCCAGTTTCTTGTCCTTCCGCTTGTGCGGCCACCGGACCGAAGCTCTCGCCCCATAGCCGTCTCCGGGCCAGGGTGGGTTGGTCACCAATGCTCTGAACATCGCCATCTCTCTCCTCGTTAGCTTCCGATCACCAGCCCCCGGGAGACCAGCTCCGCGGTGGCCACATCGAATCGATCCAGGGGCTTCTGGACCCTGGCCCATTCAGCCAGATCGTCAAAACCTTTCTCCAGCAGCACTCTGGGCTCGTATCCAAGCCGGGTCCGGATTTGCGTTATGTCGGCGTAGCAGTGCCGAATGTCGCCTTCCCGGAAGGTTCCAAGAATCCTCGGTGCCACGTTATTCTCCGGAGCCAGTCTGCGGGTCAGACCGCGCGCCAGCTCCCGCACGGAAGTCCGTACTCCCGTGCCCACGTTGAGGGCCTGAAAATCGGCCTCGTCCTTCTCCATGGCCAGCAGGTTCGCCTGAACGATGTCGCTGACATGAACAAAGTCGCGTCCCTGTTCCCCATCCTCGAAGAGACAGGGCGGTTTGCCGTTGAGCAGACGGCTGGAAACGATCGCCGCCACGCCGGTATACGGGTTGGAAAGGGACTGGCCGGGACCGTAGACATTGAAGTAGCGCAGCGCCACGGCCGGAATCCCGTAGGACTTTCCCATCACCAGCACGGTTTCCTCCTGGCTTCGCTTGGTCACCCCGTACACCGAGGTGGGGCTCAGCGGCTTGGATTCGTCGGTGGGGAGTGGCGTCAGATCCAGGCCGCAGCCCGGGCAGGCCGGCTCCCACTTTCCGGAAAGCAGCCGCTTTCGACCGCGCTGTTCCGGCGCCACCGGTCCACAGACGGTGCAGCGATACCGCCCCTCTCCGTAGATCGACATCGAGGAGGCCACGATCACCTTCTCGACCCGTGAGCCCGCCTTGGCGACCTTCTCCATCAGCATCGCCGTTCCCAGGCTGTTGACACGCGTGTAGTCTGCCGCTTCGTACATCGACTGTCCCACGCCCACGGCGGCGGCATGGTGGAAGATCACCTCCACCCCCTCCAGAGCATGGCTCAACGCTCCTGCATCCAGCAGGTCGCCCTTGATCATCTCGACCCCTGGAGCTTGCGGCCTGTGGGGAACGACGCCGTGGACCTGAGGATCCATGATGTCGAGCACCCGCACCCGATGACCCCGCTCGGCCAGGGCCGATGCCAGGTGGGATCCGATGAATCCGGCTCCGCCAGTCAGGAGGATCTTCTTGGAGGTCACGTTTTCCCTCCCGCCACCGCTGTCGGACGGGCGGTTTCCGGAGCGGATTCCTCGGCTCTCTCCCCCGCCGGCCGGGCGCCTCCCAGCTCCATCCGGCGAACTCTGTACTGGATGTCCTCCACCAGTTGCCGGTTGGCGGCGATGAGGTCGCTGACGACTCCGATCAGACCCAGCATGAGCCCCATCGCCACCAGGATGGCGCCGGCCAGCAGAGACTGCAGCTTGCCGACGGGCCCCCCGGAGGTCAGGAAGTAGTAGAGGAAACGGAGCAGCAGCACCGCTCCGGTTCCGCCGACCAGGGCCCCCAGATAGGAGAACACTTTCAGGGGCTCGTACATCGAGTAGATCCTGACCATGGTGCTGGCCGACCGTTTCAGGTAGAACCAGAGGCCCGGGAACAGACGCGACTCTCTCAGTTTCTCGTTGACCCTGACCTGCACGTGGGCCACCGTCAGGTTCTTCTTGCCGGCCTGGATCAGGGTCTCCAGGGTATAGGTGAATTTCGAGAAGACGTTGAGCCGCAGCGCCGCCTCCCGGCTGTAGGCCCGGAAGCCACTCGTGGAATCGAGCAGCTCGATGCCGGAGAGCCGCTCCATCACCCGGTCTCCGAGGCGATGCAGCAGCTTCTTGATGATCGAGAAGTGCCGAATCCCCTGCACCCGCCGATCTCCCACGACCAGATCGGCCCTGCCCTCCAGGATCGGCAGCACCAGACGCTCGATATCGCGGGCGTCGTATTGATTGTCGGCGTCCGTATTCACAATGATGTCGGCCCCCAGCATCAGGCTCGCCTCCAGGCCGGCCCGGAATGCCCCGGCCAGTCCTTGATGCCGGGGCAGCACGACCAGGTGGTCGACCCCCATGCGCCGGGCCACCTCCGCCGTCCCGTCCGTGCTCCCGTCGTCGATCACCAGCACCTCGACGGCGTCGACTCCGGGCAGCGTGCGAGGCAGGCTGCCAAGAGTGACGGACAGGGTGGCCTCTTCGTTCAAGCAGGGGATCTGGATGATGAGCTTCAAGCCTTCTTTCCCGCTCGGCCCTTCTGGACCTTCTCCGATTCCTCAATCCCGTAGCCGTAATAACGGTGGTGCGAGTAGCCGTAATGACCCGCCTCGAGGTCGACGTTATTCAGTACCAGACCAAGGATGTTGGCCTTCACCTCGTCGAGCTTTTCGCGCGCGTG
>QHXY01000164.1 GCA_003223145.1 Acidobacteriota bacterium
CCCGGGGCGACATCTCGATCTGCGGCGGGCGCTCGCCCGGGTGCCGCGCGAGGCTCGGATGCTGCTCGCCCTGCGTTACGTGGACGGACTGTCGTACCAGGAGCTTGCCCGCGTCCGCGGTATCTCGCTCAACACGGTGAAGAGCCAGCTCGCCCGCGGAAAGTCAATCCTGCGAGCCGAGATCACGGGCCGCGGGCGCCGGCGCGCCCCGGCCGAAGCCGCGACGGCCGCGACCATGAAAGGAGTCGAACGATGACCGAAGGAAGCGCTGTGACGCACGACGCGATCGACGAGATGCTGCTGGAGTACTTCCGCCCGGTGCCGGCCGGGGCCGATCTGGGACGGCGGGTGCTCGACAAGCTGCGGGACGGCTGGGACCCCGAGACCTTCGCCCGCGAGGTGGCGATCGAGGCGACCGGGCGCGGCATCAGCCTGGTCCGGCCCGGCGGACGCGCGCGTCCGCCGGCGTCCCGCGCCGCGAAGCTGCTGATCAGCCGGGCCCGTCAGGAGCTGTTCGACTACCTTCGGGGCCGGCGCGCGTTCTTCTCGTTGCCGGTGGATTTCACCGGCGCGCGCCCGTTCCAGCGCAAGGTGCTGGTGCTGACGCACCGCATCCCGTTCGGCGAGACGCGATCCTACTCGTGGATCGCACGGACGATCGGCCGCCCGGACGCCCGCCGCGCCGTCGGCACCGCCCTCGGCCGTAACCCGGTCCCGATCCTCGTCCCCTGCCATCGCGTGCTGAGGAGCGACGGCGGGCTCGGAGGATACGCCTTCGGGCTGGACATGAAGAGCCGTCTGCTCGGGCTGGAGAATTCGACCCCGATCCTCGAGGGCTGCTCCTCGACCGGCATCGTCTGCCGCGTCGGCTGTTCCGCGGGCCGGCGCATGCGTGATGACCACCGCGTGGTGTTCGCCACCGTGGCGGACGCGCGCTCGGTCGGCTACCGCCCGTGCAAGGTCTGCCGGCCGGCGGCTTGAGAGAGCGGCGGGCATCGAGGCATCGCTCCGGGAGTGCGGCTGGGCCAGGACCGGCGCACCGCTGGTGTCGCCGGAGGAGTGCGCCGCCCTGATCGCGCTCTACCGCGATGACTCCCGTTTTCGCAGCCGGGTGGACATGGAGCGCCTGCGCTTCGGGGCGGGCGAGTACAAATATTTCGCCGATCCCCTGCCGCCCCTCGTGCAGGAGCTGCGCACCCGCGCCTACCCGCGCCTCGCCCGGATCGCGAACGAATGGATGAAGGCCCTCGGGTCGCGCCGGCCCTTCCCGCCGACGCTGGCCGGTTTTCTGGCCGCCTGCCGCGGTCGCGGCCAGACGAAGCCGACGCCGCTCCTCCTGCGCTACACAACCGGCGGGTACAACTGCCTGCACCAGGACGTCTATGGCGACGTCACGTTCCCGCTGCAGCTCACGTGCGTCCTGAGCCGCCGCGAGGTCGATTACACCGGCGGCGAATTCCTGCTGGTCGAGCAGCGCCCGCGCGCGCAGTCGCGCGGCGAGGCCATCGCGCTCGGGCAGGGCGAGCTCATCGTGTTCACGACGCGCGAGCGCCCGGTGCACGGCACGCGCGGCTATTATCGCGCCGCCATGCGACACGGCGTCAGCCGGCTCCGCTCAGGAACCCGCTACTCCCTCGGCGTCATCTTCCACGACGCCCGGTAGATTCAGGATCCATCGCTACTCGGCCCGCAGGGCCTCGACGGGATCGAGCCCCGCGGCGCGGCGGGCCGGCAGGACCCCGCTCAGGAGGCCGACGGCGAACGAAAGAGCCAGGGCCGCGATGACGTACGGCATCGGCGTGTGGACCGGCAGACGGGGCAGGGCAAGCCGGAGGGTCCGGGCGACACCGATGCCCGCGAGGACGCCGAAGGCGCCTCCCGCGGTCGCCAGGAGGGCGGCCTGCAGCAGGAACAGCGCCAGAACCTGGCCGCGGCGCGCGCCGAGCGCGCGCAGCAGGCCGATCTCGGCGGTGCTCTCGTTCACCGAAATCCACATCATGGTCAAGATCCCGATGGCGCCGACGACCAGCGAGATCCCGCCAATCGCCCCGACCGCCGAGGTGACCACCCCGATGATGCGGTTCAGCACCGTCAGCATCGATTCCTGGGTGGTGATGGTGAAGTCCTCGTCGCCCTGGTGCCGGTCGATCATGACGCGCCGGATCTCCCGGACCACGTGGTCGCCGGCGGCGGCGCTGCGGAACACCACGTCGATCTCGATCAGATCGTCCCGGTTGAACAGGCGCATCGCCTCGGACACCGGGACGAAGGCCGTGTCGTCGAGATCCAGATTGAGGAACTGGCCCTTCGGCTCCATCACGCCGATGACGCGGAACGGGCGGCCCCCGATACGCACGCGCTCCCCGAGGGCGTTGTCGTCGCCGAAGATCTCCCGCTTCAGCTTCATTCCGAGGACGACGAGGGGCGAGCCGTGGCGCGGATCGCCCTCCGGGAGGAAGCGGCCGTGGCGCACCGCGAACTTCCAGACGCGCGGCACCTCCGAGGTGACGCCGTAGATGAGCACGCTGCGCCCCCGCTCGCCGTGCTCCACGCGCGCGTTGCCGAAGGAGACCGGCATGGTCGCGTCGACTTCGGGGATGCGCCGCAGGACCTCGGCGTCCTCGATGGTCAGCTTGCGGATGGTGCCGGCCATGGCGGTCGGATTGCCGCCGCTGGTGTTCGATTTGCCCGGGTTGATCCCGATCAGGTTGGTGCCGAACTGGGTGAATTCGCTCAGGACGTAGACGCGGATGCCCTCACCGATCGACGTCAGCAGGATGACCGAGGCGATGCCGATGGCGATGCCGAGCATCGTCAGCGACGAGCGCAGGCGATGTCCCGCGACGGCGCCCCACGACAGTCTCATGAGATCGATCGCCCGCATGACGCCCGCCTCCGTCAGCGCCGGTCAGCGCCCCGCCAGGGCAAGGACAGGATCGAGACGTGCCGCGCGGCGCGCCGGCAGCACGCCGAAAAGCCCCCCGGCGAGAAGCGACACGATCACCGCCGCGCTCACCGCCCACGCCGGCGGGTGCGCCGGCAGGGCGGGAAAGGCCCGGGACAGGATCGAAGAACCCAGGTATCCGATCAGGAGACCCAGGAGTCCGCCGGCCGCCGACAGCATCACCGCCTCGACCAGGAACACCTTGAGAATCTGACGCGGGGGCGCTCCCAACGCCTTCAGCAGCCCGACTTCCGGCGTGCGCTCGGACACGGACACCAGCATCACGTTCATGATGCCAATCCCGGCGACCGACAGCGAGATTGCCGCGATGCCGGCCAGCGCCAGGGTGAGGGCGCCGAGGATCCGGTCGAAGGCGCCCAGCACCGAATCCTGCGTGAGAACGGTGACGTCCTCCTCGCCCTCGTGACGTTCCCGGAGGACGCCCAGGACCTCGCGCCGCGCCTGGTCGATCTCCGAGTGCGCCCCGACTTCGATCAGGATGCGGAACAGGGAGGGCTGGTTGAACAAGCGCATGGAGCTGGTCACCGGCACGATGACGACGTCGTCCATGTTCAGCCCGAGCGACTGCCCCTTGGCGGCCATGACACCCACGACTCGGAACCGCCAGTCCCCGATCCGGATCGGCTGGCCCAGCGGGTTGGCGCCGCCGAACAGCTCCTCCTGGACCGTGCGGCCGATGACCGCCACGGGGGCGCCGCGATCCAGATCGACGTCGGGGAGGAAGCGTCCGACGGCGATCTCGAGGTGGCGCACCGGCAGGAGCTCCGGCGTCGAGCCCAGGACCGTCACCTCCCGGCGCCTCTCGCCGTACCCGACCCGGGCCGAGCCGACCGACAGGGGCGCCAGCCGCCGCACACGCGGCACGCGCCTCTGGATCGCCTCGCAGTCTTCCAGCGTCATCGGGCGGATCGTGCCGCCGAGGATCGGGGCGTTGCCGGTTGTCTCGGTCTTCCCCGGCAGGACGATCAGCAGATTGCTGCCCAGGGCCATGAACTCGTTGGTGACGTACCCGCGCGCGCCTTCGCCCAGAGCGGTCAGCAGGACGACCGCGCCCACGCCGATCGACATCCCGAGCAGGGTGAGGATGGTGCGCAGGCGGTGACCGCGCAAGGCCCGCCAGGCGAAGGCCATGAGATCTCCCAGGCTCATGGTGACCCGCCGTCCGACGCGATCCGGCCGTCGACCAGCTTCAGGATGTGGCGCGCGCGCTGGCCGACCTCCGGGTCGTGCGTCACGACCACCAGCGTCAGCCCGCCGCCGTTCATGCGCTCGAGGAGCTCGATGATCTCGTGACCCGAGGCCCGGTCGAGATTTCCGGTCGGCTCGTCCGCCAGAAGGATCGACGGTCCCATCACGGTGGCGCGGGCGATGGCCACGCGCTGACGCTGACCGCCGGAGAGCTGGTCCGGCCTGTGCGCGGCGCGATCCGTCAGCCCGACCGCGGCGAGCGCCTTCGTCATCCGGGCGCGACGCTCCGCCGGGCGCATGCCGGCCAGGACCATCGGCAGCTCGACGTTCTCGGCGGCCGTCAGACGCGGGACGAGGTGGAAGAACTGGAAGACGAAGCCGATCTTGCGGCTGCGTACGGCCGCCAGCTCGTTCTCCGGCAGGGAGCCGACCTCGCGCCCGTCGAGCGCATACATGCCGCCCGTCGGTCGATCAAGACAGCCGAGGATGTGCAGGAGGGTCGATTTGCCCGAGCCGGACGGACCCATGAGAGCCAGGTAGTCGCCGTCGGGGATCGTCAGGCTCACGTCCTGCAGGGCTCGCACCGTCTGATCGCCGACACGAAAGTGGCGCGTCAGCCCCCGCAGCTCGATCACGTCTTGCCCGTCCCGTCCTTCCGGGCGCCCGTCTCGTCGCGGATGGTGGCGCGCACCCCTTCCTTCACCTCCGCGCGATCCAGCGACACGACGACCGGATCACCTTCGTTCAGGCCTTCCTGGACCTCCGAAAACTCCCAGTTGCGCATGCCGGTCTTCACCTGCCGGGACACCAGATGCCCGCCGTTGAACACCAGCACCCGGTCGCCCTCGAGGAGAGCGTAGGTCGGAATGCGCAGCACCCTCTCGACCGAACGCAGGATGACCTCGACGTCGGCGGAGGTTCCCGGA
>QHXY01000163.1 GCA_003223145.1 Acidobacteriota bacterium
GCTCACCGATCCCGAAAAGACCCCTGGCGTGCGCCGGGCGATCGCCCGCGTGGCGCACCGGCTGGCCGCGGCGACCGGGGCGCGTTACGGGAGCACCAACATCGAGGATGACCTGATCCGCTGAGGGGGGATCCATGCCGATCAAGGCGCGCTGCGGGCGGGCGGACGAGATTCCGCCGGGCAGCAGCAAAGTGGTGCAGGTCAACGAGCACGTGGTGGCGATTTTCAATATCGACGGGCGCCTGCACGCGATCGACAACACCTGCCCGCACCAGGGAGGGCCGCTCGGAGAAGGCTATCTCGAGGAGACGGCGATCGTCTCCTGTCCCTGGCACGGATGGACCTTCGATGTCCGCACCGGGGAATCGCCGATCGATCCCGAGATGAAGGTCCGCTGCTACCCCGTCCGCGTCGAGTCCGGGGACATCATCCTCGAGATCCCCTAGCAGCCCGGGACCGACAAGCCTAGGCGGGCCGGGCGTAGCTGGCGCGGTGGATGACCCGCCCCAGGGCGAGATACTTCACCTCGTAGCTCGTCCGGCCTTCGGGACTGTCGATCGGGAAAAGCGGATCGGCGGTCTCCACGAGCCCGGCGTGCGACGGGATGACGGCGCGGATCTCGTCGAAGTACTCCAGCACGTCGGTGGAGACATCGAGGTAGCCGCCCGCCGCCAGCGCTCGTCCCAGATGGGCGGCGGTGGCCGCGGTGAACAGCCGACGCTTGCGGTGCCGCTTCTTGGGCCAGGGATCGGGACAGTACACGTGCACGCGCGACACCGAGCGGGCCGGAAGCAGGTCGGCGAGCACATGGCGGGCGTCGGCGCGGTACAAGCGGACGTTGGTCAGGCCGCGGCGTTCCGCCCGATCCTTGGCGACGCGCAGGTATTTGAGCGACCACTCGATCCCGAGGAAATTCACCTCCGGGCGCGCCTCGGCCTGCGCCAGCAGGAAGCGTCCCTTGCCGATGCCGATCTCCACCTCGACAGACAGGGCGTTTCCGAACAGGGCCCCGAAGTCGAGCGGCCCGCTTACCCGGCCGGGAACGATCTCGAGCGCGGGCCGTTCCCCGTCCGGCGCGAGGGGCGCCGAGGTCATCCCCTCGGGCGACGGAACGGGGATCGTCGTGTCGTCGACGCGCTCAGCCATGGCGGATCGGTTCAGATGACGCGGCGGTAATCCTGGAGACGATAGGTCCAGACGCGCTCGCCGCAGTAACGCCTTCCCTCCGGACAGATCGGGCGCGTGCCGGCCATGAGCCTGAGGTTGCAGGGCGGCAGCAGATAGCGCCCGATGCGCGGGTTGACCGCGCCGATCTGCAGCGCCTCGTCGAGGGAGGCGCGCCAGATCTCCTCCTGCGCGTTGTAGCACAGCCGCATGGCGTGCTTGTGATGCAGGTCGAGCAGGTTCGCCGACTCGGTGAAGCGGATCGCCAGGGCGTTCGGCAGCACGTAGCCCGCGAACTCGTCCCCGGCGCCCAGGGCGCGCAGCCGGGCGAACCCGTCCCAGGCCGACCGCATCGCCTCGCGGTAGCGCTCCAGGCAGCGCTCGTCCGACAGGACCAGGAGGGGCGTCACGTAATCGGGCTCGGCCGTCAGGTGCGTGTGCAGGATCGGCCGCGAGGCCGGCGTCATCCGGTGCCGCTGGTTCTGCGAATCGGCGGTGTGGCTCAGGCGCTTGCGGAACGTGTAGTGACAGTGGACCATGCAGCGCGACAGTTTGCTCAGGGTGGTCAGATTGAGCGCCTCGCCCAGGTGACGATTGCGGCCGGGGTCCATCACCAGATCGATCGCCTCGCCGTCGGGCAGCCGCTCGCCCGTCAGACCGAGCACTTCGCGCACCGCGCGCGCCAGCGTCTCCTCGTTCTTCGCAGGATAGTCCGCCAGGACCGATACTCGGTCGCCGAGCCCGTGGTCGAACTCCTGCAGGAACGCCCGGCGCCCGGCGTCCTCGCCACGGCCGAGAAGCGCCGTCGCGCGGTACTCCGCGGTCTCCTCCTCAGGGATCGGCTCTTCGAGAATGGCCGTGTACGCCGGCTCCCGCGCCAGCAGCTCCTCGATCATGCGGCCGACGACCGTCCGCTGCTCCAGGGGTGTGTCGGGCTCACGGCAGATACGGTAGTAGCGCAGGAGCGTGAGGCCGCTGACCGTGTGGTACAGGTAGGCGAAGGTCGCGACCGGCAGGACGTAGCGCGCCACCTCCTGGGCCTTCTTCTGCACCTCCTTGTCGTATTTCGCGGCGTAAGGCCGGCGCGCCGGGTAGCGGGCGTAATAGGCGCTCGACGCGGGCCCCGCCAGCAGGCGGCACAGTTCCTCGTAGGCCTGCTGCTGGCGCCCGATCGTCTCGTGGTAGACCGCCAGCGCCCCGCTCTCCAGCGGAGGCACCGCGTAGGTCCCCGGCTTGACCGTCACGTATCTCTGGCTTACCTGCTCCGAGTTGTAGAACGGATGGCTGTGGAGGAACGACCACAGGAACTGCCGGCTGACGTTGCTCAGCGCGAACTGGAAGTGGGCGTGCTGCAGCGTCGTATGGTGCCCCGCCTGGTACAAGTCCCGCGCCAGCGAGTCGCGCCGTCGCTTCCGCTCCTCGCGCTTCTCGGTGGGCGCGGCGGGATCGCCGAGGATCTGCTCGTCCGGCACGATACCGCTTCCCGAGTAGCACGTTCTCGCCGTCGCCACCACGTTGTCGAAGGCGCGGGCGAAGGCGTTGGTGATGCGCACCTCGGGAGCCGGGGAAAGAAAGCGCCGGCCGTCACGGGTGGAATCGGGGCCGGATGCGGATCGCGCCGCGGGCAAGGTCACGGCTCGATTATACCGGCGCCCCGGCGCGACGATCAACGAGTCGCTGGACGGTGTATGATGAACGCTCCCTTGAAACGCAGTCGAGACACGGACGGCGGCTGACGATGCGACACCCGGGGAACGCGAGCCTTCGGACTTCGGCGGCGAAGTCCGTCCCGGGTCCGCCGGCCGGGTACCCCTGCCCGGCCGGCCGGCGGCCGCGGACGCGTGAGCGGTTATAATCCACGCCGTTCGGCGCGACACGGTCTCCACCGGCGGGCCCCTCGATCCGGCCGGGGCCGGATCACGAAGAGGCGCGCGGGCGCGCGTCGGGAGGTCACGGTGGCCGACACCCAGGCGAACTTCGATGTCACCATCATCGGCAGCGGGCCCGGGGGCTACGTCGCCGCCATCCGGGCAGCCCAGCTCGGTCTGAAGACCGCTCTGGTCGAGAAGTCCCCCGCCCTGGGCGGCACCTGCCTGCACGTCGGCTGCATCCCCACCAAGGCCCTCCTGTACAGCGCCGAGGTCCTGGACCTGGCCCGCGACGCCGGGCGCTTCGGCGTGAAGACCGGTGAGGTTCGGCTCGATCTCGCGGCGGTCCACAAGCACAAGAGCGATGTGGTGCGCCGCGACGCCAAGGGGATCGAGTTTCTGATGAAGAAGAACGGCATCACCGTGTACCAGGGTCACGGCCGGCTGAAGGGATCGGGGGCGGTCGAGGTGGCCACCAGGGACGGCGCCCGACAGCTCCTGCCGTCCAAGAACGTCGTCCTGGCCACCGGTTCGGTCCCCAAGATGCTCCCCGGGCTCAAAGTGGACGGCACGCGCGTCGTCACCAGCACCGAGGCCCTGGCCCTCGAGTTCGTTCCGAGGACGCTGATGATCCTCGGGGCGGGGGCGGTGGGCGTCGAGTTCGCCTCGATCTACGCGCGTTTCGGGAGCGCCGTCACGCTCGTCGAGATGCTTCCGAGGGTGCTGCCGATCGAGGACGAGGAGTCGTCGGCCGAGCTGCACAAGGCGTTCAAGAAGCGCGGCATCGACGTCCGCGTCGGCACCAAGGTGGAGAGCGTGAAAGTCGCCGACAAGGGGGTCGAGGTTCAGGTGCAGTCGGAGAAGGGCGGCAAAGAGACGCTGAAAGCCGACGTCCTGCTGGTGGCGGTGGGGCGCCGCGCGGTGACAGACGACCTGGGTCTCGAGGGGACCCGGGTGAAGATCGAGCGCGGCTTCGTGCAGGCGGACGCGCGCATGCGGACCGGCGAGCCCTCGGTGTACGCCATCGGCGATCTCCTGCCGACGCCCGCCCTGGCGCACGTCGCGTCGCACGAAGGGATCGTCGCGGCCGAGTCGATCGTCGGCAGGAACCCCGCCCCGATCAACTACGATCAGGTCCCCAACTGCACCTACTCGGAGCCGGAGGTTGCGAGCATCGGGCTCACCGAGCAAACGGCGCGTCAGCGCGGCCACAAGGTGCGCGTCGGTCGCTTCCCGTTCCCCGTGCTCGGCAAGGGGCGCATCATGGCGACGCAGGAAGGGTTCGTGTAGCTGATCGGCGCCGAGCGCTACGACGAGCTTCTCGGCATCCACATCGTCGGGCCGAGGGCGACCGAGCTGATCGCCGAGGGGGGCATGGCGCTGCGGCTAGAGTCGACGGTCGAGGACCTGTTCCAGGCGATCCACGCCCACCCGACGTTGTCCGAGGCGATGGGCGAGGCCGCGCTGAGCCTGCTTTCCCGCGGCATCCATCTTTAAGCCGGCCCCGGTCACGGTGGGACGATGAGCGCCGTCCTCAGAAGGAGCCGGAAATCGCCGGCGAAAGACGGCCCGGCGGCGCGGCGCGACATCCCGCCCGGGATGCGGCCCCCGCCCCTCGAGCCGATGCGGAACCCGGGACTGTCGCGTGCCCGGCTCCTGGACATGCACCGCTTTCTGCGGTTGAACCGGGTGCTGGAGGATCAATTGTCAGCGCTCTACCGGCAGGGGAAGATCGTCGGAGGGCTGTACAGCAGCCTGGGCCAGGAATCAATCTCGGTGGGTACGGCGTGCGCCCTCGAGCCGGGCGATCTCCTGGCGCCGATGATCCGGAATATCGGCTCGCTGCTGGTACGCGGAGTGCCTCCCCTGAGTCTGTTCCTGCAGTTTCTGGCGCGGCACGCCGCGCCCACCGCGGGGAAGGACGGCACGCTCCACTTCGACGACCCGGGGCGATCGATCATCGGGCCGATCAGCGTGCTGGGCACCCTGATCCCGGTGATGACCGGCGCCGCCCTGGCGGCGCGGATGCGCGGCGAGAGCCGTGTGGCGCTGACCTACATCGGCGACGGCGGGACCTCGACCGGCGACTTTCACGAGGGGCTGAACCTGGCCGCCGTGCTGGGCCTGCCCCTCGTCCTGGTGGTCGAGAACAACGGCTACGCCTACTCGACCCCGGTGGACAGGCAGTTCGCCGTCGACAGCCTGGCCGAGCGCGGCCCGGCGTACGGCATCGCCTCGGAATCGGTCGACGGGACCGACGTCCTGGCGGTTTACGCGGCCACGCAGCGGGCCGCGGCGAGAGGCCGCGGGGGCGGGGGCCCGACGCTCCTGGAGTGCCGGGCGTTCCGCCGCAGGGGGCACGCGGAGCACGACGACATGTGGTATGTGCCCAGGGACATCGTGGCCGCCTGGGAACAGCGGGACCCGATTGATCGCTTCGAATCCTTTCTTGTCGAACAGGGCCACGCGACGAAGGGCGACCTGCGATCGGTCGAGGAGAACCTCGCGGCCGAGCTCGACGAGACGGCGCGACAGGCGCTCGGCAGCCCGTACCCGCCGCCGGAGGAGACGCTGCGGGGCGTTTACGCCGGGGGCGATTGAGGGCGCGGATGCTGGCGAAGGAGGGGAACAGACACCGGCCGGGAGGGGGCGGCCTGCGCGCCGTCCCGGCGCGGGCCGGTGAGGTTTTGCCGGCGCCGGACGACGCGGCGCTGCTCAAGATGCTCTACTCCATGAAGCTGACGCGCGCCCTGGAGTTCCGCATCGAGCGGAAGCTCTACCGCCAGGGAAAGATCGTCGGCGGCGTCTACGTGGGGCGCGGCCAGGAGGCGATCTCGGTCGGGGCCGCCATGCACATCCGACGGGGCGGCGGACAGGACGTGGACGACATCGTCTCGCCCTCGCACCGCGACATGGCGGTGTTCCTCATGCAGGGCGTGTCCCCCCAGAGGATCCTGGCCCAGTACATGGGTCGCGCCGCCGGGCTGACGCGCGGCCGGGACGGCAACATGCACATGGGCGATCTGAGGCACCGGCTCGTGGCCTTCATCTCGCACCTCGGCGACAGCGTCCCCGTCGCGGCCGGGTGCGCCCTGACCTTCAGGCTGCGCGGCACAGACCAGGTTTCCTTCTGCTTTTTCGGAGAGGGTGCCACCAGCCGCGGCGACTGGCATGAGGGGGTCAACTTCGCGGCGGTGCAGAGGCTGCCGGTGGTGTTCATCTGCAACAACAACCAGTACGCCTACTCGACGCACGTGTCCCGGCAGATGCGGGTGAAGCAGGTCTCCGACCGGGCGCGCGGCTATGGCCTACCCGGCGAATCCGCGGACGGCAACGACCCGTTCGCGGTCTTCGACGCGGTCGGCCGTCGCTCCTGGAGTTCGTCACGTTCCGGATGACGGGACACTCCGCCCACGACGACGCCGGCTACGTGCCGAAGGCCCAGTTCGACGAGTGGGAGCGCAAGGACCCGATCCGCCGGTTCCAGGACGAGCTCCTGCGGCGCAGACTGGTCGATGCGGCGGCGCTGCGGGAAATGGAAGCGCGTATCGAGGCCGAGCTGGACGAGGCGGTGGCCTGGGCGGAGAAACAGCCGTACCCGGAGCCGGAGGAGTGCCTGACGGGTGTCTATCATGAGTAGAGGCGGCCCCGGGGCCGCCCGCGTGGAGGGACGCACGTGGCCCTGACGACCTACGTTGAGGCGATCCGGCAGGGGATCTGGGAGGAGATGGAGCGCGACGAGCGCGTCTTCATCCTCGGCGAGGACGTCGGCATCTACGGCGGCGCCTTCAAGGTCACCGAGGGGATGCTGGAGCGCTTCGGCGAGATGCGCGTCATCGACACGCCGATCTCGGAGTCGGCGATCGTCGGGGCGGCGATCGGCGCCGCGCTGATGGGCATGCGGCCGATCGCCGAGATGCAGTTCATCGATTTCATCTCCTGTGCCTTCGATCAGATCACCAACTTCGCCGCCAAGAACCGTTACCGCTGGGGCGCCGGCGTGCCGATCGTCATCCGGGGACCGAGCGGCGGAGGGGTGCACGGCGGGCCGTACCACTCGCAGAACCCCGAAATGTATTTCGTGCACACCCCCGGTCTCAAAGTCGTCGCGCCGGCGACGGCTTATGACGCGAAGGGTCTCATCAAGGCCGCCATCCGCGACGAGGACCCGGTCATTTACCTGGAGCACAAATACCTCTACCGCCGCATCAAGGAGGAGCTCCCGAAAGACGACTACATCGTGCCGATCGGCCGCGCCGCCGTCCGCCGCGAAGGGAAGGATCTGGCGATCCTGACGTACGGGGCGATGCTGTACCAGGCGCTCGAAGCGGCCGACGTGCTGGCGCGCGAGGCCGGGCTGCAGACGGAGGTCGTCGACTTGCGCAGCCTGCTGCCTCTCGACAAGGATGCGATCCTGAGCGCGGCGAAGAAGACCGGGAAGGTCCTGGTGGTCCATGAAGACACGCGGACAGGCGGCATCGCGGGCGAGATCGCCGCGATCATCAACGAGGAGGTCTTCGAGTACCTGGACGGCCCGGTCCTGCGGGTGACGGCGCCCGACACGCCGGTGCCCTACAGTCCGCCGCTGGAGGAGTTCTTTCTCCCCAACAAGGAGAAAATACTCAAGGCCGCGAGACAGTTAGCGGCCTATTAGGTGTCCGCACCTTTTAGAGCTCCGGGCTGCAGCCGACGCTGGACATCGCGCGGCTGAGCCCGGGTGGAGATGGAAGGGACTCAGGAGAAGGAGCACACGATGCGGGTCGACGTGATCATGCCTCAGATGGGGGAAAGCATCGCGGAGGGGACCCTCACCCGGTGGCTCAAGAAGCCCGGCGACAAGGTGGCCCGCGACGAGCCGATCTTCGAGATCTCGACCGACAAGGTGGACGCGGAAATCCCGTCGCCCGCGGCCGGGACGCTGGCTGAGATCAAGGTGCAGGAGGGCCAAACCGTCCCGATCAACACCGTGGTGGCGCAGATCGAGTCGGAGGCGGGGACCGCGGTGGCGGCGGGGAAGACAGCCCCCGCTCCCGAAGCGGCGGCGAAAGCCGCGCCCGCCGCGGCTCCCGCCGCGGGGCTGGCCCCGTCGCGCCAGGGCGGTCCGACCGACGGGCGCGAGCGCGACATGGCTCCGCGGCCGGCGGCCGCGTCCGTGGTCTTCGCCGGAGCGCCGGCGGCGGGTGCCGGGGAGATCCCGAGGGCCGCCTCGCTGATCGGCTCAGGGGCGACCGTCGAGGACCTCCGCCGGGTCCGGTCCTCACCCGTGGTCCGCAAGATTGCCCAGGAGCACAATGTCGACATCTCGCGCATCCGCGGCACCGGTCTCTCCGGCCGCGTCACCAAGAAAGACATCCTCGAGGCGCTCGAGGGCGACGCCGCGACCGCTTCCGCGGCCCCGGCGCGGTCCGCCGCCGCCACCCCGGCGCGCGCCGCCGCGCCGGCGCCGGTCTACGCCCCCGGCGAGCGTGTCTCCGTCGTGCCGATGAGCCCCATGCGCAAGAAGATCGCCGAGCACATGGTCATGAGCCGGCGGACCTCGGCCCATGTCACCACCGTCTTCGAGGTCGACATGAGCCGGGTGATGCGTCTGCGCGAGGAGAACCAGAGGGCCTTCCAGGAGCGCCACGGCGTGAAGCTGACGCCGACCCCGTTCATGGTGAAGGCCGCGGTCGAGGCGCTGAAGACGTTCCCCGAGGTAAACGCCTCGATCGACGGCGACAACATCGTGTACAAGAAGGACATCCATGTCGGCATCGCCGTGGCCCTCGACTGGGGCCTGATCGTGCCGGTGGTGAAGCATGCCGACGACCTCAGTCTGTCCGGCATCGCCAAGGTGGTCACCGATCTGGCGGAGCGCGCGCGCTCCAAGAAGCTCACCCCGGAGGAGGTGCAGGGGGGCACCTTCACCATCACCAATCCCGGCATCTTCGGCAGCCTGTTCTGCACGCCGATCATCAACCAGCCGCAGGTGGCGATCCTCGGCGTCGGCGCGATCCAGAAGCGGGTGATCGTGGTCGAGGACGCCATCGCCATCCGTCCGATGGTGTTCCTGGCGCTGTCGTTCGATCACCGACTGATCGACGGCGCGGTGGCCGACCAGTTCATGGCGCACATCAAGTCGACGCTCGTGGAAGGGAAGTTCACCGAGATTGTCTGAGGATCGGGGCTTGCGGCGCTGCGTCCACGCGTTCCTGGGCCGGGTCGGTTACGACGAGGCGACGGACCTCCAGAACGGCTGCGCCCGCGCCCTGAAGACCGGGCTCGGCGAGGAGCGTCTTCTCCTGCTGGAGCACGATCCGGTCATCACGCTCGGGCGCAACGCGCGACGCGAGGACGTGCTGATCGCCGAAGAGACGCTGCGGGCGCAGGGCGTGGCCGTGGCGGTGACCGACCGTGGAGGTCAGGTCACCTACCACGGGCCCGGCCAGCTCGTCGGCTACCCGATTCTCGATCTCGCCCCGGACCGCCGCGACGTGGCCCGTTACCTGCGCGACCTCGAGGAGGCGCTGATCCGCACCCTCGGCCACTTCGACGTCGCCGCTTCCCGCATAGCGGGTCTGACGGGAGTGTGGGCGGGCGGCGGCAAAATCGCCAGCATCGGCGTGCACCTGTCGCGCTGGGTCACCACCCACGGCTTCGCGCTCAACGTGAGCACCGATCTGTCGCGGTTCCGCCTGATCGTCCCGTGCGGATTGAAGACACGCGACGTCACCTCCATGCAGCGCCTTCTTGGTCGCACGGTGCCCCTCGAGGACGTGGTCGCGGCCCTGGTCCCCGAGTTCGCGGCCGTATTCGGCCGGGAGATGATCGAACAGAACGCGGCTGCCGCGGCCCCGCCCCGGCGCACGGCCGCGCAGGAGGTTGCCTGATGCCCCGGAGCGCGGGGACCGTGGCGGCGGGACCCAAACCGTCCTGGCTGCGTATGCGCCTGGAGACCGGACCGAACTTCTCCCTGGTGCGGGGCATGGTGCAGGGTCTCGGGCTGCACACCGTCTGCCAGGAGGCTCGCTGCCCGAACATCTACGAATGCTGGGGCGACCGCACCGCCACCTTCATGGTCCTGGGGGACGTCTGCACCAGGAGCTGCGGCTTCTGCGCCGTCGCGACCGGCCGCGCTCGTCCGGTGGACCCGCAGGAGCCGGAGCACATTGCCGAGGCCGTTCGTCACCTGGATCTGCGGCACGCCGTCATCACCATGGTGGACCGCGACGACCTTCCCGACGGCGGTGCCGGGCACGTCGCCGCGGTGATCCGGGCCGTCAGGCGACGCAACCCCGAATGCGAAGTGGAGATCCTGACCTCCGACTTCCGCGGCGTCGAGCGGCCGCTCGGGATGATTCTGCCGGAGGGGCCGGTCACCTTCAGCCACAACATCGAGACCGTCCCGAGACTCTATCCAACGGTGCGTCCGGGCTCACGTTTCGAGAGGTCCGTCGGCCTCCTCAAGGAGGCCATCCGTTGGCGCGGCCCGGCGGCACGGCCACTGGTGAAGACTAGTCTGATGGTCGGCTTGGGCGAGGGCGCGGATGAGCTGGGCGCGATCTTCGCCCGGCTGGCGGACGAGGGCGTCGAGATTCTGACCGTCGGTCAGTACCTGCGCCCGACCCTGCTGCACCTGCCGGTGGCGCGCTACTATCACCCCGACGAGTTCGCTGCGCTGCGGGACCAGGCGCTCAGCCTCGGCTTCCGGCACGTCGAGGCCGGGCCTCTCGTGCGCAGCTCCTATCATGCCCGACGCCACCCCGAGTCGGCCGTGTCGCATTCCCCGCTTGACAGGGCTGCCGGCAATCCTTAATATACGACAGTAGATGTCGTATTTAGGCCTGCAGCCCGGGGAGCCACGTTGATACGATTGTCGAAACGGACTGATTACGGTTTTCTGGCGATCCGGCACTTGTGCTCGGCCCCCGCGGGGGAGTACCGCAGCGCCCGGGAGATCGCGGCCCGTTACAGCATCCCGCCGGCCCTCATGGCGAAGCTGCTCCAGAGGCTGGCGCGGCGCGGGCTGGTCGCTTCGCACCACGGCATCAAGGGGGGCTATCAGATGGCGCGTCCAGCCTCCCAGATCACCCTGTGGGAGATCATCGAGGCGCTGGAGGGCCCGGTCCCGCCGCACGAGTGCGCGCACCTGTCGATTGAGGAGTGCCGCCGCGCGGGCTCCTGCGACGGCCGGAGGCCGGTCCTGGCCGTGCAGAAGAAGATCGCCGAGGTCCTCGGGCGCACCACGCTGCACGACCTGGTGAAGCAGGAAGGAGCCGGCGAATGACCCGGACGCCCGTCTACATGGACAGCCACGCCACGACCCGGGTCGATCCGCGCGTCGTCCAGGCGATGCTGCCTTGCTTCGACACCGAGTTCGGCAACGCCGCGTCGCGGACGCACGCCTTCGGCTGGCGCGCGGAGGAGGCGGTGACTCGCGCGCGCACTCACATGGCGCGTCTGATCGGGGCGGATCCGAAGGAGATCGTGTTCACCTCGGGCGCCACCGAGAGCGACAACCTGGCGATCTTCGGGGCCTTCGAGGCACTGAGATCGAAGGGCGACCACATCGTGACCGGTGCGACCGAGCACCATGCCGTCCTCGACCCGGTCGCCAGGCTGCAGTCGCGCGGTGCGCGCGTCACGGTCCTGCCGGTCGATCGCGACGGCCGCGTCGACCCGGGCGACGTGCGCCGTGCCATCACCGGGCGCACGGTCCTGGTCTCCCTCATGTTCGCCAACAACGAGGTCGGAACGCTCCACCCGGTCGCGGAGATCGGGGCGATCTGCAAGGAGGCGGGAGTCCTGTTCCACAGCGATGCCGCGCAGGCCGTCGGCAAGGTGCCCGTTGACGTGCAGGCGCTGGGCGTCGATCTCCTGTCGATGTCGGCGCACAAGGCGTACGGACCGAAGGGCGTCGGCGCATTGTTCGTGCGGCGCAAGAACCCGAGGGTGGCGCTGGAGCCGATCCTGTTCGGCGGGGGCCACGAGCGCGGGCTGCGTTCCGGCACGCTGAACGTTCCCGGGATCGTCGGCTTCGGAGAGGCCCTGCGGATCGCCGCGGCCGAGATGCCCGAGGAGTCGCGCCGTCTGCGCGCTCTGCGCGATCGGCTGCACCAGGAGATCGCCGCGCGCCTCGCGGACGTGACCCTCAACGGCCATCCGGTGGAAAGGTTGCCGCACAACCTCAACCTCAGCTTCGCGTACGTGGAGGGGGAGGCCTTGATGTCGGCCCTCGACGACATCGCGGTGTCGTCCGGCTCGGCCTGCACGTCGGCCAGCAAGGAGCCGTCGCACGTGCTGCGCGCCATGGGCAGGACCGACGACCAGGTGGTGACATCGATCCGCTTCGGTCTGGGGCGCTTCAACACCCGGGACGAGGTCGACTACGTCGTCGAGCGCGTCGAGGGCGCGGTCACGAGGCTGCGCGCCCTCTCGCCCCTGTACGAGGCGGCTGGCGGCGGTGCCAGGTTCTCGAGGCGGTGAGAAACGTCAAGGAGGAACGATGATTCAGGTCACGGAGAAGGCGGCGGAACAGATCAAGAAAATCATGGACAAGGAAGGGTTGCGGGACCACGGCCTGAGAGTCGCCGTGGTCGGCGGCGGCTGCTCGGGCATGTCGTACAAGCTGCAGTTCGAGAAGACACCGAGCGCGGACGACAAGGTCTACGAGCAGGGCGGCGTGCGCATCATCATCGACAAGAAGAGCTCGATCGTCCTTAACGGCACGACGCTCGATTTTTCGGACGGGCTCAACGGCACCGGTTTCACCTTCAGCAACCCGAACGCCAAGTCCACCTGCGGCTGCGGCACCTCGTTCTCGGCGTAAAAGCCCGCACGATGTTGCGCGCCCCGGATCGCGCGTGCTAGGATCCGCGGCAGCGCCACGCAAAGCAATCGCGCTCTCGATCACCGAACAGCAAGGGCGGGGATGGCTCACAAGAAGAGCTTTCTTTCGGGCCAGAGGATTTACCCGGATCCGATCCGCGGCGGAATGACCGTGGATCGGCTGATCGAGGAGACGTTCCTCGCCTACAACGGCGGGCGTCTGCAGAAGGCCTGCCGCCTGTTCTGCGAGAAGATGCTGCAGGAGGACGTCACCATCGGGCTGAGCCTGTCCGGGGCGCTCACTCCGGCCGGCGTCGGCCGCTCGTGCCTCATCCCGCTCATCAAGTCCGGCTTCGTCGACTGGATCGTGTCGACCGGCGCGAACCTGTACCATGACACGCACTACGGGCTCGGCATGTCGCTGCACCGCGGCACGCACGACGTGGACGACACGCTCCTGCGCCGCGAAGGCGTCATTCGGATTTACGACATCCTGTTCGACTATAACGTCCTGCTGGACACCGACAACTACCTGCGCGCCATCATGGCGGAGAAGCCCTTCAACAAGGAGATGAGCACCGCCGAGCTCCACTATCTGCTCGGCAGGTACCTGGCGGCGCGCGAGAAGGAGATGGGCGTGGAGGACACCTGCGTCCTCACCGTCGCCTACCGCGCCGGCGTGCCGTGCTACGTCTCCTCGCCCGGCGACTCGTCGATCGGCATGAACGTCGCCGAGCTGGCGATGCGCGGCACCGGCCCGCGCATCTATGTGTCGCGCGACGTGAATGAGACCGCCGGCATCGTGTACGCCGCCAGGCAGGGAGACGGCAAGAGCGGCGTGGTGATGCTCGGCGGCGGATCCCCGAAGAACTTCGTTCTGCAGACCGAGCCGCAGATCCAGGAGATCCTCGGGCTGACCGACCGCGGCCACGACTACTTCATCCAGATTACCGACGCGCGCGCCGACACCGGTGGGCTGTCAGGCGCCACGCCGTCCGAGGCGGTCTCCTGGGGCAAGGTGGACCCGGATCGACTCACCGATTCGGTGGTCGTGTACACCGACAGCACCATCGCGGTGCCGCTGCTCGTGGCCTACGCGATGTCACGCGTCAAGCCGCGCCCGCTGAAGAGGCTGTACGACCGGCGCGACGAACTGGTCGAAAAGCTCAGGAAGGATTTTCTCGCCGAGCACGAGCGCCGACAGAGGGAGCGGGTGACAGGCCCGCACCGGTGACCCTGTTCTGGAAGCGACCGGGGTCGAAAGCCGTCAAGTCGAAGCCCGGGTCCTCGCCGCGCAGCAGGCGGAGGATCACCAGGGCGGTCAGCGGAGCGAGCAGGATCCCCTGGCGCAGGTGGCCGCAGGCGTACAGCAGGCCCGGCGCCGCGCCGCGGCCGATGGCGGGGAGATCGTCCCCGGTGGCCGGGCGCAACCCGGCCCAGGCGGAATGAAAGGGGGCGTCCCGCAACGCGGGGACCAGGGCGACCGCCGCGGCCGTCAGCGCCGCGATCGCCGGGGCGGTCACCCTCCTGTCGAAGCCGGCGCGCTCCATCGTGCTGCCCGCGAGGACGCGGCCATCGCGCCGCGGCACCAGGTAGAAATCACCCGAGTACAGGGGCCGACCGGGGACCGCCGCGGGACCAAGGCAGGCGATCTGACCACGCACCGGGACCGACGGCACGGGAGGGAGACCGTCGCCGGCGATCTCCCCCGACCACGCGCCCGCCGCGATCACGACGGCGCCGGCGCTCACGCGCTGCGACCCGGCCTGCACGCCGACCACGCGGCCGTTCTCGACCAGGAGACGGTCCACGCGCACGCCGCGCTCCAGGCGCGCCCCGCTAAGCTCGGCCGCCCGTTCCAGGCCCTGCACCAGAAGGACGTTGTCCACGCTCCGATCGCGCGGCAGGTAGAGCCCCTCGACGCAATCCTCGCGCAGAGACGGCTCCAGACGCCGTAACTCCCCGCCCCGTACGCGTTCGGCGGACAGACCGATCGATCTCTGGAAGGCGCACTGGCGATCCAGCGCCTCCGCCTCTCCGGCTCGCGCCGCCACGACCAGGGTGCCCCGGTCCAGCAGGGCGGGATCGATGCCGCTCTCGTCCGCGACCTGACGGGCGAAGACGGCGTACAGATCGCGGCTCGCCAGGCACAGCGGCAGGAGCGGGTCGGGTCGGTCCGCCCCGAGCTGGGGCCCGAGGAGGCCCGCCGCCGCCGAGGACGCCTCCCGCCCGATCGTTCCCTTTTCGAGCAGCCGCACGCGCACGCCGGCGCGGGCCGCCTCGCGCGCGATCGCCAGGCCGATGATCCCGCCGCCCACGACCAGGACGTCGTCGATCGGTCGTCCGCTCATGACCGTTGCAGTCTAGACCCGGCCCTCACGAGGGTCAACGCGGCCGGAACCGGGGCGCTGAGATGTCGGCGCTGCGGCGGGCGCGAGACACCGCGGCGCGTCTCATGTTCGCGCCCGCGACATCGCCGGGGGGTCACCCGTGCCACTCGGTTGACTTGAATGGACGGCGTTCCTATCATTCGACGCTTCGCCGCCACTCGAGGTGCCGCATTGCAGAACCGGCGCGAGCTCGCGATCCTGTTCATGACGCTCTTCCTGCTCATGCTGGGCGTCGGGATCATCATTCCCAACATCGCCTACCACGCCCAGGAACACCGGGCCTCGGCGTTCCAGATCAGCCTGCTGTTCACGCTGTACTCGCTGATGCAGTTCCTGTTCGCCCCGTTCTGGGGCCACCTGTCCGACCGGGTGGGCAGGAAGCCGGTGCTCCTGCTCGGGCTCTTCGGGAACGCCGTGGGGCTCGCCCTGTTCGGGGTCTCCTCCGGTCTTCCCGAGCTGTACGCCGCGCGCGGGCTGTCGGGGCTCATGTCGTCGGCGGCGCTGCCGACCGCCATGGCCTACGTCGCCGACGTCACCGACGAGAAGAGCCGCGGGCGGGGCATGGGGCTCCTGGGGGCGGCCATGGGGCTGGGTTTCATCTTCGGGCCGGCCATCGGTGGGGCGCTGTCGGGGTTCGGCCACAGTGTGCCGTTCCTCGCGGCGTCCGGTCTGAGCCTCGCGACCTGTCTTCTGGCGGCCCTGCTGCTCAGCGAGAGTCTGGGCGCGCGGGCCCTGCCGTTCTATCTCGTCGCCTTCTTCGTCACCTTCGCGATGGCGGCGCTCGAATCGATCTTCCCGCTGTTCATCCAGGACCGTTTCGGGTTCGGCGCGCGCGACATGGGCGCGATGTTCCTGTTCATGGGAACCGGCGTCGTCCTGGTGCAGGGTTTCCTTCTGGGGCGCTGGATCGGGGCGCTCGGCGAGGAGAACGTCATGCTGTGCGGTCTGCTGGTGAACGCGCTCGGCTTCCTGCTCGTGATCGCCGCGACCGGTCGCGTGTCGCTCACGGCGGCGTTGTTGGTGAGCGGCATGGGCAATCAGGTCATGCGACCGACCAACGCCTCGCTGCTCACCAAGAGGACCCGGCGTGGGAAGGGGGCGGCGATTGGAATCATGGATTCGTTCGATTCGGCGGGCCGCATCCTCGGACCGATCGTGGCGGGGTCGCTGTACGGTCCGGATCCGCGCTACCCGTATCTCGCCTCCGCGGCGATCCTGGCGACGGTCGGGACGGCGTTGTGGCTGAGGAGAGGAAGGCGGCCGGGCGGCGCGCGCAAGACCGCTCCGGAGATCAGTTCGTCTTCGGAGGAGCCTTGAGGATGTGCTCCTGCAGCGGGCGGAGATCGTTGATCACCACCTGGGTCACCCGACTCTGGTCCACCAGGAAGTAGGTGCGCACGGTGTCGTCCGGGTTGGCGTACTGGTATTTCTGGCGCGTGGGCGGGTCGGCGCCCGGTCTGGGCCGCCGTTCGGGGCCCCGCGGGCGCTCGCCGAGGATGTCGACCGGCTTGCCGTAAGCCCCGAGGACATCGTTGACCGTCGAGCCCTTGCCGATCCCCTGACTGGTGCGGTAGCCGCCCTCGGCCATGCCTTCGTAGGATCCGTCCAGGTTGAACCCCACCGACGCCAGCTTGAGATCGCCGGGATGGCCGACGGCGATGCACGAGATGCCGGCCTCCTGCGCCGTGACGGTCACGGCGTCCTCCTGGCCCGAGAACGGCGTGACCTGCGCCTTGGGAAATTTCTTCCGGAATGCCTGCAGCGGCTGGCCGATGTACGCCAGTCCGGGGACGCCGATGTGCAGCTCGATGGTGCCGGCGGGCGGCGCCTGGTTCGGGACATCGCCGCCGGCCCGCGCCCCGGTCGTCGGTTTCGCCGCACGCTGTGCCTCTCCAGGAAACCGGGCCCCGCGCCATGTTCCCGGCAGCGGTCATCCCGGCGAGGCCGGGATTATAGCATGCCGATCTCGGCGAACTGCCCCGGCCGCTCTCCCGGAACTGGGGGTAGAATGAGGTCCTTCCGGCGCGGTGACGGACGCGGATCGAGGTGGACCGCATGCAGTCGAAAGGTCATCATCGGGGTCGATCGGCGATCGTGCGGACCGCTTTCGCGCGCCAGGCCCGGGCGTTCGCACGCAGCCCCCTGCAGACCGATCCCGGGCGGCTGCGGCGCCTGGTGGAGTTCCTCAGCCCGGTACGCGGCGAGCGGGCGCTCGACGTCGCCTGCGGGCCGGGCATCGTGACCGCGGCGCTCGCGGGCGCGGGGCTTTGCGTCATCGGGATCGATCTGACCCGTGAGATGATTCGCGAGGCCACGGCGATCGGGGCGAGCTGCCTGCAGGGGGACGTCGAGCGGTTGCCCTTCGCGGCAGGGACCTTCGACGTGACGGTCTGCCGCAACTCCTTCCACCATTTCGCCGACCCCGGCGCGGTCATGCGGGAGATGACGCGCGTGCTGCGCCCGGGCGGGCGCGTCGTCGTGGAGGACATGCGCGCCCCGGAGGACGAGGGGAAGCGCGCGTATCATGAGACGATCGAGCGCCTGCGTGATGTGGCCCACGTGCGCACGCTCACCCCCGGCGAGTTCCGCGAGCTGGCGCGCGCGGCGGGTCTTCAGGGTTTCGAGGAGAAGCCCGTGTCTTTCGTCATCGACTTCGACGAGTGGATGGACAGGGCCTACCCGGCGCCGGCGGATCGCGCGCGGGCGCGTCTCATGATGCAGGCCTGCCAGGGGGAGGACCTCGCCGGCCTGCGCGCGTGGAGCGAGCACGGCCGGCTGATGTTCGAACGGCGGAGCCTCCTGTGGCGGGCCTTCCGTCCTGGAGAATGAGGCGACGATGGACGGCGGCGCCGCTGAATTCCTGCACGATGACGGCACCGGTCCCTACCGGCACTGCCCGCGCTGCGGCGGACCGCTCGCCGCGCGCGTCGTCATGCGGCACGACCCGCCCCGGCTGGTGTGCACGGCCTGCGGCTTCGTGTTCTATCTCGACCCCAAGGTGGCGGTCGGCGCCATCTGCCGCACGCAGGGGAAGATTGTGATGCTGCGGCGCGCCATCGAGCCCGCCTACGGCAAATGGGTGTTCCCGGGCGGGTACGTCGATCGCGGAGAGACCCTGGAGGCGGCGGCGCGCCGCGAGACGCTGGAGGAGATCGGGGCCGACATCCGGCTCATCCGGCTGGTCAATGTCTATTCCTACACGGGCCGGCCGGTCGTCGTGGTGGTCTACGAGGCCGAGGTGGTGGGCGGGGCGATCCAGGGAGGCGAGGAAGCCCTCGAGGTCCGCGCCTTCGCCCCGGACGAGATTCCGTGGGATGCATTGGCCTTCCGCAGCACGCGGGAGGCCCTCATCGAATGCCTGCGCACCGGGGCGCAGGGGGGCGCCGGAGCGTGCGGCGAGGGGAGGGACTGATGCTGCTGGAAGGACGGGTGGCGGTGGTCACCGGCGGCGGCCGCGGCATCGGGCGCGCCATCGCCGAGATGTTCTACCGGGAAGGGGCGCGCGTCGCCGTCGCCTCCCGCAACACGAAAAACCTGCAATCCTTCACGATGGAGCTGAACTCGGGCGACCACCGGATCGTGCCGTTCCGCTGCGACGTCACCGACAAGGACCAGGTCGAGGTGATGGTCGGCAACGTCGTGGAGGTGTGGGATCGCATCGACATCCTGGTGAACAACTCGGGGGCCTCCGGCATGACCCCGATCGAGCCGGGTGACGGCCCGGGCCACGACGACGCGGTCGAGGCGAAGTGGCAGGAGATCCTCTCCACGAACCTGACGGGTCTGTACTACTGCACGCGCGAGGCGGTACGGCACATGCCCTCGGACGGTGCGGGCCGCATCATCAACCTCTCCTCGGTCCTGGGGAAGTTCGGCGTGCCGGGGTACGCCGCCTACTGCGCGAGCAAGCACGGGGTCATCGGGTTCACCAAGGCGCTCGCCCTGGAGCTGGCGCCCAGGAAGATCACGGTCAACTCGCTCTGCCCCGGCTGGGTCGCGACGGAGATGGCGGCGCAGGGTGTCGCCGAAGGCGCGCGGCGCCAGGGGCTCACGCCCGAGGAGTTCCGCAGGCGGGCCGAGGAGCGCGTGCCGCTCGGCCGCTTCATCGCGCCGGAAGAGGTGGCCCGTCTCGCCCTGTTCCTGGCCTCCGACGCGGGAGCCGGCATCACCGGCCAGTCAATCAACATCGACGGTGGGGCGGCGATGTGGTGACCGCGAGCCTGACGGCCGAAGGCTACGCCCTGGCGCTTCCGGTGGAGGTGCGGTTCCGCGACATGGACAGCATGGGGCACGTGAACAACGCGGTGTTCTTCACCTATTTCGAGAACGCCCGCATCGCCTACTGGAGGGCGGTGCCCGCCATCCACACCCGCCGCGCCCTGGACTACATCCTGGCCCGGGCCGAGTGCGACTTCCGGAGCCCGGCGACCCTCGAGGAGGAGCTGACCTGCCACATCCGCGTCGGATCGTTCGGCCGCTCCTCGTTCACCTTCGAGTATCTGTTGCGGGAGACGAGCACCGGCCGCGTGGTGGCCGAGGGCAGGACGGTGCAGGTCATGTACGACTACACGGCCCGGACGACGCGGCCGATCGACGAGGATCTGAAGGCGGCCATCCGGGATTTCGAGAAGCGGGAGATCCCGTCCCGCGCTTGATCGGGAGGTGTGCATGAGCAAGGGAAGCGTCGCGGTTCTCGTGGAAAACGATTATCAGGACATGGAGGTCTGGGTGCCGCTGTACCGCCTGCGGGAGGAGGGGTACCGGACCGTGGTGGTGGGACCGGCGGCCAAGGAGTACCGATCGAAATACGGCTACCCGATCACGGCCGAGATCGCGGCGTCGCAGGCGCGCGCCGGAGACTTCGCCGGTGTGGTGATCCCCGGCGGCTGGGCCCCGGACCGCCTGCGGCAGGACCCCGCCGTGCTGAAGCTGGTGCGCGACCTGTTCGAGACCAAGCGTGTGGTCGCCGCGATCTGTCACGCCGGCTGGGTCCTCGCCTCGGCCGGCGTCGCGCGGGGCCGGCGCCTCACCTGCTACCAGGCGATCCGGGACGACCTGGTGCACGCCGGGGCCGAGGTCGTGGATCAGGAGGTGGTCCGGGACGGCAACCTGATCACCTCGCGCATGCCGGACGACCTGCCGGTCTTTTGCCGCGAGATCATCAGGGCGTTGCGCGAAGTCTGAGCGCCGAGGCGGACGGGACCCGGTGAACCCAAGGCTGAGGATCGGCGCCTCGAGCTGGAGCGCTCCCTCCTGGGAAGGCGTTTTCTACCCTCCGGGGACCCCGCCCGCCGACTATCTGGCCTACTACGCCGGACGGCTGGACACGGTCGAGGTGGACGCCACCTTCTACCGGATCCCAGGCGAGAGGATGGTCGATGCCTGGCGCGAGCGCAAGACGATCACCCACGAGAAGCTTCTGGTCGAATGCGCGCAGGAATGTGGGGCCTTCCTGAAGGTGATGGATCGTCTGGGCGACAAGCTCGGCCCGCTCCTCCTGCAGTTCCGCTATTTCCGCAAGGACGAGCTCGCCGATCCGAAGCCGTTCCTAGACCGGCTGGAGGTCTTCCTGGCGGGATTGCCGCGCGGCCGCCGGTACGTGGTCGAGGTGCGGAACAAGTCGTTCGTGAACACGCGATTCCTCGATCTCCTGCGGCGCAACGGGGCGGCTCTCGCGCTGATCGATCACCCGTGGTTCTTCGACATCGAGCAGCTGATGCGCAAGAGCGACGTCCTGACCGCCGAATTCGCCTACGTCCGGTGGCTCGGCGACCGCAAGGCCATCGAGCACAGGACCACGCGCTGGGATCGCCTGATCGTCGACCGCAGGCGCGACATGGGGCGGTGGATCCCCGCCATCCGCACCATCCTGGACCGCGGCCTGACGATCTACGGCTATTTCAACAATCACTATGCCGGCTACGCCATCGGCTCGATCGACACGTTCCGGAGCCTGTGGGACGGCTCCGGCTGATCCGGGCAAGGGGCGGCGGGAGCGCTCAGCGCCTCCGGCGCGCCGGGCGGCTCCGGCTCTCCAGGGCGTTGATCCCGGATGTCGCGACCTCCCGATCTTGCTGGATGGTCCCGCTGCTGCAGCCGATCCCGCCGACGATGTGGCCGTCGACGTAAATCGGCAGACCGCCGCCGACGATCATGAAACGTCCGTTGTTGCTGACATGGATGCCGAACGCAGGTCTCCCCGGTCCGGCGATCTCGGCATACTCGTGCGTGGCTCGGCGGGCGCACGCGGCGGTCCAGGCCTTGGAGATCGCGATGTCGATGCTGCTCAGCTTGGCTCCGTCCATCCGGTTGAACACGAGGAGATGACCGGCGTCGTCGACGACCGCGATGTCCATCGGGACGCCGATCGAGGCGGCTCTGCGGGCGGCGGCGGCCATGATCAGGCGGGCACCCTGCAGGCTCAGGCGCGGAGTATTTCGGATCACGTAGTTGGCCTTGGACATGCCCTCCCCCCGGGTCCCCGCGTTAGACTCCCTGACCCTCCTCAGGGGATCGCGGGCAGATTTTTGACGGAGTATACAGCAACTCCGACGACCTCAAGGACAGACGCGGCGACTCCGGGGCCGCATTGCCCTGACCGGAGGAGGACCCTATATTTGCCGCCGCCGTCCGGGATCCTGCAGTCCCGGGTCGAGAGGCGGGACGTGCGCTCTGACCAGGACATCCGACCGCCTCGCTGGAGAAGCTATGCGGCCGCGGGCGGCGCTTCGCCGTCAAAGAGGTGCACTTCACCCCGCAGGCCGCCAGCGACTCTTGCCGGCCGGCGTGCTGGTGTTGTTCGCCACGGCCTCGCTGATTGACCCGTCGCGTGCGCAGCTCGGGCCGCCACCGGACTTCGAGCACGACGTCAAGGCCAGTTTCGTGTACACCGTCGCCAAGTTCGTCGAGTGGCCGGACCGGGCATTCGAGCGGCCCGGAGCGCCCCTGGTCTTCGAGGTTCTCGGCGAGGACCCGCTGGAGGAGGCGCTGCAGCGGGCGGCCCGGGGCAAGACGGTGAACGGCCACCCGGTGGAGATTCTCAAGGCCGGGGACGCCCGCGACCTTACTCCCTGTCACGTGCTTTACATCGGCCGCTCCGAGGCCGGACGCCTCCGGGGCGTCCTGGATCGGGTCCGGGACGCCACGGTTCTGACCGTGGGGGAGCTGGAGAGCTTCGCCGAGGACGGCGGGGTGATGGGGCTCCGCCTGGAGCAGAACATGATCCGCTTCGAGGTCAACGTCGACGCGGCGGCAAGGGCTCACCTGTCCATCAGCTCCAAAATCCTGAAGCTCGGGACGGTGATCCGGGAGCGGAAACGCGCCAGGGGAGCGCCCTGATGCGCTTTAGAGATCTGTCGATCCGGCAGAAGCTGATGGCGCTGATGATGCTGACCAGCAGCGCCGCGCTGTTGCTGGCCTGTGTCGCCTTCATGACCTACGAGTCGGTCAACATGCGCCAGGAGATGGCGCGCGAGCTTTCGGCGCTGGCCGGCATTATCGGCGACAACTCGACGGCCGCGCTCTCCTTCAAGGACCGGAAGGCGGCGGAAGAAACCCTGGCGACCCTGGCGGCGAAGGACCAGATCGTCGCCGCCGCCCTGTACGGGGCGGACGGCGCCCTGTTCGCCCGCTACCTCAGGGCCGGCGCGCGCCCCGAGACCGTGCCCGCGGCGCCGGAGGACGAGGGCTACCGGTTCGTCTCGGGCGGCCTGGAGTTGTTCAGCCCCGTCCTGATGGATCGGGATCGCATCGGCACGGTGTACGTGCGTTCCGATCTCAGCCTCATGGTCGCGCGCCTGAAGCGTTACATCGCCATCGTCATCGTCGTGATGGGGGCGTCCACCATCCTGGCCCTGTTGCTCGCATCGCGCCTGCAGGAGGTCATCTCGGGCCCGATCCAGGAACTGGTCGAAACGACCCGGGTGGTGGCGACCGGTAGAAATTACGCGGTCCGGGCGGTCCGCCGCAGCCGGGACGAGATGGGTCTTCTGATCGACGGCTTCAACGACATGCTCAGCCAGATCCAGGAGCGCGACCGCGCCCTGGAGTCGGCCCGCGAAGCCCTCGAGCTGCGCGTGCTCGAGCGCACGCGGGAGCTGCAGCAGCAGGTCGCCTTCATCCAGCTCCTGCGCACGGTGGCGGCCCTGGCCAACGAGACCTCCACCATCGAAGAGCCGCTGCAGGCCTGCCTGGACGCGGTCTGCGCCCTGACGCGCTGGCCCGTCGGCCACGTCTATGCGCTGTCTTCGGAGACGCCGCACGTCCTGGCGCCCCTGCCGATCTGGCATCTCGACGATCCCGGACGCTTCACCGACCTGCGCAGGGTGACCGAGGCCACCCCGCTGAAGCGCGGCGCCGGGCTGCCGGGGCGCGTGATGCAGACCGGCGGGCCGATCTGGATCCGCGACATCCGTGAAGAGCCCGACTCTCCCAGGGCGCGGACCGGGGTCGACATCGGCGTGCGCGCCGCCTTCGCGTTCCCGGTCGTGGTGGGTGGCGAGGTGGCGGTCGTGCTGGAGTTCTTCACGACCGAGGTGATCGAGCCGGACGAAAGGCTCCTGCAGGTGATGACCCAGGTCGGCACGCAGCTCGGCCCGGTCATCCAGCGCCGCAGGGCGGAGGAGTCGCTCCGTCGCAGCGAGGAGAAGTACCGCTCGCTGGTGGCGAACATCCCGGACGTGACCTGGACGTCGGATTCCACAGGGCGGACGGTCTTCATCAGCCCCAATGTCGAGACGCTGTGCGGTTTCACTCCGGGAGTGATCTACGGCGACCCGGACCTCTGGCTGAGCCGCGTCCACCCCGGCGACGTGGAGAAGGTGCGGGAGGCGTACCGCGGGCTGTTCGCGGGCAACCGCAAGTTCGAGGTCGAGTACCGATTGCGGCGCCGGGACGGGGAATGGATCTGGCTGTACGACAGGACGCTCGGCGCCTACGAGAAGAACGGCGTGGCGTGCGCCGACGGCATCTTCTCCGATATCACCGAGCGCAAGCAGGCGGAGCTCGAGCTGCAGAAGGCGAAGGAGGCCGCCGAGCACGCCAGCCGGGCCAAGAGCGAGTTCCTCGCCAACATGAGCCACGAGATCCGCACGCCTATGAACGGCATCATCGGCATGACCGAGCTCGTGCTCGACACCCGGTTGACTTCCGAGCAGCGCAACTATCTCGACATGGTGAAGAGCTCGGCCGACTCCCTGACGACCCTGATCAACGACATCCTCGACTTCTCCAAGATCGAGGCGGGGAGGCTCGATCTCGAGCCGATCGACTTCGGTCTGCGCGACTGCCTGGACGACACCATGCGCATCCTGGCGGTGCGGGCCCACGCCAAGGGGCTGGAGCTGGCCTGTCACATCCTTCCCGAAGTGCCGGACGCCCTGATCGGCGATCCCGGACGTCTGCGCCAGGTGCTGATCAACCTGGTGGGCAACGCCATCAAGTTCACCGATCGCGGCGAGGTCGTGGTGCGGGTCGAGGCCGACGCCGCGCCGCCGCACGTGGCCCAGCTGAGGTTCGGCGTGAGCGACACCGGAATCGGCATCGCGCGCGACAAGCACGCCGCGATTTTCGAGGCCTTCGCCCAGGCCGACGGATCGACCACGCGCAAGTACGGCGGCACCGGCCTGGGGTTGACCATCTCTTCGCAGCTCGTCGAGATGATGGGGGGCCGGATCTGGGTGGAGAGCGAGGTGGGCCGGGGGAGCACCTTCTATTTCACGGCGCGCCTCGGGCTTCAGGACAAACTGGCGTCCGCGGCCGCCGCGCCGCCGCCCGAGGAGCTCAAGGGGTTGCGGATCCTGGTGGTCGACGACAACGCCACCAACCGGATGATTCTGGAGGAGATGTTCAGCGGGTGGCGGATGCGACCAACCTCGGTGGACGGCGGCGACACGGCCCTGGCGGCGTTGCGGGCCGCAGCCCGCCGCGGCAACCCGTTCCGCTTGGTCGTCCTGGACGCCAACATGCCCGGTATGGACGGCTTCAGCGTCGCCGAAAGCATCCAGGCCGACGCGTCCCTCACGGGCCAGGACCTGATCATGCTCACGTCCGGCGGCCAGCGGGGCGAGGCGGCGCGCTGCCGTCAGGTCGGCATCTCGGCGTACCTGACCAAGCCGACGCGCCGGTCGGAGCTGCTGGATGTGGTCATGACCGTGCTGCACCCGGCGACCGGCGCCGGCCGGCGCGGAGGGCTGATCACACGCCACTCCTTGCGCGAGGAACGCCGCCGCCTGCGGGTCCTCCTGGTGGAGGACAATCCGGTCAACCGGGCCGTGGCTGCGCGTCTGCTGGAGCGGCGCGGCCAGATCGTCACGATCGCGCGCAACGGGCGGGAGGCCGTCGACCTGATCAAGGCGCGGCCCTTCGATGTCGCACTCATGGATCTTCAGATGCCGGAGATGGATGGTCTGGAGGCGACCGCCGCGATTCGCGCCTCCGAGGAGGGCACCGGCAGGCGCCTGCCCATCGTCGCCATGACCGCGCATGCCATGAAGGGGGACCGGGAGCGCTGCCTGCGGGCCGGCATGGACGCCTACGTGTCGAAGCCGATCCAGGCCGGGGACCTGTTCGAGGCAATCGATGCGGCAACGGGCGCCACCTCGGGTGGAGCGGGGGAGCCTGACGCGCCGGGCCCCGCGACCTCGCGCGGCAAGGGAGTGGTCGACCGGGCCGCCCTGCTGTCGCGTCTGGAGGGGGACGCCAGCCTCCTGACCGAGATTGTCGGCCTGTTTCTGCAGACGGCGCCGCGGCTCATGCGCGACCTCAAACAGGCCCTGACCTCGAAAGACGCCGGGAAGCTGGAGCGCGCCGCCCACACCCTGAAAGGGGCGGTCGCGAATTTCGGGGCCCGGCCGGCTTTCGAGGCGGCATTCAAGATGGAGCAGCACGGGCAGCGGGGCGACCTGGCGGCCGCCAGGAAGGCGTGGGCGTCGGTCGAGAAGGAGATGGCCCGGCTGAAGAAGGAGCTGGAGCGTCTCGCGGAGGAGCACGCGGCATGAGAATCCTGATCGCCGAAGACGACGCGGTGTCCCGACGGGTGCTCGAGGCCACCTTGGTCAAGTGGGGGTTCGAGGTCACCACCACCACCAACGGGACGGAAGCCTGGCAGGTCCTCGTGGCGGAGGGCGCCCCGAAGCTCGCGATCCTCGACTGGATGATGCCGGAGATCGACGGCCTGGAGATCTGCCGCCGCATCCGGCAGCGTCCTGGCGCCGGTCCCCTGCACATTATCTTGTTAACCGCCCGGGGCCGCAAAGAGGACGTCATCGCCGGGCTGCAGGCGGGGGCCGACGATTACGTCACCAAGCCGTTCGACCACGAGGAGCTGCGCGCCCGCGTGCAGGTCGGCGTGCGTCTGGTCGAGCTGCAGTCGATGCTGGCCGATCGCGTCGTGGAGCTGGAGGAGGCAATCGCCCGCGTGCGCCAGCTGCGGGGCCTCCTGCCCATCTGCTCGTACTGCAAGAAGGTCCGCGACGACAAGAACTACTGGCAGCAGGTCGAGCAGTACGTCAGCACGCACGCCGACGTGAAATTCAGCCACGGGATCTGCCCCGACTGCTACCGCGAGGTGGTCGAGCCCCAGCTCGACGCGGCGCAGCGCGCCGGCGACGCCGAACCGGATCCCCGCAAGAAGCTCGGCTAGGGTCCGCCGTTGTAGGATCGGCCCGTGGATCCCCTGACGCTCCTCGACCACGCTTGCCGGGTCACCGGGGGCCCCGCCGTCATGTGCGGGCCGGTGCGGCTCGACTATCAGGGATTGCGCGCCCTGGCGGACCGCATCGGACGCGACCTCGAGGCCCGGGGCGCCCGTCCGGGCGATCGGGTCGCCGCCCTGTTCCCGAACTGTCACCTGTACCTGGCGTGCTACTTCGCGGCCCTGCTGCGCCGCCTGGTCCTCGTGCCCCTGAACGTCCGCCTGTCCCGCCGCGAGATGCGCGCCATCCTCGCGCACAGCGGCGCGCGCGTCCTGATCGGCGAGCCGGTCCTGGCCGCCCCGCTCCTCCGGCACGGCGCCGCGGCGGGCGACGGCTGGATCGCCGGACCCACCGGGATAGGCGGCGCGGGCGCGGAGGCGAAGACGCCCCCCGACACGGTCCATCTCTACTACACCAGTGGCACGACCGGGGAGCCCAAGGGGGTCATCCTGACCGGCGGCAACCTCGGGGCGCACGTCGACATGACACTGCGGGAGCTGGGATTCAGCGCCAGGGACGCGTGGCTGCATGCCGCGCCGATGTTCCATCTGGCGGACGCCTGGGCCGTCTGGACGGTGACGGCGGCCGGTGGCACGCACGTCCTGCTGCCGCGCTTCGAACCGGCGGCGGCGCTCGAGCTGATGTGCGGGGAGGGCGTGACCATCACCAACCTTGTGCCGACGATGCTGATGGGGCTCCTGGCGGAGGCGCAGAAGCGCGGTCGCGCGCCGCGGTCGCTGCGCCTCCTTCTGAGCGGCGGCGCGCCGATCGCCCCGAGCGTGGTGGCGCGGATCGGGGAACGGCTGGGCTGCGACTACGCCCAGACCTACGGTCTCACGGAGACGTCGCCCTTTCTCACCTTTTCGATGCTCCACGAGGAGCAGCGCGCACTGCCGACCGAGGCGAGGCTGCGTCTTCTGGCGCGAACCGGCCGGCCGGCGCGCGGCGTGGAACTGCGTGTCGTTCGACCCCCGGGAGCGGAGGTCTTCGGGGACGTGCCAGCGGACGACCAGACCGTCGGCGAGGTGGTGGCGCGCGGCCCCACCGTGACGCCCGGCTACTGGCGCGACCCGGAGGCGACGCGCGCGGCGTTCCTCGGCGGCTGGTTCCACACCGGCGACCTCGGGACGATCGACGCGCACGGTTCCCTGAATCTGGTCGATCGTCTCAAGGACGTGATCCTGACGGGCGGGGAGACGGTCTACAGCACGGAAGTGGAGAGCGCGCTCTACGAGCACCCCGGGGTGCGCGAGGCCGCCGTGTTCGGCGTGCCCGACGACACCTGGGGCGAGTCGGTGCGCGCCGCCGTGGTCCCGGGTGAGCGCGGGGTCGCGGCGGGCGAGCTGGTCGCCTTCTGCCGCGAGCGCCTGGCGCGCTACAAGTGTCCGCGCCAGGTGGATTTTGTGGAGGCGCTGCCGCGCACCGGCTCCGGCAAGATCGACAAGAAGGCCCTCCGCGAGCCGTTCTGGCGCGGGCGCTCCCGGCAGATCAACTGATCAGCGGAGAGCGCGCAGGAACTGCTCCGCATCGTCGAGGGACTCCGTCCGCCGGCAGCGCGGCAGCGACTCGAGGAAGGCGGCGCCGTAGGGACGGGTCGCGAGGCGCGGGTCGAGGACCGCGACCAGGCCGCGGTCGTCGCGGCTGCGGATCAGGCGGCCGAATCCCTGCCGGAACGTCAGGATCGCCTCGGGCAGGGAGTCCTCCGTGAACGGATCGCCGCCGCGGGCGCGGATCGCCTCGGCGCGGGCCTCCGCGATCGGGTGGCCCGGCACCTCGAACGGCAGCCGCGTGATGATCACCAGGCGCAACGCGTCCCCCGGCACGTCCACGCCCTGCCAGAAGGTCATCGTCCCGAGCAGCGCGCCGCGTCGCGTCATGCGGAACTTCTCGAGGATGGAAGACCCCAGCCCCGGCTCCTGGCGGAGCAGGTCAAGGTCCCGGAGGTCGGGGTCGCGAGCCAGGGCCCCGTGAACCTGCTGCAGCAGGGCGTAGGACGTGAACAGCACGAAGGCGCCGCCGCCGGAGGCGCGCAGCAGACGCCGGCATTCGCGGACGATCCCCGAGGCGAAGCCGTCCGCATCGGTCATCGGGTCGGGGATCGTCGCGGGCAGGTACAGCAGCGCCTGCTTCTCGAAATCGTAGGGCGATCCGAGGATCGCTTCCGAGGCGGCGGCGAGCCCCAGGCGGCGGCGCAGGTGCGCGAACGATCCGCCTGCCGCCAGGGTGGCCGATGTGAGAACCACCCGGCGCCCGTCCTCGAACAGTCGCGGCCGCAGCACGTGCGCCACCTCGATCGGGGCGACGTGCAGGATGGCGCTGCTGCGGCGGCGCGCCCCGCACTCCACCCAGTAGACGGCGTCCGGGGCCCGTTGCTCCAGGAACACCGCCAGACGTTCGCGCAGGTCACGGGCCCGGGCGGCCAGGGAGGCGAGGGCGAGCGACTCGGCCGGCGCCGCCTCAGCGGACCTCCCCTCCAGGGCGCCCTCCAGGTCCCGCAGCGGAGCCCGCAGGCGGTCCTCCAGGACACCCGCCTGGCGCACGCGAGCGATTAGACCGCGGTCCTCGCCTCGTCGCTCGCCACGGCCCGGGGCGCGCGCCAGCGCCGCCGCCACCCGCCGCACGTCCGCGAAGAACCCGTCCGCCGCCTCCTCGACGCGCGGCACGATCCCGGAGAGGGACCCGGCCGCCACCGCCGCTGCGGGAGCGTCGCGTCGGCCGCGGCGGCGGGTCTGGCCCGCGCCGAGATCCTCCAGGAGACGCCCCACCGAGCGATCGGAGACGCTCAGCCCGAGCTGAGACACGACCGCCTCGTCGACCCTGTGCGCCTCATCGAGAATGACCGCCGAGTGCGGGGGAAGGATGCGGCCGCCCGACTTCATGTCTAGGAAGAACAGCGCGTGGTTGACGATGAGCAGGTCGGTGTCGCGCGAGCGCGCCAGGTCCCTGCGGTACAGGCAGTCCTCCCAGAACGGCCCGCGTGCGCCCAGACAAATGTCCCGCTCCCGCCGCACGCGCTCCCAGATCGCTTCGGGTATGGCGAACGGGATCTCGGAGCGCAGCCCCGACGGCGCAAGCGCGGCGTGACGCCGCAGCGCCTCGGTGACCTCCGCCAGGCGTGGTTCGAGCAGGTCGCCCCGCGTCAGGCCCAGCTCGCTGAGGCGCTGCACGCACAGGTAGTTCTCCGCCCCCATCAGCAGGGCGCACCGGAAGGAGACTCCGAGAGGCTCCAGGGCGCGCTCCAGAAGCGGCAGGTCCTTGCGCACCAGCTGCTCCTGCAGCGCGCGCGTGTGCGTCGAGACCACCACGCGGCGCTCGGCAGCGGGAAGGGCGGGATCGCGCGCCGCCCAGAGGATCGCCGGGACCAGATACGCCAGGGACTTTCCGATGCCGGTCCCGGCTTCGATCAGGAGGTGCCGGCCGGACGCGAGGGCCGCGGCGACCTCCTGCGCCATGCGCGCCTGCTGCGGGCGCGGCTCGAAAGAGGGGAGGGTCCTGGCGAGTGCGCCGCCCGGGGCGAACAACGCGGCGGCATCGGATATCATCGGAACGCTCCGATCGCCCGAGTCAATTCATGCGCTGCGCGAGACGCTTCAACTCGTTGAGCCGTTCCCGGATCTGGGTGGCGTCCGGCGCCTCCGGCGCGAGGGTCAGGTAGCGCTCGAGGTCGGCGGCCGCCTCGGAGAGAAGGGCCAGGCGGTAGTGGATCAATCCCCGATCCCGGATCTCCTCGGGCCGGTCCGGGGCGGCGCATAACAAGAGTTGCTGCACCTTCAAGGCCATGTGGAAATCGCGCTGCTGCCGGTAGATCCACTTGAGGTTGTTGATCATCCTCTCGAGAATTTCCCGTTTCGGCGCCGGGCGCAGGAACTCGGGCCGGTACTCGAGCTGTCCCTTGTACATCTCGGCGATGCGGACGCGGCACTCCTCCTCCGTGAGGAGCTGGCCGCGGTTGAAGGGATCGATGAGGAGGTCCGGCAACGGCTCTGGCCCGTCGTACCGCACCAGGAAGTGTCCCGGGAACGCCACGCCCGCGAGCGGGCAGCCGATCCGTCTCCCGACTTCGAGATAGATCGTCGACAGGGTGATCGGGATGCCGATACGCCGGTCCAGGACGTCGTTCAGGAACGAGTTGCGCGGATCATAGTACTCCTCGCGGTTGCCGCGGAAGCCCATCTCCTCGAACAGCAGGCGGTTCAGGTGGGCGATCTGGCTCTTGGCCCCCTCCGTCCCCTTCATCCGCCCGCGGATCTCGCGGGCCATCTCGTCCAGGCGCTCCAGGTAGCCGTGGACGTCGAGTTCGGGATACTCCTCGCGCGCGATCAGCAGCGAGGCATGCCCGAGGTCGATCGCCCCGTCCGGCAGGTCCAGGAGGGCGGCGAAGGCCTGGCGCGACTTCTTGGGATCATCCATGAACACCCTCCGACATTTATATTACCCGCCCCCGCCCGCCGGTTGACAACCCCCGGGGCGCCTTCTATTCTCCGCCCCGATGCCCCTGGCCGCTCCTCTGGCCCTCAGCCTGTTCTATCTGACATCGTTCGCCGTTCTGGGCGTCTACCTGCCGTACTTCAATCTCTATCTCGACGCTCTCGGTTTCTCCGGACTGCAGATCGGTCTGTTGACGATGCTCCTGCCGCTCTCGGGCGCCCTCGTTCCGACCTTCGGCGGCATGCTGGCCGACCGGTTGGGGTGGCGACGCGGGCTGGTGATCGGCTCGAGCCTGATGGCGCTTGTGGCCTTCGGCTTTGTCCCCGGTGTGCGGACCTTCCCCGCGATGGTCGCGGTCGTCGCCGTCTACGCGGCGCTGCGCGCGCCGGCGCTGCCGTTGATCGAGGCCGCCGCGATGGAGGTCTCCGAGGCGGGCGGCCCGCATTACGGGCGGATGCGCGCCTGGGGATCGCTCGCGTTCATCGTCATGGCCCTGGGGACCGGACCGGTCGTCGCACGCTGGGGGGCGCGTGCCGCTCTGTTCATGATCATCGTCCTGCTCGCCCTGAACGTCCTGTCCACGCTGATGCTGCCCGGTGAGAAGCGGACGACGGTCCCCGCCGGGGCGACCGGGAGCCTCCGGCATTTCGTCCGACGACCGCGGATCCTCCTGTTCCTCCTGGCCTGCCTGCTGTCCCAGGCGTCGCACGGCCCGTACTACGTCTTCTACAGCATCTATCTCGAGAAATCCGGCTACCCGCCGCAGGCGATCGGCGTCTTGTGGGGCATCGCGGTTGCCTGCGAGATCGTCGCGATGCTCCTGATGCCCACCATCCTCGGCCGTCTCGGGACGCTGCCGACGATGGGCGCGTCGGTTCTTCTGGCCGCGGTTCGCTGGTGGGTCTGCGCCACCAGCGCGGCGCCCGCGGCGATGATCCTGGCGCAGACCCTGCACGCCGCCACCTACGCCGCCTTCCATGTAGCGGCCGTCACCCACACGCACCACCTGTTTGGCGCGGAGCGCCGTTCGAGCGGACAGGCGATCTACGGATCGGCGACGTACGGGGGCGGCAACATGCTCGGCATGCTCGTGAGCGGCGTCCTGTACGACCGCTCCGGAATGGCCGGCTTGTTCGCCGGGGCGGCGGTCGTTGCGCTGGCCTCCGGCCTCCTGATCGTCGCCGTGTCACGCCGGGAGGCTCGGGGGGCTCGATGGCAAGTATAATTTAAGAACGTCCGGCATGCAGCCGACGGCGGGCGGGCCGCCGGGGTTGCAGCCTGGTCTGGCGCGGCCCGCCGCGGCTGATGCCGGAGGAGGGCCGGCCCTTGGGACGGGATCAAGAATCATGAACACACAGCGCAGTCCTCGCACGGTTCGGTTCGGTCACAGCCCTGACCCGGACGACGCCTTCATGTTCTACGGGCTGGCCTCCGGGAAGGTGGCGGCGGACGGCTACGAGATCGTCCAGGTCCTGCAGGACATCGAGAGCCTCAACCGCATGGCCCTGGAGGGGGCGATCGAGGTCACGGCGGTGTCGTTCCACGCCTACGCCTACCTCTCGGACCGTTACCTGCTCCTGCCGTGCGGCGCGAGCATGGGGGACGGCTACGGGCCGATCGTGATCGCGCGCCGGCCGGCGACCCTCGACGAGGTGAGGGACATGACGATCGCGGTGCCGGGACGGCTGACGTCGGCCAGCCTGGCGCTGCGTCTGGCCCTGGGCGACGTTCGGACCGAGATCGTTCCGTTCGATCGGATCCTGGAGTCGGTGGCGGGCGGAGCGTCGGAGGCGGGGCTCCTGATCCACGAGGGCCAGCTGACCTACGGGCAGAGCGGTGCGCACAAGGTCCTCGATCTGGGAGAGTGGTGGAAGCGCGAGACCGGGCTGCCGCTTCCCCTGGGGGGGAACGCCATTCGCCGGGACCTCGGGCCGGAGGCGATCACCGCGATCGGCGCGGCGTTCAGGAGGAGCATCGAGTACGGATTCACCCACCGCCGGGAGGCCCTGGACTACGCGCTCGATTTCGGCCGTGGACTCGCCCGGCCGCTCGCCGACCGCTTCGTCGGCATGTACGTCAACCAGGACACCCTCGACTACGGCCCGCGCGGGCGCCGGGCGGTCGAGACATTTCTGACGCGGGGCCACCAGATCGGCGTCATCCCGCACCGCGCGCCGATCGAGTTCGCCGTGCTATGAGCCCGATGCCGAACGACCCGGCCGCGGCCGCCGGCGAGTACCGGGCGGCCCACGCGGACGCGGTTCTCACCGACAGGTCGGAGCTCGGCCGCCTGGAGATCACCGGAAAGGACGCGCTCGATCTCCTGCACCGCCTCACCACCAACGACGTCCGGTCGCTCCAGCCGGGGCAGGGGACGACGGCGGCCTTCCTGACCGGCAAGGGCCGCATCGTCGACCTGGTCACGCTGCACCGCCTGGAGGATCGTCTTCTCTGCCTGACCGGCCCGGGTCGGGGCGCCGCCGTCGCCGCGTACATCGATCGGTACACCTTCCGCGAGGAGGTTCGGGTCGAGGACCGCGGCCGGTCCCATGGCATTCTCGGGATCTTCGGGGCGCGCGCGTCCGGGCGTGTGGCGCTCCTGTTCGGCCGGGAGGCGGCCGGTCTCCCGCTCCACCACAGCGTCGCGACCGCGATCGACGGTCTCACCGTCCTGCTGGCGCGCGCCTTCCCTCTGGCGGGAGACGGTTACCACCTGATCGCGGCGGCCGGCGACCTGCCGGCCCTGCGGCTCGCCATCCTGCGCCGCGCCGAGGGGCTGGCCGAGGCGGGACCGGTGTGTATGGAGGTCCTGCGCATCGAGACCGGCCAACCGGCGGCCGGGCGGGAGCTGACCGAGGATTACAACCCCTGGGAAGCGCGCCTGGACGAGGCCATTTCGCTGACCAAGGGCTGCTATGTCGGGCAGGAGGTCGTGGCGCGCCTCAACACCTACAGGAAGGTCACGAAGCTCCTCGCCCGTATCCGCGTCGACGGCGGTCTGCCCGTTCCCGGGGCGCGCCTCGAGTCGGCGGGGCAGCCGATCGGCATCCTGACGAGCGCCGCCCGCATCCCGGGCGAGGAGCGCGCCGTGGCGCTCGGCTACGTGCGCGACGAGGACGCCGCACCCGGCAAGGAGATCGACGTGGTCGACGGTGACCGCCGTCTCCGGGCGGCGATACTGGAACCGGCGCGTTGAGCCGCGCACGGCGCCCTGCGCGCGCGGCGCTCCTGCTGATCGGGCACGGCAGCCGCGTCGGGCCGGCGAACCGCATCCTGCGTCGCATCGCCCGCGCGCTGCGCCTCCGTTTCGCCGGGCGCGTCGTCGAGGCGTGCTATCTGGAGGCCGCCTCTCCCGATGTCCAGACCGGGATCGACCGTTGCGTTGCCCGCGGCGCCACGCGCATCCTGTTCGTTCCCCATTTTCTCTTCCTCGGGGGCCACGTGCGCCGCGACCTGCCGAGGGCCGCGGCGCTCGCCCGGAGGCGCCACCCGGGTCTGGAGATCCGCATCGCCCGGCACCTGGGGGACGACCGGCGGCTGGTGCCCATCGTGGCGGACAGGGTCCGGCGTGGTCTGCGCGCCGGACGCTGGCGGTAGGTCCATCGCTCCGTGCTATCATATGCGCCCCTTTTCGACCGAGTGCGGTTCCGGCCACGCCCCGCGCGGGGCGATGGGAGATCGGCGTGCCATGAAGCCAGTGAAGAATGATGCGGTGCGCGGCGGCGGTGCAGCGGCGGAGCCGAGGGAGGTCGTGATCATCGGCTCCGGGTGCGCCGGACTGACGGCGGCGATCTATGCCGCACGCGCCAACCTGAAGCCGCTGTTGATCGACGGTCACGAGGCGGGCGGGCAGCTCAGCCTGACGACCGACGTCGAGAATTTCCCGGGTTTTCCCGAG
>QHXY01000166.1 GCA_003223145.1 Acidobacteriota bacterium
AGGTCGAGGCCTCGTGTTCGAGCCGCGCCGTGCTGTTCTTGACCTCGATGTACGGGAAGGTGTGGGCCCCGCAGGTGCTGCTCATGAGCAGTGAGTCGCATTGCGAGTAGTTGCGCGCTCCCGTGGCCCCCTTCATGATCTTCACCATCCCGCGGTAGGTGTTCTGGCCGTGCCCGGCCGAGATTCCCTTGGAGATGATCGTGCTGCGCGTGTTCCTGCCGATGTGGATCATCTTGGTGCCGGTGTCGGCTTGCTGGCGGTTGTTGGTGACGGCCACCGAGTAGAACTCGCCGATCGAGTTGTCCCCCTGCAGGATGCAGGACGGGTACTTCCAGGTGATCGCCGACCCGGTCTCGACCTGCGTCCAGGAGATCTTCGAGCTCTCCCCGAGGCACTTGCCGCGCTTGGTGACGAAGTTGTAGATGCCGCCCTTCCCTTCCTTGTCGCCCGGGTACCAGTTCTGCACCGTCGAGTACTTGAGCGTCGCGTTCCTGTGAGCCACCAGCTCGACCACCGCCGCGTGCAGCTGGTTGGTGTCCCGACGCGGCGCCGTGCATCCTTCCAGGTAGGACACGGTCGCCCCTTCGTCGGCGATGATCAGGGTGCGCTCGAACTGGCCGGTGTCGGCGGCGTTGATCCGGAAATAGGTGCTCAGCTCCATCGGGCAGCGCACGCCCTTCGGGATGTAGGCGAACGACCCGTCGCTGAACACCGCCGAGTTGAGCGCCGCAAAGAAGTTGTCGTTGTAAGGCACGACCGAGCCGAGGTACTGGCGCACGAGGTCGCCCAGCTCGCCCAGCTTTTCTTTGAACGTGGTGGCCACGGACACGCTGTCGAACACCGCGTCCACCGCCACACCCGCGAGTCTTCCCTGCTCCGCCAGGGGGATCCCGAGCTTCTCATAGGTCTTCAGCAGCTCCGGATCGACCTCCTCCAGGCTCTTCGGACCTTTCGTCGACTTCGGGGCGGAGTAATAGATGATCGACTGGTAATCGATGCGAGGATAGTGGACGTTCGCCCATGTCGGTTCCTTCATCGTCAGCCAGTGGCGGTACGCCTTCAGCCGCCATTCCAGCATGAACTCGGGCTCGTTCTTCTTGGCCGAGATGGCGCGAATGATCTCCTCGTTCAATCCGCGCGGCACCGTCTCCGCTTCGATGTCGGTGACGAAGCCGTACTTGTACTCCCGCTGGGTCAGATCCTCGAGGGTCTTGGCCACCGGCGTCGCCATCACTTTTCTCCCAGCCCGCAATCGGCGCAGTGGACCGTCGCCGCGCCGCTGTTGCAGGCCACCGGCGCCCTCTCGTCGAGCACCGCGTGCATCGTCTTCTCGCTGCTGATCAGCTCGGACAGCATGGTCCGGCTCAGGACCTTCTCCAGAAGCTCCTCGAGCACTCCCCAGAGAGACCGGATGGAGCAGTCCCCCATGTGCGTGCAGACCTTGAGATCCCCCGCGTGCCGCTCGCAGTAGCCCCCGTCGTATAGCCGGCCGCCGCCCAGCGCCGCGAGGACCTCGGCGATGCTGATGCGGCTGGCGTCCCGGGTCAGGACATACCCCCCGGTCCGCCCGAGCGTGCTCTTCACCAGACCGGCCTTGCGCAGCGTACGGATCAGCTTGGCGACATGCGGGACAGTCAGACCCTCCTCCCGGGCGATCTCCCCCAGAGTCAGAGGGTTACTCCTTCCCCTGCGAGCGTGCAGGGCGACCTGCAGGATGCATCTCAGTCCGTATTCTTCCTGCGCGGAGACTTTCATTTTCGTAACGCTCCCTGGGGTACGAAGGCAGTCTATTAAACGTGTACTTTCATGTCAACTATAATCTGGCTCCGGTTCGCGAACGAAGCAAGGCCGATTTGGTAGGATCGAGGCTCTCCTGGGAGAACGGCATGCCCGGCACCGCTCAGACGGCCAAGGGGTTCGATGGTCTCCTGGTCGGATCATTCGAAAGCCGCATGGCCGGCGAGATGGCCCGCCTGATCGAGCACCACGGTGGCCGGCCGCTGGTCGCCCCTTCCATGCGGGAGATTCCGCTCGAGGAGAACCGCGAGGCCCTGTCCTGCGGCGAGAAACTCCTGGCCGGCGAGCTGGACATCCTGATCCTGCTGACCGGGGTCGGGTTGCGGACGCTGGTGGAGGCGCTCGAGACACGCCACCCGCGCGAGCGAATCGTGAAGGCGCTCGCCGGCGTCACCCGGGTGTGCCGCGGCCCCAAGCCGGTCGCTGCCTTGAAGGCGTTCGGCCTCGATCCGGGCGTCACCGTCCCCGAGCCGAACACCTGGGTGGAGCTGCTGCGGGCCCTCGATGAGAAGACGTCCGTTCGCGGCCGCAGGGTCGCCGTGCAGGAATACGGCGTCAGCAACCTCGAGCTCTTGCAGGGCCTCAAGGAGCGTGGCGCCGAGGTGATCCGCGTGCCGGTGTATCGCTGGGCGCTGCCTCTCGATCTCGGTCCGATCCGCTCGGCCCTCGAGATGATCGCCGGCGGGCGGGTGCCGGTCGTTCTGTTCACCAACGCCAACCAGGTGGAGAACATCATGCAGGTCGCGCGCGACAGCGCCCTCGACGAGCGGGTGCGCGCCGCCCTGGCCCGGGGCGTGGTCGCCTCGGTCGGGCCGATCGCCAGCGAGAGCTTGCGCAATCACGGCCTCCAGGTCGACCTCGAGCCCCCCCATCCGAAGATGGGACCGCTGGTCAAGGAAGCGAGCCTGCGTTGCCACGAGATCCTGGCGGGCAAGAAAGACGCGTCCAGGGGCGGTGTTCCGGAGAGCGGCCCCGCCGGCGGCGGGATCGGCGCGGCCCCGCAGGGTGGCGGCTTCGGAAGGACCGGCGCCGCGCTCCAGGTCGCCCCATCTCCGGCGAGCGCGCCCGCCCGCGGCCGCGATATCCTGACGGACGGCCCCTTCATGCGCGCCTGCCGCATGGAGCCCGCCTCGGTGACGCCCATCTGGCTGATGCGCCAGGCCGGTCGCTACATGCGTGAGTACCGCCAGATACGCGCCCGACGATCGTTCCTCGATATGTGTCGCGACCCGGACCTGGTGACGCAGATCACGGTTTACGCCGTCGAGCGCCTCAAGGTCGACGCGGCCATCATCTTCGCCGACCTGCTCCTGCCGGTGCAGGGGACCGGGCTGACCCTGGCCTACACCAAGGGGGAGGGACCGTCGATCGGCCCGCCGATCCGCACGCCGGAGGACGTGGACCGCCTGCGCGAGCCCGACCTGGAGGACAGCGTCGGCTACGTCTTCGAGGCGATCCGCCGCACCCGCCGCGCGCTGCCGCCCGCCGTGCCGCTCCTCGGTTTCGCGGGCGCCCCGTTCACCATAGCGTCCTACATGATCGAGGGCGGCGGCTCGACGCACTACGTGAAGACAAAATCCTTCTTGATGAAGGACCCGGGAGCCTGGCACGCGCTCCTGGAGAAGATCTCCCGTATCACGATCTCCTACCTGAACGGGCAGATCGCCGCCGGGGCGCATGCCGTGCAGATCTTCGATACCTGGGTCGGCTGCCTGGACCCCTCCGACTACCGCGAGTTCGTCCTGCCCCATACGCGGCGGGTCATCCGGGCGCTGCGGCCCGGCACGCCGGTCATCCACTTCGGAACGCAGACCGGCAGCCTGCTTCCCTTGCTCAAGGAAGCGGGAGGAGACGTGATTGGGCTGGACTGGCGCGTCGACCTGCCCCGGACCTGGGAGAGTCTGGGGGACGTTGCCGTGCAGGGCAACCTGGACCCCGCGGTCCTGTTCGCGGCGCGGCAGGAAGTCCGCCGGCGGGCGCGCGCACTGCTGGAGAGGGTCGGCGGCCGCCCCGGCCACATCTTCAACCTG
>QHXY01000165.1 GCA_003223145.1 Acidobacteriota bacterium
CACAGACGGCGGATTTCGGGAACCGGGTCTCCTTCGGCGCCGAGATCCGCGGCGGTCTCGAGCGACACCCGCTCCTCGCCGCGCAGGCCGGCGAGGCGGAAGGTCGCCGGTCCGTTACCCCGGTAGCGGCCGAGGACGGCGATCTGCGTCCCGGCGTACAGGTCGGGAATACGCCCCGGGGCCTGGTCGAAGATCTGGACTGTTCCGTCCACCTCCAGGCTGAGGTTGCGCAGAGGCTGCTGTCGCATGCGCTCGCGCAGCAGCAGGCCGCGGGACTGCAGGTCGTCGGCGGTCGAGATCGCCGCCACGAATCCGCCGGTCCGTGTCGCCAGCGCCTGCAGGAGCGGCACGTTGGCGTCGTTCCCGAGCGCCAATCCAAAAATCGTCGCGTCGTGCGCCGCGCCCAGGCTCAGGAATCGGGCATGATTCTCGTCGAGGTCGTTGAGACCGCCGTCGGTCAGGACGACGAACGCCTGGCGCCGGCCCGGCTCCGCCTGGGCGTACGCCAGGTCGAGGGCCGGGTAGAGGTCGGTGCCGCCGACTCCGGTGAAACGCGCCAGGAAGCGCTGCATCTCCGCACGCGACGCGCCGTCGTTCGGCAGCGCGCGCGGGGCCAGCGCCTGCGGGGCCACGTTGAAGGCGATCAGGTTGAAGCGATCCTGCGCGTCGCCTTCCTCCAGAAAGCGTGCCAGTGCGGTCCCGGCGAGCTCGAGCCGTCGTTGCCGGCGCATCGAACCGGACACGTCCACGATGAAGGTGTAGTCCACCGGAGGACCGGGCACGGCGACCGGAAGGTCGGGGGAGGTGGCCAGCAGCATGAAGTAGCCGTCCTCTCCGTGGCGTCGCCACGTGACCAGGTCGGCTCCAATCACCGCGCGCTTCAGCCGCCAGAGCATCACGAAGTCGCGATCGAGGTCGCCGTCGGGGCGCTCCAGGTGCGCGACGACGCGACGGTCGCCGCTGGCCTCGGAGGCGACCCGGTCGTCGCGGGCGCCCGGAAAGGCGCAGTCGGCGATCGGTACGGACGATCGCAGCGTCAGGTTGAGGCTGAAGCGGCCGCGCACGCGAGAGTCCTCCGCGGCGCGTGTCTCCATCGGATAGACGTAGGTGACGATGTCCTTTTCGGGCGCCAGGGTCTGGTAGTAGGTCAGCCTGACCTTCTGCGTGCCGTGGGCCGGGACCGGGAAGATCGTCGCCTGGAACTCGCGGTAGGAGACCGCTTCGACGAGACCCGGATCCTTCCAGCGGTTGAACGCCGGACCGAAGGGCTGCACCTGGTCGGGCGGCACCTCCGGGTGGACCACGCTCTCGTAGATAGTCCGGGCACGCGTCTTCTCGACGACCTCGCCGTCCATCTCACGCCCGTCGATCCACATCGAGAAGCCGGCGAGGCTGGCCGCGGTCGGAAGCGGGAACGAATAGACCGCCTCCAGCGGACGATCGGCATCGTTGCGGAACACCTGCTCGATCCGGGTGACGGCGATGCCGTCGATGATCTCCACGTCGACGTCGTGGCTGGCGATGGCGAGCGGCGTGCCGCCGTCCGCCGGCTTCAACAGTCCCGCGGCGTGGATCGGGACCGGAACGAGGACGGCGAAGGCGACCGCGAGGCATTCGACGAGTCTGCGCGTGTTCATTCGGAGTTCTCCTTTCTGCGAAATCGTCTAGACGAACCAGATCCAGATCGGCAGCGTGACGATCCCCAGGACGACGGTCAGGGCGCCCCCGTAGATCGCCACCTCCCCCGCGGCCTCGAAGCCCTGCCCGGCGGCCGCCCAGCGCCGGGCATGCATCCCCCTGATCGCGTAGGAGCGTGCGGTGCCATCGGCCTCCGAGACGGCGATCAGGGGGACGTGTCGGCGGTGCTCTCGGGAGCCGAACCAGATCCGCCCTTGTCCGGTAGCGAGCGGCTCGAAGCCGGCCGGGACCGCGCCGGCATGGAACGTGCCGCCATCCAGAACCTGACGGTCGATCTGCCAGAGCGTCATCGCCTCCGGCTCGGTTTCGTTCTCTTCGACGGCCCGGGCACCATCCTGTCCGACCCAGTAGCTCTGCGCGTCGGCGGCGAAGAAGCGGATTCGTCCGGGATGGAGCATCGGGCTCAGGTCCTCGGCCAGACGCAGCGCCCGGCGGTCGAAGCGCAGGATCCGCCCCTGCTCGAAGACGACGAACAGGTTGCTCTCGTCGGCCTTCAGATCGACGGGCCCGGCGGCGGCACCGGCTTCGACCTTCAGCCAGCCGGCCGCGTCCGCGCGCGCGGCCGCGTCACGATCGGGGGAGCGCAGGAGCCACAGCCGCGGCGTCATCCCTTCCGCGCCGGAGCGGTCCCGCGCCAGGTAGCAGGTGTCGTCTCCCGCCCGCAGGGCACGCAGGACCTCGAGATCGGGGAACGGCACGAGGTGGCCGCGCTCGACCAGGCGCTTCTGCAGATCGATGTGCAGGTCCGGCATGAGATAGACGTAGCGC
>QHXY01000167.1 GCA_003223145.1 Acidobacteriota bacterium
GACAAGGCTGTGGAGGAGTACTTGCGCGCTCAGGCGGCGGCCAACCCGGCGCTTTCGGAGGCGGCGACCTTCAACCGCGGCAACGCCCTGATGCTGCAAGGGCGACCGGAAGACGCGGTCACGGCCTACGTCCAGGCGCTGCGCGCGCGGCCCGACGACGGGGACGCCAAGCGCAACCTGGAGCTGGCCCTGCGCCTCCTGCAGCAGAAAAAACAGCAGCAACAGCAGAGCAAGCAGGACCAGGAGCAGCCCCAGAAGCAGCCTCCGCAACACGGAGAAGGTGGGGGCAAGTCCCCCCCGCAGAAGCGGCCCGGGGAAATGAGCGAGGAAGAGGCCCGGCAGGTCTTGCAGGCGCTGGCGCAGGATGAAAAGGAAGGGATCAAGAAGCACGCGCGGGCGGCGGCCGGTGATCGGCGTCCCCCGGAGGAGGACTGGTGAGAAGGACGAGGGCGCTCGACCGGGGCAGGCCGGCGGGTCGGGTCGCCCTCCTGTCGATCGCCGTCCTGACGCTGTCAGCCCTGAGGGGGGTCGTCCCGGCGCTCGCCCAGGATGCCAGCGTGGGCGCGCAGGTGGACCGGTCGCGCATCGACGAGGGGGGGCAGGTCGTCCTCACCGTCGAGGTCTCTGCGGGGAACCTTGGAGACGTTGCGCCGCCTGATGTCTCCGGTATCGTGGACTTCGACATCGTCGGTGGCCCGATGACCTCCTCGCGATTCCAGTGGGTCAACGGCAGGACGTCCGCCACCAAGTCGTTCGCGTATGTGCTGCGTCCTCGGAAGACCGGCACCCTGGCGATCCCTCCGCTCGGTCTCCTGGTCGGCGGCAAGACTTACCGGACCGGGTCGGTCGACGTCGAGGTGTACCCCGCGGGTGGGGCCGGGATCGGCCCCCGCGGCGGCTCGCCGAGGTCGGGTCAGCGCGGCGGTCCGGGACAAATAGGCGGTCCGGGACAGATGGGCGGCCCCGGACAGATGGGCGGTCAACAGCGGGCGCAGCCGCCGCCCTTGGCGGCGCCCCAGGTGACGGTCGTCGCGGACGTCGACAGTCGAACGGCCTACATCGGGCAGCAGGTGACCCTGCGGGTCGTCCTCGATACCCAGACCGAAATCTTGAACTTGGGGATGAAAGACACGCCGACTTTCCCGGGCTTCTGGGCGGAGGAGATCAAGCTGCCCGAAAACCTCGAGATGAGACGGGTGCAGCGGGGCACGGATGTCTACAATGAGTACACCCTGATGAAAAGGGCCCTGTTCCCGACGGGCAGCGGCGCGCTCACCATCCCAGGCATGACGTACCAGATCCAGGTGCGGCGCCGCAGCCAGGACCCGATCGAGTCGTTCTTTTTCACACCGACCGAGACGATCAGTCGCCGGACCGAACCAATCACCATCCACGTCCAGCCGCTCCCGGCCGCGTCACGCCCCCCCGACTTTTCGGGGGCCGTGGGCAACTTCTCGCTGAACGTGAACGCCGACCGCAGGGAGACGCGCGTCAACGACGCGATCGGGGTCAAGGTCAAGGTCACGGGAGAGGGGAACCTGAGCGCCGTGAGCTCGCCGCCGCTCGCCGAGTTATGTCCTGATCCCGCTCGCTCCAGGCAGCCAGACGATACCCTCCGTCAATTTCTCGTTCTTTGACCCGAGAGCAGGTGTGTACCGCACGGTGTCGAGCGCGGCGATTCCGATCCAGGTCGCCCGCGGCGCGGACGGGAGCGTCGGGACGGGCGGCACCAGCGTGGCCCAGAGCGACGTGCGGCAGCTGCGGAAGGACATCCACTTCATCAAACAGGCCCCGGACGGTCTCGAGGACCGGTCCCGCCTGTTCTACCGGGCGCCCCTGTTCAGCGTGTTGCTGCTGCTGCCTGTGGTGGGGGACCTGGGTCTGTTCGTATTCACGCGGAGGCGCGAGGCGCGGCAGGCCAACGCGCGCCAGCGGCGGGAGCGGCGGGCGCGCTCCCAGGCCCGCAGGCGCCTCAAGGAGGCGCGCCGCCGCATGAGCCCGTCCACGTCCAGAGCCTTCTATGCCGAGGTGGCCCGCGCCCTCACCGAGTACGTCGCCGCCAAGTTCGATACCTCGGCCGCCGGGCTCACGCACGATCGCATCGAGGAACTTCTGTCCTCCCGGGGAGCGTCGGACGAGGTCCGGCGGGAGTTTCACCGCTGTCTGGAAGCGTGCGATTACGCGCGCTGCGCCCCCACCTCCTCGGGCGACGAGCAGATGCGGCGTACGCTGCTGGCCGCAGAAGAGATCCTCGTCCGTCTCGAGCGGTCCTTGAGCTCATGACGCTGATCCGGTGCGCCGCGCTCGCGGCCCTGGCGCTGCTGGGCTCGGCCGCAGGCGCGCGCCCGGTGGCCGCCTCGACCTCAAGGGAGCTGTTCGAGGCGGGCAACAACGCTTACGAGCTGGGGAGGTTCGACGAGGCGGCTACCGCCTACGAAAAGATACTGGGGTATGGCGTCTCCGACCCGCGTGTGTTGTACAACCTTGCGAACTCCTACTTCAAGCAGGGCAAGCTGGGCGCGGCGATTCTCCATTACGAGCGCGCCCTGCGCCTCGATCCGTCGGATCGGGACGCGCGCGACAACCTGGAGTTCGCCCGCGGGATGATCCGGGATCGGGTCACGGAGTCGGAGGTCCCGTACCCGGTGAAGGTGGTGCAGGACGTTCTCGACGGATTGTCCGCGAACCTCGTCGGCGCCGTCTTCCTGCTGCTCTATTGCGCCGCGGGCGGTCTCGTCGGCGTACTGGTCCTGGCCCGCGGGCACGCCGGACGGCGGGCCCTCGGCTACTGCGCCGGCGCGGCCGGGTTCCTGGCGCTGGTCGCGGGGGGGGCGCTCGCCTACAAAATCGAGCAGATTACGGCCGCCCGCGCCATCGTCATGGAGGAGAAGGTGGACGTCCTGAGCGGTCCGGCCGCGGACAACACGGTGCTGTTCACGGTGCACGAGGGCACGCGGCTCGAGGTGCGCAACCGGCGCGACGGCTGGTACCAGGTCAGCCTGCCGAATGCCATGAGCGGATGGGTCCCTTCCGGAGCGGTGGAGCAGGTGTGATCGGCGTGTACGTGCACGTCCCCTATTGCACGGTGCGTTGCTCCTACTGCGACTTCTACCTGGTCGCTGGGCCCGGGCGCGACCCCGGCGCTTACGTCGACGCGCTGTGCAACGAGATTAGCGCGGTGGAGGCGCCGCTCCTGGGCCGGCCGGCCGATGCGGTGCACTTCGGCGGAGGCACCCCGTCGCTACTGCAACCGGCGCAGGTGGGGCGTGTCCTCGACCGGATCCGAGCGGTCTTCGCGATCCCCTCCGGCGCGGAGATCGCGCTGGAGGCCAATCCCGAGGACGTCGACGCGGCCCGCCTCCGGGGCTGGATCGCCGCCGGGGTGAACCGGCTGTCGGTCGGGGTGCAGTCGCTCGAGGACGACCTCCTCAGGATGATGCGTCGCCCGCACACGGCGATCGAGGCGATGGACGCGATCGCGGCGGCGCGGCGCGCGGGCGTCTCGAGTCTCGGGGCCGACCTGATCCTGGGGCTGCCTGGTCAGACGCGCGCCCGGACGCTGAACGGCATCGCGCAGGTGGTGGATCTCGGCGTGGACCACGTGTCTCTCTACCTTCTCGAGGTGCACTCCAGGACTCGGTTGGGGAGAGAGGTGGCGCTCGGACGGCGCCTCCCGATGGACGAAGAGACCGCGTCGGCGCTTTACGAAGAGGCTGCCGGTCTGCTCGAATGCCGCGGCTTCGAGCATTACGAGATCTCCAATTTCGCCCGTCCCGGACACCGCAGCCGGCACAACTCGAAATACTGGACCGACCAGGACTATCTGGGGTTCGGACCCTCGGCGCACTCCTACGTCTCCGGACGGCGCTGGTCGAACGCCCCTCGGCTCGACGACTACCTGGCGCGCGGCGGGGTCGGAACCCGCCGCATCGAAGACGACCCGTCGCGATCCGCGAGGGCAGCCGAGGCCCTGGTCGCGGGGCTCCGCCTGACCGAGGGTGTCGTCCTCGCGTTGCTGCGCGGCAGATATGGGGCTGATTTCTCGTCCCCCCCGCCCGAGGCGGTCGCCGATCTGGTGGGGGCCGGTCTGCTGGAGGGCGACCACGAACACCTGCGTCTGACGCGACGCGGGCGACTGCTGTCCAATGAGGTCTTCGAGAGACTCGTCCCCTAGTTCACGTAGCCCAGCGACCGGAGCCTCTGCCGCTGCTCCGGATCGATTGCGCCCGCCGGCGCCGGGCTGCCCGTTCCGTAATCGATGAAGCGCTGCAGCTCGCCGAGCAGCCGCCGGCGAACCTCCGTGGCGGGGCCCGGTCCGTCGATGACGTGCATCTCGGCCGGATCATCGCGCAGGTCGTAAAGCTCCACAATGTCGCCACCCGGTCTGGGGACATGAATCAGCTTGTAGCGGCCATCGAAGGCGGAAGACCACTTGCCGGCAGGGCCGGGTATGTAGAAGCGAGGGTTTTCCGGGTGGATCAGCTGATAGTCGCTCTCAGCGAACACCGTGCGGCGTCCAGGAGCGGCCCCGACCGCCGCCCGCCCGGCTGCACCGGGCGCGGCGACGAAGAGGGGTCGCCCGTCGGCTCCCTGCAGGCGATTAATGCCGAGGAGGGAGACGATGGTCGGCGCGATGTCGACGTTTTCCGCCAACGCGTCGATGCGCGTCCCCGGCGGGATACGTCCCGGAAAGCTGACGACGAGCGGGATGTGCAGGGTTTCCTGGTACAGATACTCACCGTGGGCGAAGTAATAGCCATGCTCTCCGAGGCTCTCGCCGTGGTCCGCCGTGAACACGACCAGCGGCGGGGTCGCACCCGGACGCGCCAGGAAATCGAACAGGGGGCCGAGGGCTGCGTCGACCTGGGCGATCTCGCCGTCGTAGAGAGCGGCGACGTGCTCCACTTGGCGCTGCGGCAGCCGGTTCTCGAAGATCACCTGACCCTTGGTCAGGCGCCCGGCGTCGAGATCCTCATAGAGGCTGAACGGCCCGGCGAAACCCGGGTCGAACAGGCGGTCGTAAGGAGCGGCCGGGCGGTAGGTCCAGTGCGGATCGAGATAATGCACCCAGAGGAAGAAGGGTCGGCCGCGCGGGCGCGACTTCAGCCACTCCAGGGCGGAGGCGGTGATCTGCCCGGCGGAATCCCCGTCCCAGCGCGCCTGCGGGTTGTCGTAGAGGTCGAAGCCCTGCTCGAATCCCTGCCCCGGCTTCAGGAACAGGTTGGAAACGATGGCTCCGGTGTCGTACCCCTCCTGCTTGAAGATCTCGGCCAGCGTCAGGTTCGCCGGAGAGAGAGACGAGAACAGACCGCGCGCTCCATGGGACTTCGGGTACCGCCCGGTCACGATCGAGGCCACCGCCTGCGTCGTGCGCGGCAGCGTGGTAAAGGCGCGCTCGAACAGCGCCCCATCCGCCGCCAGTCGATCGATATGCGGGGAGGTGCGGCGCGCGTAGCCGTAACAGCCCAGACGATCGGCGCGCAGGGTGTCGACCGTGATCAGCACGACGTCCGACCGGAGGGCGCGGGGACCGCAGGCCGCGAGGAGCAGGGTGGTCGGCAGCAGGAGACCGAGGGCCTTCATCCCCCGCGATTATAGCGCCGGGCCCGATCGGATTCGTGTCGGTTGGCCGCAGGTGTCATGGCCTCCACGGCCTGACAAAAAAAGAGCACCGGCTCCTGGGCCGGTGCTCGCACCGCCGACCGCTTCAGGTCAGGAGGGGTCGCCCGCGCCCTGCACCTTGATCTTCTTCGGCTTGGCCTCCTCGGCCTTCGGCAGGACCACTTCCAGAACGCCGTCCTTGTACGTGGCCTTGATCCGTTCGGCGTTGATTCTGGTGGGCAGGACGAAGCTGCGAGAGAACGACCCGTAGAAACGCTCGAGCCTGTAGGCGTTCTCGGCTTCGATCTTCCTCTCCTGCTTCTTCTCGCCGCGCAGCGTGAGCGTGCCGTTCTCGACACTCACGTCGATGTCGTCACGGCTGACGCCCGGGATCTCCGCCCGCAGGACGACGCGATCGCTCTCCTCCTCGATATCCACCGGAGGGAGCCAGCTCCCGACGGTCTCCGTCGGAGCGAGCCGGAAGAGAGAGTCGTTGAGCACGCTGTTCATACTGTCGGAAAGGGTTGCAAAGTCTCGGAAAGGTTCCAAGCGAATCAGGTTCATCGTTCAGGCCTCCTTCATAGTGCCCCAAAGGGCAGTGCCAGTGGATAATGTATATCTTGATAGCATTATTATCAATAGATATGCGTATAATACAATAAGATGTTGTTAAACTACATACAGTAAATAAGTTAGCATAATTATCAGGGAATCAGATGACCACAAGTAAGGTCGTCGTGTTCCGCGTGGAGTAGTGGACATAATTATTAAGGAATCAGATGACAATAAGAAGGTCGTCGTGCTCTGCATGGAGTAGTGGATTCAGGTAGGCACGTTTGCCCGCGACCTCCTTATGATCCCCACCGCGACTGCCGACACGGCGGCTTGATCGGTGATCCACGCTGCACTAGAATTCACGCATCTTCGCCGCACCTTCCCGGGGGCATCGATTGGATTTCGAGCTGACCGAAGAGCAGAAGCTGACTCGCCAGACGGTTCGTGAGTTCGCCGAGAAGGAGATCGCTCCGCGCGCCAGGGAATTCGACGAGACTCAGGAGTTTCCGCGCGACGTGATGCGCAAGCTCGGCGACATGGGGATGCTGGGCGTCGTCTTTCCGCCAGAGTATGGCGGCGCCGGTCTCAAGGTGATGGACTACGCCCTCATCATCGAGGAACTGGCGCGGGTGGACGGATCCATCGGTCTCTCGGTTGCGGCCCACAACTCCCTGTGCTCGAACCATATTTTCATGGCCGGAACGGAGGAGCAGAAGCGACGCTTTCTCGTCCCCCTGGCCAGGGGAGAGAAGATCGGTGCGTGGAGCCTCACCGAGCCGACGGCAGGCAGCGACGCATCGGGCACCCGCTCGACCGCCGTGCGCGACGGCCACGACTGGGTCCTGAACGGCAGCAAGACGTTCGCGACGCACGGCTCCGTGTGCGATGTCGCCGTGGTGTTTGCCGTCACGGACAAGGGCGGGAGGAAGCACGGCATCTCCGCGTTCATCCTCGAGAAGGGCATGAAGGGCTTCCGGCCCGGCAGGAAGGAAGACAAGATGGGGTGCCGGGCGTCCGACACGGCGGAGATCGTCATGGAGGATTGCCGCGTCTCCGACAGCCACCGGCTCGGTCGGGAGGGGCAGGGATTCATCGACGCCCTGCGCATCCTGGATGGTGGCCGGATCGGGATCGGCGCCCTGGCGGTCGGTATCGCCCAGGGCGCCTTCGAGCAGGCGGTCTCCTACGCCAGGACCCGTCGCCAGTTCGACCAGCCGATCGCCGGCTTCCAGGCGGTGCAGTGGATGCTCGCGGACTCGGCGGTCGAGATTCACGCGGCGCGGCTGCTCGTGCAACGGGCTGCCTTCCTGAAGGACACCGGGCAGGAGGTCACGCGCGCCGCCTCGATGGCCAAGCTGTACGCTTCGGAAACCGCGGTGCGCGTCGCCAATCGCGCCGTCCAGATCCACGGTGGATACGGCTACGTCAAGGAGTACCCCGTGGAGAGGGCCTACCGCGACGCCAAGATCTGCACCATCGGCGAAGGGACCTCCGAGATCCAGCGTCTGGTCATCGCCCGGCAGCTGCTGGGGGAGACGCCCGAGCGGGCGTCCTGATGGAGAATCTGACGCGCGCGGTCATGGCGGGAGACCCCGTGGCCCTGGCGCGGGCGATCTCGCTGGTGGAGGAGGGCGCGCCCCGCGGCGAAAGGATCCTGGCGGAGGTGTTTCGCGGTACCGGCCGGGCCTCCATCATCGGCGTCACGGGGCCGCCCGGCGCCGGCAAGAGCAGCCTGGTGAACCGTCTGGTCACCCAGTACCGCTCCCGCGGAGCCCGCCTCGGCGTCGTGGCGATCGACCCGAGCAGCGCCTTCAGCGGCGGCGCCATTCTGGGTGATCGAATCCGCATGCAGCAGCACACGCTCGATCCCGACGTGTTCATCCGCTCCATGGCCACGCGTGGTCGGTTCGGCGGACTGAGCCGGGCGACGCGCGACGCGGTGGACCTGATGGACGCCGCGGGTCGCGACCCGATCCTGATCGAGACGGTAGGCGTCGGGCAGGACGAAGTCGACGTGGTGCGAGTTGCGGACACCGTCCTGGTCGTCCTGACGCCAGGCCAGGGGGACGACATCCAGGCGATCAAGGCCGGCCTTCTGGAGATCGCCGACGTGTTCGTCATCAACAAGGCGGACCATCCTGGCGCCGACCGGCTGTCGTCCGACCTCGAGGGCATGCTGGCGTTTGGCGAGAAGCGCGACTGGACGCCCCCCATCGTGATGACCGTTGCCACCGAGGGCAGGGGCATCGAGGAGCTGGTCCAGGCGATCGACCGGCACGGCGCGCACCTGCGCCAGGGGAACGGTCTCCAGAGGCGGCGTAGGGCGGCGATCGCGGCTCGGTTCTCGGAAATCCTCCGCGACCGCCTGATGGCGCGCATCGTCTCGGGCGACCTGGGAGCCCCGGCGCTGGAGCGTTACGAGACCCGTCTCCTGGCCCGGGAGATCGATCCGTACTCGGCGGCGCGCGAGGTGCTGGGTCACCTCGAGGCCGAGACGGCGGGCGGAACCGGCGACGGCAGGCCGCCCGTGCTCGACCACCTCGGGGTGGCGGTGAGGCGGATCGAGGACCGGCTGGCGCTGTACCAGGACGTCCTCGGTCTCGAACTTTGCGGCATCGAACGGATCGAAGCCGAGGGGGTACGCGTGGCGATGCTGCCGGCGGGGCGGACCCGGGTCGAGCTGGTCGAGCCGATCGGTGACGGCACGACCGTGGCCCGCTTCCTGGAGAAGCGGGGCGAAGGGATCCACCATCTCTGCTTCGAGGTGGACGATCTCGAGGCCACGCTGGATCGCTTCCGGAAGGCAGGAATCGAGCTCGCGGGCCCCGGGGGTCGTCCGGGGGCGGAAGGGTCGCGTATCGCGTTCCTTCACCCGCGCGCTACCGGCGGCGTCCTCATCGAGCTCCGTGAGGCGGGTGGCGTTGATCGGGGGGCGGCGCGATGAACAAGGTGGTGCGGGACGCCGATGAGGCGATCGAGGACATCCCGGACGGCGCCACGCTCATGGTCGGGGGGTTCGGTCTGTGCGGCATCCCCGAGAACCTGATCAGGGCGTTGCGCACGAAGGGGACGAAGAACCTGACGGTCATGAGCAACAACGCGGGCGTCAGCGATTTCGGTCTGGGTCTTCTCCTGCGCGCCCGCCAGATCCGCAAGATGGTCTCCACGTACGTGGGGGAGAACGATCTGTTCGAGCAGCAGTTCCTGTCGGGCGAGCTGGAGGTCGAGCTCCTGCCCCAGGGAACGTTCGCCGAGAGGATCCGGGCCGGCGGGGCGGGCATCGCAGCGTTCTACACCCCGACCGGGTACGGGACGATGGTGGCCGATGGCAAGGAGACGCGCCCGTTCGGCGACCGACACTACGTGCTGGAGACCGCCCTCACGGCCGACTTCGCCCTGGTCAAGGGTTTTGTGGGGGACCGGCTGGGCAACCTCGTGTATCGGAAGACCGCCCGCAACTTCAACCCGGTC
>QHXY01000168.1 GCA_003223145.1 Acidobacteriota bacterium
CATGTGGCCGTTCGATGTCGAGATGATGTTCAAGCGGGACAACGAGGTGATCTTCGTCCTGAGAAAGAACGCCGCGCATCCGACCGCCGTCGCGCCCGTCGACCCTGTTCCTGCGGACGCCTAGAGATGTCCAGCCCCACCGCGCGCGACGGCGGCATTTCGGGTGAGCCGATCGATCTGTCTGTTCTCGTGGTGTCGTGGAACACGCGCGATCTGCTGCGGCAGTGCCTGGGGTCGGCGCTGAAGAACCTGGGCGGGATGTCCGCGGAGATCATCGTGGTCGACAACGCGTCGGCGGACGGCAGCGCCGAAATGGTCCGACGCGAGTTCGCCCCGGAGCCGCGCGTCCGGCTCATCGCCAATCCTCGCAACGAGGCTTTCGCCCGAGGGAACAACCAGGCCTACGAGGCGGCGCGCGGAGAGTTCCTGGCGGTGGTCAATCCGGATGTGACGTTCACGGGCCCGGTCCTTCGTGGCATGGTCGAGTATCTCCACGGTCGCCCGGCCGTCGGGATCGTCTCCTGTAACCTGGTCGGCACCGATGGGTCATCCCAGTCCCTGCACAGGCGGTTCCCGTCCCTGGGGATCGTCCTCTGCCAGTGGACGCGCGTGGGAAGACGGGTGGACCAGTGGCTCCTCGGAGGGTGGGTCCGGCGGCGTTATCACCTGGCCGACATCCGGCGGGAGGGGGCGGCCTCGGTCGATCAGGCGGCGGCCGCCTGTCTGATGGTCCGCCGATCGACGGTCGAGAGAATCGGAGGGTTGTTCGACGAGCGTTTCCCGATCTTCTTCAACGACGTCGATCTGTCACGCCGAGTCTGGAAGGCCGGACTCGAGGTGCACGTCCTGTACAATCTCTCCGTCACCCATCATGGAGGGGCCAGCATCAAGCAGATGCACCCCGGCAGCAAGAATCTCCAGCTGATCGATGGCCTTCGGCGTTACTACGATCTCCACGAACCGCGGTGGAAGGGTCGTGTGGTGAGCTTCCTGATCTCCGCCAAACGCCGCCGCGCCGCCCGGGCCGCCGCCCGGTCGGGTGCCTGAATGCTTCACGAGGACCATGACATACGAATCATCCCGGGCAACCCCGGCGCCTGGGACCTCGTCGACGCCTCCCACGTCACCCGGTACGAGTGGGCCGCCGGGCCCATCCGCGATGTGGCGTTCCGTTCCATCGTCGACGCGGGATGCGGCACCGGGTACGGCGTCGCCCGGCTGGCCCGGTTGTTTCCCTCGAAGAGCTTCGTCGGCGCCGATTACTCGGAGGCGGGTGTCGCCCTGGCACGGGACACATACGGGTCGTTGCCGAACGCGCGCTTCGTCGTGCTGGATCTCACGGCCGCAGAGACCCTCGAGCTGGCGCGCTTCGACGCCGCTCTCTCGTTCGACGTCATCGAGCACATCGCCGACTACGACCGGTACGTCGACGGACTCGACCGCGTCCTGAGGCCCGGCGGGCTCCTGATCTGCGCGACCCCGAACCGGGTCACCCGCTGGGACTACAGTGACGTCGAGAACCCCTACCACGTCCACGAGTTCACGGCGGACGAGCTGGCGGCCACTCTCGGCCGGAGGTTCGTGGTCGAGCGGGTGCTCGGCCAGCACATCGTCAACGAGCGCAAGCGTCTTTACCACATCGAGCAGCACTCGCGCGCCACCCTCCCGCTGCGCGACGCAGCCCGCCGCACGCTCGCCCGCAGGCTGAGACGCCGCATCGACCGGCGCCTGCTGCGGCTGCACCGTTTCAAGTCGTCCGATATCGGCTTCCTGCCCGAGGTCGGGTCGGCGTTCGGGCTCGTGGTCGTGGCGAGGAAGCGGGACGATTCCTGAGCCGCCCCGGTCGTCCTAGAACGCCTGCCCGGCGGTGAACGACAGGACGCCGCGCGGGTTCTCCTCGCGACCCAGAGTACTGACGGGGTAGGCGTAGTCGAGCCGGATGACCGTGCCGCCGCCGCCGCGCGTCACGTCGAAGCGCAGTCCGACCCCGACGTCGCCCACGATGTCCCCGAGGTCCTCGCTCTCACCCGCGCGCCAGACGTAGCCGGCGTCGGCGAAGCCGGCGAACGCGACCGAGACCAGGTGCAGCCAGTCGAACACGATGTAGGCGCGGTCCTCGGCGTTGAGCAGCAGCCTCTTGTTGCCGTCGAAGCGCCGGCTGTCGTATCCGCGCAGCCCCGACTCCGCCCCGAGGAGGAACTCGTGATCGCCGTCCAGATTGTGGCCCCATCTCTGCTCGGCGTGCCCCACCAGCGTCTGCCGGGGGAGGCCGACGTAGTAATGCCGGAAATCGGCCTGCGTGACGACGTCCTGCCCGACGCCCGGCAGATAGCGGCCGGAGGTGACGATTTCCCCCTGCGAGTAGGTATTGGGGGTGAAATGGAACCAGCGGGCGAATCGCCCGGAGACGAAGAGATGGTTGTGATCGTCCCCCAGGAACACCGGCGACACGCCGAGGGAGAGCGCCCAGTCGTTCCCCAGGTTGAGAAAGCGCCGGTCGTCGGGAAGCGCGGCGTAGCCGGCGCCGCCGACCGCGGGCCGGGGTGAGAGCGGCGCTTCGCCCGGCTCCGGATCGAACAGGTCGTCGTCCACCCGGAAGCGGCCGATCAGACGGTGCACCTTGTCGTAGCCGGTGCGCAGCGCCCGTCCGTAATGCAGGTCGAGATCGGTGTGGTGCTGCCGGAAGCCCGGGGCGTCCTCGCCGTCGAGCTGCAGCGTGGTGACCTGCGAGAAGTGGGAGCCGCCTCCCCCGCCGGCGTTCCGGGTCAGCAGCGAGTAGAACGGTCGCTCGGCGTCGAACAGGTACAGCAGCCCGTCCGACCTGCTGAAATACGAGGCGTCCAGGGTCCACCACGTTCCCGCAACACGCGGGTCGGAGTAATCGACGCCTCCGGAATTGCGGTCCAGCTCCTTGTTGAAGACGAGGACGAGAATCGTCCGGTGGTACGGTCGCCTTCCCGCTTGAACGAGACGGAGGGGCGCGTCGTCCAGACGTCACGCGTGTACACCACGACGTCGATCCGACCGTCCGGCCGCTGCACCGTCTCGATGCGCGAGTTGTCGTGCAGGAAGTGCAGGCGCCTCAGGTTGCGCTCGGACTCGTAAAGAACGTCCGGGTCGGCGGGGTCGCCCTCCTTGAACAGCAGCTCCCTCCGGATGACTTCCTCGCGCGTCTCGATGTGCAGCCGGTCCGCGAGAACGTAGGGAGGATGGCGCTCGTCCGGGTTGTCGAGGTCGAAGACGTCCTGCCGGACGATTCGGATGGTCGCGATGGCCGGAAAGTTGCGACGGGGGGCCTCCTGGGCCGGCGACCTTCCCGGGCCGGCTGGTGGTTCCTGGGCCGACACGTGCCCCGTGGCGGCGGACCACGGCAGGGCGACGAGTAGAATCGCGGCAGGGACCCCGGGCGGGGGAGTTCGCCGGAGGCTCATAGGCTCAGGGGCAGCGTGGCTTCAGCACGATGATTCCGTCAAGAGTCCGTTGCTCCATGAATCAAACCGTCGTACATTCCCATGGCTCATTCTAGGCCCGGGCAACAATCTAAGCGCGAGCCGCGATGGATTCAATCGGCTGCAGGAGATTGAGCATGCGGTTGAAGTGGCTGGCGGCCGGGGTCCTTCTGATCGGCCTGGCCGTGTGCGGCACGGTCCGGGCCCAATACGTCAACTTCGAGTCCTCGCAGGTCCACCCGATGGCCCTGACGCCGGCGGGGAGCAAGCTCCTGGTGGTCAACACCCCCGACGCGCTTCTGGAGGTGTTCACCGTCCTCCCGGACGGCAGCCTGGCGCCGCTGGCCTCGATACCGGTCGGGCTCGAGCCGGTGAGCGTCGTCGCCAGCAGCGACTCGGAAGCCTGGGTCGTCAATCATCTGTCCGACACGATCAGCATCGTCGACCTGAACCTGGGGACGACGGTCCGGACACTGCCGGTCGGCGACGAGCCGACCGATGTCGTGCTCGTCGGCGGCCACGCCTTCGTGGCCGTGTCGCAGGAGGACGCCGTCCAGGTCTTCGACCTCCTTCATCTGGAGACCCCTCCGGCGAAGCTCGATCTGTTCGGCAGCGACGCGCGCGCCCTGGCGGTCTCCAAGGATCGCAGCAAGGTGTATGCCGTGGTGCTCAACTCCGGCAACCAGACGACCGACGTCAACGCCAATGTCATCTTCGGGACGCAGACGATCGATCGGACCCGCCTGCAGCAGCTCGGCCTGAATCCGATCGACTGCAGCGCCCTGCACCCGCCGTATCCGCCGCTGCCACCGGGGATCACGCGCGACACGCAGCTTCCCGATCCGCCCAACGGCGGCGTGCCGCCGGTCGGTCTCATCGTCAAATGGGACCCGGCGACCCAGAAGTGGCGCGACGACGCCGGCCAGGACTGGAGCATGTGCCTGCCGTTCCGTCTGCCCGACCACGACCTGTTCATCATCGACGTCGCGTCGCCCCAGGTGACCGGCATGGTCGATCATCTCGGGACCACGCTGTTCGAGATCTCCGTCAATCCGGCGAACGGCCGGATCTACGTGCCGAACACCGAGGCGCGCAACAACGTGCGGTTCGAGCTGCCGCTGGGCGTCGGCGGGCACGTGGTCGACAACCGGCTGACCGTCGTCGACCCCGGCGCCGGCAACGCCGCCACCATCGTCGACCTGGACGAGCACATCGACCGGGGCAGCGAT
>QHXY01000169.1 GCA_003223145.1 Acidobacteriota bacterium
CTTCGGCGGGTTGATCGGCTCTCTCGGAGGGACCGACGCCGCCGCCGGGTCACTGGTCCGCATCGATCCGTTCTCGGGGGCGGGGACGCTCATCGGCCCCACGGGATTCAGTCCGGTGAGCGGTCTGACGCGGCTGCCGTAGCGCGGAGCCCCGGGACGGTCCTCACGGCTCGACAGGGGGTCGTCCCGGGGCGCCATTCTCTGGTCGGTGACCCAGCGGTCCGACATGGCGCGCTAGGGTCTTTTCACCACCTTGCCGCCGATCATCACGATGCTGACGCGCTGCAGCTCGGCGATGTCCTTGAGCGGGTCGCCGGGGACGGCAACGAGATCCGCGAGCTTGCCGGCCTCGACGGTGCCGATGCGGTCGTCCCAGCGCAGCGCCTCGGAGGCGACGCGCGTGCCGGCCTGGATCGCCTGCATCGGAGTCATGCCGGCGTGGACCAGGGAGGCGAACTCGTGCGCGTTGAGCTCGGGCGGGAATCCGCCGAAATCGGAGTCGACACAGATCTTCACGCCGGCCTTGATCGCCTCGCCGACGCGGCGCTCGAACTCGGCGTGGTACTTGCGGGAGAGCTCGACGTTCTTCTGCATCTCGGGGCTGTCCGAGCCGCGCTCCTCGTAGTACTCGCCGACGTACATCGTCGGGACGAGGTAGACGCCGCGCTGCACCATCAGGTCGATGGCCTCCTTGTCCATGAAGGTGCCGTGCTCGATGGTGCGCACGCCGGCGCGGATCGCCTGCTTGATCCCCTCGGCGGCGTGGGCGTGCGCCATGACCGGCATGTTGTGGCGGCCGGCCTCCTCCACCGCGACCTTCAGCTCCTCGGGGCTGAAGTGCACGTCGGCCGGGTTGTCGCCCGTCGACATGAAGGCTCCCGTCACCAGCAGCTTGATCCAGTCGCTGCCGTACTTGACCTCCTGGCGCACCGCCTTGCGCATCTCCTCGACGCCGTCGACCACCAGCCCGTCGGCGATCGGGTGCTGCTCCGGGGCGATGAAGTTCATGTCGCCGCCGCCCCCGGTGATCGAGATGTAGTGACCGGCGCCGCAAAGACGCGGGCCGACGAACATCCCCTCGTTGATCGCCTTGCGAATGTCCATCGGAGCGTAGAACACGTCGTCGTCGCCGGGGATGCGCAGGGTCGTCCAGCCGGCCATGAGATCGTCCTGGACGGCCTTCAGGCCCTTCAGCGCCTTGTAGGCGGACGACCAGCGCAGGTGGTCGACCTGGTACGAGTCGGTGCTCTGCAGCGGGTGCGAGTGCATGTCGATGAGACCGGGCATCAGCGTGGCCCCGCCGAGGTCGATCACCTCGATCCCTTTCGGCAGGATGTCGGGCCCGCCGACCTTGACGATACGCTCGCCCTCCACCAGGACCGCCGCCTTCTTCAGCGGGCGGTCGCCGCGGCCGTCGATGAGCTGGCCGCACAGGATGCCCCGACGCACCGGGGCCGGGGTGGCCGGCGCGGCCGCGGCCCCGCCGGGGCCGGCGTTCGGCGCCAGCGCCAGACAGATCCCGAGGATCGGCGGGCCCCATGGGCGCCGTCGGCGACCCTCACGTCGCCCGGGCTGTTTCATCCTGCGCTCCTCCCGAATTGAGGCGTGCATCTTACCAGCGGGCGGCCTCCAGGTTGACGCGCGGGCGGGCGATCGACTATACGCTGCGCGGAGCGCCATGATCGCACCGGCACACTGGACCCTGTTCGAGGCACGCCACCTGCGCGCCACCGCCGTCGCGCTGGCGGCGGCGGGGGCGCTGCAGTTCACCGACTCCGGCTGCTCCATCAGGAAGTTCGCGGTCGGCAGGCTGGGTGACGCCCTGGCGGAGAGCGGCCCGACCTACGCCTCGGACGACGACCCCGCGCTCGTGCGCGACGCCCTGCCGTTCGCGCTGAAGTTGATCGAGAGTCTTCTGGATCAGACCCCCGAGCACCGGGGACTGCTGCTGGCGGCCGCGGGCGGCTTCACGCAGTACACCTACGCCTTCGTGCAGGAGGAGGCCGACGAGACCGAGGACAGGGACCTGCAGACGGCCGCGGCGCTGCGGGAGCGGGCGCGCAAGCTCTACCTGAGGGCGCGCGACTACGGCCTGCGCGGGCTCGAGACCGGGCACGCGGGGCTCGCGGCGGCGCTGCGCTCGAGCCGGGCCGTCGCGCTGGGCCAGGCCACCAAGGACGATGTGCCGTTCCTCTACTGGACGGCGGCCTCCTGGGGAGCGGCGATTGCCATGAAGAAGAACGATCCGGACCTCCTGGCCGATCTGCCGGCCGTGGAATCCCTCATCCGGCGGGGGTTCGAGCTGGAGCCTGACTTCGACCACGGTTCGATCCACGAGTTCCTGATCTCCTTCGACGGCGGTCGCTCGGATTCGATGGGAGGCTCGATCGAGCGCGCGCGCCGGCATTTCGAGGAGGCGGTGCGGCTCTCAGGAGGGCTGCGCGCAGCTCCCCTGGTCGATCTGGCGGAGAGCGTGTCGGTGCGGCTGCAGGACCGGGCCGAGTTCGAATCGCTGTTGAGGCGGGCGCTCCGGATCGACGTCGACGCGCGCCCGGAATGGCGGCTGTCGAACCTGATCATGCAGCGCCGGGCGCGCTGGCTTCTCGGGCGGGCCGACCAGCTCTTCGTCGAGTGAGGGAGATGCGGGACATGAACGGAAATCTCACCCGGGCCGCGAGTGGACTCATGAGGGTCAGGTCGGGCGCGCGCCGGTTGCTCGCCGTGGTTCTGGTCTCCGCCGCGGGCGCGGCGGCTCCGGCCGCGGCCGCCCCGGAGCTGCTGATCAAGATGGGGACCTCGGCGCCGGACGGCTCGTCGTGGCACCAGATCATCAAGGAGATGGGCGAGAAGTGGAAGCAGGCGCCGGGTGGCGGCGTGACGCTGCGCATCTATCCGGGCGGGGTCCTGGGCGACGAGCCGGACCTGGTGCGCAAGATGCGCATCGGCCAGATTCAGGCCGCCGCGCTGACGGCGGTCGGGCTGTCGAATATCGACCCGTCGGTCGCGGCCCTGCAGATCCCGATGATGTTCCGGTCCTACGAAGAGCTGGATTTCGTGCGCGAGCGCCTGCGCCCGATGCTGGAGAAGCGGCTCGAGGAGAAGGATTTCGTGGTCCTGAACTGGGGGGACGCGGGATGGGTGATGTTCTTCGCCAAGGAGCGCTTCAGCAGCCCCGACGACCTCAAGAGGATGAAGCTGTTCGTCTGGGCGGGCGACAACGACGCGGTGGAGGTCTGGAAGGCGTCGGGGTTCCACCCGGTGCCGCTGGCGACGACCGACATCCTGCCGGGGCTGCAGTCGGGGCTCATCAACGCCTTCGACACGACGCCGCTTCTGGCGCTGGCGTCGCAGTGGTTCGGCCTGGCGCCGTACATGCTCGATCTCAAATGGGCGCCCTTGGTCGGCGCGACGGTGGTGACCCGCAAGGCGTGGGAGCGCGTGCCCGCCGAGGCGAGACCGTTCCTGCTCAAGACCGCGGCCGAGGCGGGCGAACGGCTGAGGAGCGACATCCGCGCCGCCAACGACCAGGCCATCGAGGCCATGAAGAAGCGCGGGCTGACGATCGTCCCGCTCACGCCCCAGGCCGAGGCCGCCTGGAGGAAGGTGGCGGAGGCGGCCTATCCGAAGATCCGCGGACCGATCGTGCCCGCCGGCATGTTCGACGAGGTCCAGCGACTGCGCGATGAGTCACGCGCCCGCGCGGGGAAATAGCTTCCTCTACCAGAGCCCCGGGACCGCTCGGTGACGCACCGTCGCCGCGTAGTCCCCATACCCCCCCAGGTTGTCATGCAGAAAGCGGTCCTCGATCCGCATGCGGCGCAGGATCAGAAGGGCCACGATGACCGCCGGCACCATGGACCACATCGATCCGAGGGCCAGGGCGCTGCAGGAGGCGGCGAGGACGTTGCCGGCGTAGCCCGGGTGCCGCACGTAGTGGTACGGCCCCGTCGTCACCACCTGGTGCCCGCGCTCTTCCTGGATGCGGATCACGGGCGAGAAGAAGCGATTGACGCTCGCGGCCCAGACCGCGAGGCCGAGACCCGCGGCCACTCCCATCAGCGCCGCCACCTGCAGCCGCAGGGGGACGCCGTCGGAGATGTGCAGCCTTCCCACGTCCAGGCCGGCGACGGCCAGGTGGATCACCATGAGCAGCGGGGCGACAAGACGCAGGATGCGGTCCCGGCCGCCGGGTGCCGGCCGGATCCGTTCCCGGGCGAGGTCCGGGTCGATCGTGAAGACGAGAAGCAGCAGGATCGAACTGACGACGGCGAGGAAGGCCCAGAACATCGGAAGGTCGAGCCGCCCGGCGCCGGCGAACAGCACCCCGCCGGTGAGGCCCACGTTGAGCCCCCAGATCGACAGGCCGCGCAGCCTCAGCATCTTCGGGGACGACTCCCCACGAGGAGGTTCAGGCTACGCCGCGCGCCGGGGGTCGTCAAGGCGACGCGCGCGTAGTGCTAGAATCGCGGCCAGCGCCCATCCGAACGCGGGCCCGGCATGACCCGCGCGCCCCCGGCGCCAGGAGGACCGCGTTTGCAGGACGCGGAGGCTGCGGGCCAGGCGCCCCGGACCACGACACCTGACATCCTCCACGGCACCGGCGTCCGGCGCGTGCGGGAGCGCCGCCGGCTCGGCTGGCGGCGCGTCCTTCTCAGCAGCGAAAACCTCCTCCTGTCGGTCTTGCTCGGGGCGATGGCGATCATCCCGATCGCCGAGATCGTCCTGAGATCGACGCTCGGCTTCGGCGTGCCCGGGTCGAGCAGCATCGTCCAGCACCTGACCCTCGCGGTCGGGATGCTCGGGGGAGCGGTGGCGGCGCGCGAGGCGCGCCTGCTGTCGCTGTCGACCGGAGCGACCCTGCTGAGCGGCCGGCTACGCGCGGCGGCGCGGGTGTTCAGCGGCTCGGTCGCCGCCTCGATCGCCGCGCTCCTGTGCGTCGCGAGCGTGCAGTTCGTCCTGTCCGAGAGGCAGGGCGGGCAGAAGCTCGTCGGGGACGTGCCGCTCTGGCTGGTCGAGACGATGCTGCCGATCGGCTTCGGCATGGTCGCCTATCGCCTGCTGCGACACGCCTCGTACTCCCGGAGCGGACGCGTCGTCTCGGTGCTCCTGGTCGCCCTGGTCTTCTACGTCGTGGCCCGCCCGCCGCTGTCGCCGGAGCACCTGGTCGTGCCGGCGTTCATCCTGCTGTTCGTGGCGACGGCGCTCGGGGCTCCCGTGTTCGCGGCGCTGGGCGGCGCGGCGCTCATCCTGTTCTGGGGCGAGCGCGTGCCGATCGCGTCGATTCCCGTCGAGACCTACCGCCTGGTGGTGTCGCCGACGCTGCCGACCATCCCCCTGTTCACCCTGGCGGGCTACTTTCTTGCCGAGGGGGGCGCGTCGAAGCGGCTGGTGCGCGTGTTCCAGGCCCTGGCCGGCTGGGTGCGCGGCGGGCCCGCCATCGCCACCGTTCTGGTGTGCGCCTTCTTCACCTCGTTCACCGGCGCCTCGGGCGTCACCATCCTGGCGCTCGGCGGGCTGCTGATGCCGGTGCTCCTGGCGGCGCGCTACACCGAGAAGCACTCGCTCGGAATCCTGACGGCCGGGGGGTCCCTGGGACTCCTCTTTCCGCCGAGCCTGCCGGTCATCCTCTACGGCATCGTGGCGCACACGCCGATCGACCGGATGTTCCTGGGGGGATTCCTCCCGGGGATGCTGATGCTGGCCCTGTCCTGCTGGTGGGGGTTCGATCCGAAGGAAGCCTGGGCGGCGATCCGGGAGGCCAAGTGGGAGCTCCTCCTGCCGATCGTCGTGCTCGCCGGCCTGTACGGCGGCTTCGCCACGCTCGTCGAGGCCGCCGGCCTGACGGCGCTGTACGCCTTCGTGGTCGAGACGTACGTTTACCGTGACTTGAAGCTCGGGAGCGACGTCCCCCACACGATGACCGAGTGCGGCATCCTGGTGGGCGGCGTCCTGCTGATCCTCGGCGTGGCGCTGGGCTTCACGTCGTATCTGATCGACGCCGAGGTGCCGGCGCACGCTGTGACCTGGGTGAAGGGGGCGATCGAATCGCCCCTGGTGTTCCTGTTCCTGCTGAACGTCTTCCTGCTGATCGTCGGCTGTCTCATGGACATTTTCTCGGCGATCGTCGTCGTGGTGCCGCTGATCGTCCCGATGGGCGAGGCGTTCGGCATCAACCCGGTCCACCTCGGCATCATCTTCCTGGCCAACATGGAGCTCGGCTACCTGACCCCGCCGGTCGGCATGAACCTGTTCCTGTCGTCGTATCGTTTCAACAAGCCGCTGATGGAGGTCTACCGCGCGGTCGTGCCGATGCTCCTCGTCCTGCTGTTCGGCGTCCTGGTGATCACCTACGTCCCCGCCCTGACGACCGTCCTGCCGGAATGGCTCGGCCGCTGAGGCAGGACTCCTAGGCGCCGCGCTTGCCCTTGGTCGTCCCGGTCATCTCGGGCTTGTGGCCGCGGGTGATTTGGCGGGGCGCGGCGCCGGGCGCGGGCGCCCCCTGCACGTGCGATCCGCCGTCGTCGAAGATCTCGATGGTGGCGTTCTTGAGGAGCGCCTGCACGGACTTCTGCTCCACGGCGGCGTCGGGGATCTGGCCCGATTTGCCGGGGCCGAGATGCAGGACCTTCCCGCCGGCGAAGGTGATCCTGAGCGGCCTGTAGGTCTTGTTGAGGATCGTCTTCACGAATCGGCTCCCTCCGGCTCCCGGCGCGCTGCGGGCGGCGCGGCGCCGGTCATTATCGCAGAAGGCCCCGCGGCGTCCCAGGGAAATCGGCCTCCGGGAAATGGACGTGCGGGCCGGTGATCAGGCCCGCGGCCTGCGGTGCCTGCGAGCCGGCGCCGCGCGCGCGGCGTCACCGCGCGTGTCGCCCTGATCGGGGCGCGGACGGGAACGCTCAGCGCCGGCGCGCGGCGGCAGGGTGGCGCGACGGGGCGGAGACGGCTCGTTCCGCGGCCGGTGCCAGGCGGCGGCAGGCACGCTCGAACCGCTCGGTGAGCGCGCGGCGGGGCCCGTCCGGTGCGTAGCCGATCTTCTGCCAGGCCGCGCGCGCCTTCTGGGCCTCCTCCGCGGCGGCGCGCTGCTTCGCCTCCTCGGCCACCTTGCCGCCGATGGTGTTGGAAGCGAGCGCCTCGCGCCACAGCGTCGCGAGGCGCGTGGCGGGCGACAGGGCGTCGGAGGCGGCCGTCGCCCCCCCGGGGAGCAGGCGCTCGACACGGGCGCACAGCTCCTCCATTTTCCGAAGGTTCGCGCCGGCGTCGAACGACGAGCCCCGCAGGTTCTCCGGGTGGGCCGCGATCAGGGTGTCGAGCGCGCGGTGGAAGCGCTCGCCCAGGGCGCGCGCCGGCTCGCCGGCGAGCGGAGGACTCGTCTCCCAGCGGCTCCAGACCGACTCGAGCCGATGCGTCAGATCCTCCGGCGCGCCGGCGATCAGGGCCTCGAGGTCGGCGCAGATCGCCTCGCGCGCCGCGACGTTTCTCTCGAGGTCGATCTGGTCGCGTCGCTTGTAGCGCTCGAAGAACCGGTCTGCGGCCGAGCGGAAGCGTTGCCAGACGGCTTCGGAGCGGTTCGGGCGGACCGCGCCGATGGCCTTCCATTCCACCTGAAGCCGCTTGATCTCTGCGGCCGCCGGCTTCCAGTCGATCGAGTCGGCCAGGGACTCGGCGCGGGCGCAGAGCGTCTCCTTGGCCTCGAGGTTCTTCGCCCACTCGTCCTTGCGCCGGGCGCGGTCCAGGTCGCGGCGGGTGAAGAAGCCGTCGCAGGCCTTGCGGAAGCGCTCCCAGACCGCCTTCTCCCGGCCGCGTACCGCCGGGCCGATCGTCTTCCATTCCGCCTGCAGGGACTTGATCGCCTCGGCGGTCCGCACCCAGTCGCCGGAGGCCGCCAGCTCCTCGGCCTTTTCGCACAGGGCGATTTTCCTGCCGGTGTGCTCGGCCCAAAGCGCCTCCTGACGGGAGCGCACCTCGTCGACCGCGGTCTTGAACCGCAGCCAGAGGGCCTGCGCCCTGTCGGGCTCGGCGACGCTGGCGGTCTTCCAGCGCTCCAGGAGATCCGGAAGACGGCCGGCGGCCTCCTCCGCGTCGGCGATCTCCCGCAGCGCCTCGGCCCGGACGCAGAGCTCCTCCTGCACGTTGGTGTTGGCCCAGCGCATCCAGCCCTCGGCATCGCGCAGCTCCTGCACCCTGGGCGCGAGCGCGGCGCGGGCGCTCTTCAGCCGCTCGAGCAGCGCCTCGCGGTCGCGCCGGGAGGGCAGGGGCGGCAGGGAGTCGACAGCGGAGCGCAGGTCGCGCAGCACCGGATCCGCCTTCTTGAGCGACAAGGTCCCGGCGCGCAACAGGCGCTCACCGCGCTCGCACAGCTTCACGAGACGCGCCAGGTTGTCGCGCTCCTGCCGCCGGGTCTCCGCCTGGTTCTGCGCCCGCTCCGCCCTGGCCGCCTCCTCGGTCGCGCGGCGCTCCGCCTCCGCCAGTTCCCGCTGCCAGGTCTCGTAGCGACACTGACAGGCCTTGCGCGCCTCGTCGAAACGCGGGCCGAGGACGCGCGCCTCGGCCAGCGCCTCGCCCTCGGTCGGGTCGGACGGCCGGATGTCGTCCGGTGGATCGAGACGGTTCCACTCCCAGCAGGCGTCCTCGATCACCCGCGGGGCGTCCTCGCCGCGCGCGCCCTCGAGGGATTCGATGAGGCGCAGGCGGGGCGTGACGTGCCGGTCGCGGTGGGCGCGCAGGAGATCCTCCCGCCGCTGTCGTTCCTGGCGCTCGGTCATATTGCGACGCAGGCGCTCGCGCGCCGTCCGGATCGCCTCCTGGAACCGCTCGTCGAGATCGTCGTCGACGTTCGGCACCAGGTCGGTCCAGGCGTCCTGCTCCGCGGCGATACCCGCGGCGAGCGGCTCACAGTCGGAGGAGCGCCCCAGGGCCTCGGCACTCTCGCACAGGTGGAGCTGTGATCGCCGGTCGGTCTTCGGGCGCACGCTTCCGCCCTCGGCCGCGAGCTTCTGCTCGTGCAGGAGGGCGCGGGCCCGCCGGACCGCGGCGCGACTCTTGCCGTGCTCCGCGATCTCGTTGAGGAGGACGCCGCCCGCGGCACCACGCTGCGGAGCCGCCGCCCGGACCACGGCGAACCGGTCCGAACCGGTCAGGTGCTCGAGCGCCGAGAGCGCCGCGTCGTCATGGTTTCCCCTGAGGGCGACCGCCGTGAGCTCGTCGCGGATGACGTGCGTCCCGGCGGTGGTCTCCACCAGCCGGGCGAGGGCGTCGAGACGGGCGGCGGCGTGGCGGCCGTGGCGCGCGACGCTTCCAAGCGCCTTCGCGTCGGTGAGCCGCCGGAGCGCCGCCGCGCTGACCGACTCGTGCAGCGCGGATCGCGCCACCTGCAGCAGGATCCTGGGGTCGTCGAGCCCCACCAGAGCCTGCAGACCTGCGGTCTCATCAGGGCCCTCGAGCGCCATCGCCAGGAGCACCCCGGCGGCCTCCTCCCTCACCTGGGGGTCGGGGTCGTCCCGCGCCAGCCCGGCGATGACGGCCGCGTCACCCAGATGCCGGAAGGCGGCGCGCCGAACCTTCGGGTCCTGGTCCTTCCAGCCGGGGTGCGGCCGGAGGCGTTCGAGAAGTCCCATGGGGTCATGCTCCGGTAGGGGGGAATTGTACGCGCAAGCGGGCGGGAGGCAACCAGGAATGAGCCGCCTGCTCCACGCCCGGTCTTCCGGGCGGCGGTCTATTTCCTGCTGTAGGTTCCCATCCACGCCGCCTGCGCCAGAATGTGGCCCTGCATCGCCCTTTCGAGGTCCCTCCTGGTCGTCGACGACGGCAGGTCCAGCATGGCGTCGAGGGCGCACAGTCTGAAATAGTAACGGTGGGTGCCGGCAGGGGGACAGGGGCCGCCGTAGCCGATCCGCCCGAAGTCGGTGGTCCCCTGCCTGGCGCCGTTCGGCAGGATGTCCTTTCTGGGGACGTTTTCCTCGAGCGCTCGGGCGTCGGCCGGGAGGTTCCACAGGACCCAGTGGACCCAGGTCCCTCCCGGCGCGTCCGGATCGTCCGAGATCAGGGCGAAGCTTTTCGTCCCGGCGACTGCGCCCGACCAGGAGAGGGGCGGGGAGACGTCCTGCCCGTCACAGGTGTATCTGGCGGG
>QHXY01000170.1:0-357 GCA_003223145.1 Acidobacteriota bacterium
AGGGGTCGATTCCTCACCTCCTCTTCATGGCCTACCAGGGAACGTTCGCGATCATCACAGCGGCGCTGATCTCGGGGGCCATCGTGGAGCGCATGCGCTTCGGTCCGTATCTCGCGTTCATCACGCTCTGGGGCCTGACCGTCTACGCGCCGGTTGCTCACTGGGTCTGGGGAGGCGGCTGGCTGGCCCGGCTGGGGGCGCTCGATTTCGCGGGCGGGACCGTCGTGCACGTCAACGCCGGCGTGGGGGCGCTGGTGGCAGCCGTCCTTCTGGGACCGCGCAAGGATTATGGGCGCCAGGCGCTGCTGCCGCACAGCGTGCCGTTCGTGCTCCTGGGATCGTCGCTGCTCTGGTTCG
>QHXY01000170.1:364-11443 GCA_003223145.1 Acidobacteriota bacterium
ACACGCTGCTGGCCCCCATGGCCACGCTCGTCGTCTGGATGCTCCTCGACCTGGCGCGGACTGGGAAGGCGACCGCGGTGGGCGTCGCGACCGGCATCGTGGTCGGTCTGGTGGCGATCACTCCGGGCGCGGGGTTCGTCTCCCCGATGAGCGCGGTTGCGATCGGAGCCATCGCCGCGCTTCCGAGTTACTACGCCATCCAATGGCGCTCCAGGACAGGGCTCGACGATTCGCTCGATGTCCTGGCGGCCCACGGCGTGGGCGGTGCCGTCGGGGCGCTGCTGACGGGCGTATTCGCCGCGCGGGCGTGGGGCGGGACAGACGGGCTCCTCTCGGGACATCCCGCGCAGCTCGCGCGGCAGGCGGCGGCGGTGCTCGCGACGGCGACCTACAGCGCGTCCGGCACGTACGTGCTCCTGAAGCTGGTCGGCCTCATGGCGACGATGCGGCCCAGCAGGAAGGAGGAAGGTGTGGGCATGGATGTGCCTCAGCACGGTGAGGAAGCCTATACGAGCGGCGAGGGCGCGATCCTGGTCATGACCGACCGCGCGCCGGCCGTGGACGCACGAAATCCGGGAGGCTCGTTGAGCGCCACCGCGGCCGGCTCATCGGGAGTCTCCCTCCCTCCGGAGGGTCGGCCATGAAGCTGATCGTAGCGATCGTACGCCCCGAGAAGCTGAACGACGTTCTCGAAGCCCTGTACAAGGAGGAGGTCCGCGGGCTGACGATCACGCTGGCGCGCGGTCACGGGGGCGAGCTCGAGAGCGTGGAGACCTACCGCGGGACGACCGTGAAGATGAACCTGGTCGACAAGGTCCGCCTGGACATCGGCGTCTCCGAACCGTTCGTCGAGAGAACGGTGCAGTGCATCATGAAGTCGGGCCGGACCGGCGAGGTCGGTGACGGCAAAATCTTCGTGCTCCCGGTGCAGAAGGTCTATCGCATCAGGACGGGCGAGGAAGACATCGAGGCGGTGACGCCCATGGCCTGAAGCGAACAGTGTTCAACCCCGCTCTACCCGCCGCCATTCCCCGATTGACTGCCTGACTGTTTTCCCACACCTGTCCGATTTCGAGCAATCCCGTCTTACGACTGAGCGGAAGACTCATCGCGCATAACTGATGCCGCGACATCGTCTTGCCGGGCGGATCCGTGAGCGCGGCGGCGTTGGCACACGGCGTGAAGAGAGGGAGACGTGGAGGAGGACGGAAAGATGGGCGGCTCACGGCGTCGGCTCCAACAGGGGATGGGATCATGGCGCGAACCTGGCGGACTATTTTGATTGCTCTGGCGCTCTCCGTCGCCACGGGCGCGGTTGGAGCCCGGGACACGCAGCCCCGGCATGCCGGCTCGTTCAGCGTGGGGGTCGGCACGTTCAACATGGGCCACTCGCGTACCTCCGACGGACTCGGACTGGAGTATCGGCTCGACTCGCGCGCCTGGAGACCACGCCAATCGGGACGCTTCTCGCTCATTCCGACGTTCGGAATTACCGGCACCTCCAAGGAGGCCTTCTTCGCCTATGCCGGCTTCCGAACCGATTTGGGTCTCACATCGACGTGGCGGGTCACTCCCGGGTTCGCGGTTGGGGCCTATGACCGGAATGGAGACATCGACCTCGGCGGTCCGATCGAATTCCGCTCCAGCCTCGACGTGTCGAGCGCTGTCGGGAACGGGATGCGTGTCGGTGTCACGCTCTATCACGTCTCCAACGCGAGACTCTACGACCGGAATCCCGGGATCAATGCTCTGGCGTTTGTCCAAACGTTCTAGAAGGAATTGAGGGTCGATCAGATGAACTTCGTGGCTCTGCGGATGTTGACCGGTGATCGCGCCAAGTACTTCGGCCTGGTGTTCGCCATCGCCTTCTGCACCTTCCTCCTGGAAAACCAGACTTCCATCTTCGCGAACATCCTGCGGCGGACCGCCAGCCAGATCCTCGACGTTACGGACGCCGAGGTCTGGGTCATGGACCCGACGACCGAATACTGGGAGCAGACCAAGCCCCTCAAGGATACGGACCTGCTGCGCGTTCGGGGCGTCCCCGGCGTCCGGTGGGCGGTCCGGCTGTACAAGGGGAATCCAGTCGCCAGGACCGAGACAGGCAAGTTTGCCGCGGCGTTCCTCATCGGTTTGGACGACGCGACGCTCGCAGGGGCCCCGCGCAAGATGCTCCTGGGATCCTGGGAGCGGCTTCAGGAGCCCGATTCGGTCGTCATCGACAAGGCCGGCTACGAGCTGCTTTTTCCGAACGAGCCGCTCGATCTGGGCCGCAGGCTGGAGATGAACGACCATCGCGTGATCATCGTCGGAATCTCCGATGCCTCGGCGCCATTCGTCAGCCTGCCGGTCATGCACGCGCGCTACAGCGAGGCGGTCAACTTCCTCGGGCATGAACGGACCGAGCTCTCATTCATCATCGCCCGGGCCGCCCCGGGTCTCAGCCCCGCGGAGCTGACGGCGCGCATCCAGACTCAGACGGGTCTGCGAGCCAGGACCACGGAGGAGTTCATGTGGGACTGCATCAACTACTACCTCCGTCACACCGGCATCCCGGTCAACTTCGGCATCACCATCGCGGTGGCGCTCCTGGTGGGGACGGTGGTCGCCGGCCAGACCTTCTATCTGTTCACCGTCGAGAACCTCAAGCAGTTCGGCGCGCTCAAGGCGATGGGGGTCACCAACACCCGCCTCATGGGAATGATCCTCCTGCAGGCCTTCAGTGTGGGGACCCTCGGCTTCTCGCTGGGCACCGGCATGGCCGCGGCGTTCTTCGAGATCACTCTTCGCAAGATGGCGACACGGGGCATCGTGCTGATGTGGCAGTGCGTGGGTCTGACGGGGGCGTGCATCTTTCTCGTCGTGATCGTGGCGAGCGTCCTCAGCATCCGGCGCGTGTTCGTCCTCGAGCCGGCCGCGGTCTTCCGGGGGTAGACGTCATGAACGATAACGATCTGGCGGTGACGTGTCACGCGGTGCGCAAGCACTTTGGAGAGGGGGAGGCTCGTATCGAGGCGCTCCGCGGGGTGGATTTCGATGCCCGCTTCGGGGAGCTGACCTTCCTGGTCGGACCCAGCGGCTGCGGCAAGACGACGCTGATCTCCGTGATCGCCGGTCTTCTGGACCGCACGGGTGGCGACCTGATGGTCCTTGGAGAGCGGCCGGACGATCTCTCCGACACCGGCCGGGTGCTGTTCCGCCGCAAGCACCTCGGCTTCGTGTTCCAGCAGTACAACCTCCTGCCGTCTTTGACTGCGGCCGAGAACGTCGCCGTACCGCTCCTCGCGGCCGGAAGCCCAAGAAAAGAAGCCGTGCGCCGCTCCAAGGAGCTGCTGTCGCGACTCGGGCTCGACAGACGGGTCGATGCGTTTCCCTCGACTCTGTCCGGGGGCCAGCAACAGCGCGTCGCTCTCGCACGCGCGCTGGTCCACGAGCCGCGACTCATCGTCTGCGACGAGCCCACGGCGGCCCTGGACCACGCGAACGGGGAGGCCGTCATGCAGCTGCTGGCTGAACACGCCGTCCACCCGGATCGGGCGGTCATCGTCGTGACCCACGATGCCCGGGTGTTCCACTACGCCGAGAGTATCGCCCACATGGACGACGGGAGGATCGTGGACGTCCGTCCGCAAGGCGCCTCCTCGTCATCACTCAAGGAGAGACTCGCATGAAACGATTCATCCTGCCCCTGATTGGTGTCCTGGCTGCTCTCGGGGCGGCGGTTTCGATTGCCCGGACCTATCCGCGCCGACAGAGCACCGATCCGCCCGCTCCACCCCCCGTCTCGGACTTTCCGAACACGGTGGCGGCGGTCGGTCTGGTGGAAGCCAGCACGGAGAACATCTCCATCGGCACCCCCCTGAGCGGAGTCGTCGCCAAGGTCTTCGTCACCGCGGGGCAGATGGTGAGGGCGGGTGATCCCCTGTTCGAGCTGGACATGCGGCACCTGCGCGCCGACCTCAAGGTCAATCAGCAGGCTCTGGCGGTCGCCCGGGCTCGCGTCGAGGTCGCGCAGGCGCACGTCGACGATCTGAAAAGGCAGCTGGAGTTTGCGGAGCGCATAGAGGACAAGCGCGCCATCAGCGCCGAGGAGGTCAGCCATCGTCGATCAGTCGTCGAGACGGCTTCCGCCGAGCTCGACGAATCCCGCGCGCAGGTCGACGCGGCCGAGTCCCAGGTCGGCGCCGTGAAGACGGAGATCGACCGCAGCACGGTTCGCGCACCGATCGACGCGGAGGTCCTGCAGGTCAAGCTGCGCGCCGGGGAGTTCGCCACCGCCGCACCCACGGCGACACCGATGATCCTGCTCGGTCGTTCGAAGCCTCTGCACGTGCGGGTCGACGTGGACGAGCACGAGGCGTGGCGCGTAGGTCGCGATGCCACCGCGATGGGGCATCTGCGGGGGAACGCCGACATGAAGACCCCCCTGCGGTTCGTACGCTTCGAGCCCTTCGTGGTGCCCAAGAAATCCTTGACCGGGGACAGCACGGAACGGGTCGACACCCGCGTCCTGCAGGTGATCTACCGTGTCGAGCGTGACGATCTGCCTCTGTTCGTCGGCCAGCAGCTGGACGTCTTCATCGAAGCGCGACCCGAGCGCGGGGGACAGGTCACTTTGCCTTCTCTTCAATAGTGACGTCCGCGCAGGTCTCCACCTTGTGATCGGCCAGGTTGGAGGTCTTCCACTTCTCGAACTCCGCCAGGCGGAGCCCCTGGGGGGCTTCCTTCCACTCCGGCGAGCCCAGATAGGTCCAGACATACTCGGACATGAACCCGGCAGCCTCGACCGCGGCGAGTTGATCGAGGTAGGCATCTTTGAGCGTCGCATCCGATCCCTTGAGGTCGGACCAGATCTTCGAGAGGCTCTCCCTGCCGGCAAGCTCCTCCTCGAAGCCGCGATGATAATCTTTCGGCCGGTCCGACTTGCCCAGCACGTGCTCCGAGATCCAATTCGCCCTGGCCATTCCGTATCCCATCCAGGCGGACATGACCGCCTCCGGTTTTCCCTCGAGCTGCTTCTGATCAAGCGTGATGTTGACCGATTCCTTGCCGGCTTTGGACTTGGCAGAGGCCATGCCGACCAGGGCAACGAGGACGAAGAGAACGACGAGATTCCTTTTCATGTTCATCACCTCATCGAGCCTGGCGCCGATTGCCGGCGAGCGATGTGAAGCGTCTTCTCGACGGAAGCGTGCACCGTGCCGTCGGCGCTCGTCAAGTCCACCTGGAAAACCTTGTCGATCTTGGTCGTCGTCGCGAGCTCGGCCCGGATCGCGTCGAGCTGCTCAGGCGTGATCACGAACCGTGCATACAGCGTCGTCCGGCCGGGCTGCCGAAAGCGAATGGTCGCCGCCTTGTCCCAGACGACGTAGTCGGGACCGAGCAGCTTGATGAGCATGACCATGTAGATAGGATCCACCGCTCCGTATAGACTCCCGCCGAAAATCGTGCCGACGTAATTCCGCGTCCGCCAGGACAACGGCACGCGAACCCGAGCTTCATGCCAGTCCGGGGCGATAGAGGTGATCCGACCCCCTGTGCCGCAGTAAGCGGGAAAGATGTTGAAGCCCCAGCGGAGCAGGCGTGTGCGCCAGGTCTCGGGGATGAGCGCCGAGCCTTCCCTGCCAGGAGTCGGATGAGTCATAGCCGCCCACGGCATGTGCTACGCCTTCGTGACTTGACCCCGAACAAAGGACAGCAGCCTGTGTCGAGTTCGGCCCGTTTCCACCTTGTTGAAGCCGGCGTTTTCCAAGAGGGTACGATAGTCCGCCACGTTGATCTGCATCATGACTGATCCGAGAACCATCCGGGCAACGAGGCGCCCGGGGACGGACTTTGGGGGCTCGAAATCAACGATCAGGCACCTCCCGCCCGGCTTCAGCACCCGGTACATCTCTCCGAAGGCGGACGGCTTCAGGTCGTCCGGTAAGTGGTGAACGGCGAGTTGGCTGACGACCAGGTCGAACGTCCCTTTGGCAAAAGGTATCGCTTCCCCCAGAGCCAATTGAAAATTCACATCCACGCCTGCCTTGGAGGCGTTGCGCCGCGCCACATCGATCATTTCCGGAGAGGCGTCGATGCCGAGCACCGACCCCGTCGGTCCAACCGCACCCTTCAATGCGATCGCCAGGCTTCCGGTCCCACAACCGACATCGAGTACCCGCTCCCCTGCGCTCAAAGCGGCCAGATCGACAACCGCGCCGTGCGTTCGCCGGAGAAGCCGCCCGAACACGCCTTCGTATAAAGGCGCCCAGTGTATGACGTGCCCTCGTGTCGTCAGCTACTTCGCCTCTTCGTACACGATCCCCTCTGGTCGCTGAAACAGCTTCATCCGGGGCTTGACCTCGTCTTGTTCTCGCGAGGTCAAGCCCATGCCGACCCAAATGGCGTCATCCTTGGCGAGGGCCCCTGATACTGTCCCAAATGCGCGCATCGCGTCGCTCACCTTCCTTTCTGTGAGAACCAATGCCCCTGCCAAGGGGCGGTCGTCGCGATGGAATTCTTCCCGGAATGGCCGCCGGGGTCAATGGTGTCCGTCGGTCTCGGGCGCGACAGAGTCATGTCACGAAAGAGTAGTTGCCCGCGCCGTGCGATGGGGGTATAGATCACTTATCGACACCATCCTCGGTCCGGAGGTGACCCGTGAATGGGCTCCTGAAACCCGGGCGTTATGTGATCCTCCTCGTGTTCGTGGCTTTCGGGCCTCCGGTCTCGGAGGCAACGGTGCTGTCCGGACGTGGCGTCCTCCGCCAGGCCACCGGCACCAGCACCTGTATTGAAGAAAGCCACGTCCTGACTGATCCGTGCACTGGATTCGAAAGCGCTCTCCTGGATAGCCAGTTCTCGTCGGTCCCTCTCGACAGCTACCTTTGCCAGTATGTGAGTGTGTCGGGAACCGACGTCGGGATCGAATGCCCGATCATCGGCGTCCAGGAGCTCACCTTCGTGGCGCCCCCTTCCTGCCTGGCAGATCTCTCCGTCAACGACTCCACCAGCACCTGGCTTCAGTGGCCCTCGAGGCTCTGCGCTTCATCCTACGACATCATCCGCGGCGCCCTGCCGGGTCCGACTCTCAATGCCGGGATGGTTGATCTCGGACCGGTCGTCTGTCTTGTCGATGACCTCGGCGCTCCATTCGGTTCGATGACCTCCACCTTCAACGGGCCCCGCGATGCAGACGCTCCGCCCCTGGGTCAGGCTTTCTTCTACCTGGTCCGTGCGACCCTTCAGTCCTCGAATGTAACCCCGTACGGGTTCTCGAACACGGACAGCCAGGAGAATCCTGCGTCGGGAGACTGCGCTCCGTGATGGACGGCCTTCCGGCGCGTAGTCAATCGCCCGACAGGAGTCCCAGCGCCAGGTAGGGTCCCGGCGTCGCGGGTTGGGCGACCCAGTAGCCTTGCGATTTGACGCCGAGGTCGAGATACAGGCCGCGCAGGTAGCCGCGGGTGAGTCGGGCGCGCACACGGGCGCCGCCGCCAAGGCCGTTGCGCGGGTCGTCCCAGATCTCGGCGGCGCCACCGAGGAAGAAGCGGCGGGCGGCGACGAGGTCTTCGGCAGCCGCGCCGAGCGCGCCGAACGCACCCGAGGGGCCGCGCCCGCGGCGGCCGATGAAGGAAAACGTCCGGGGCCGTGGCGTCGCGCCGGGCGCCGCCGTGGACGAGGCGAAGCCCCCGGCGGCTCGGACGGCCGGCGCCATGATCCATTCCAGGGAGGCCTCGCCGCCCGACGGGGTCCACTCGTTCGACAGCACGGGAAGGAAGCGGAAGCGGCCGGCGTGCGGCAGCGGGACGGGAGCGGTGTCGTCTCCTCTCGCGGCCAGGCGCATGGCGGAGGCGAGGGCCCACCACGCCCCGGGGTCGAGCGCGTTCCAGAAGGCCTGATGACGCAGGCGGCGGTACTCGCGCTGGATGGTGGCGTCGGTCGATGCCGGGGTGATGCCGCTGCCGGTGCCGTGCAGCTGGTGCAGGAAACCGAGGTAGTTGGCGACGTCGCCGCCCCCGGCGTACTCGGCGTAGAAGCGCGCGGGTGAAGTGCGCGGGTTGGGCGTGGTGCGTAGGATGTAATCGCTGGCGACGAGGCGGTTCGACAGAAGGTGAAGGAGGTCGATGGGGCGCAGGCGGACGCCCTCGACCGCGCGGCGCTCGAGGAAGCCGGCGGCGAAGGTGTTGGCCTCGGTGCCGCCGATGTAGATGTAGAGCTGCTGCTCGGTGCTGGTGCCCTCCAGGTCGAACGTCGCGTACGAGTCGCGGCCGCCCCAGGGCGAACCAAGGTGGACACCGGGGGAGGCGCTGAACTCACGGGCGCGCCCGCCGTGGCCGAACCCTTCGTGCAGCGCCACGCCGAACCACCAGGCCATCGGCGCGTCCCAGACCATCGTCCGGAGTTCGCGCGCAGCGATGCCGCCGGGACCGGAACCGAGGGGCCGGAACAAACGTTCCTCACCAGCCCCGGTGCCGGTGACGGCGGACGCCACCAGCCGGGCGCCAGTCTCAGCGTCGAGAGTCGGCGACAGGTAGAGCTCGTAGCGCGCGGCCGGCTCATCCTCGGCGAGGGCGGGGCTGCCCAAGGTGAGCACTGCGGCGAGATGGAGGAGGGCGGAGCGGAGGCCAGGTTGTATCATGTTGGAAAATGCCCTACAACAGTGCGGGTGACTTCGCGAGGCGACGCCCTAAGTTACTGATTCTGAGCGGATTACGACCACGGCTCCCACTTTTCCGAGCTACCAGGCCCTCCAGCGGGCAAACAGGCTGGCTTTCGCCTCGGAAAAACGGTTTTCCACCCGCACGGTTGTCGGTCATTTCCCTATCATCTATATAAGGAGGCGTCATGACCGACCGTTGCGAGATCCCCCTCACTAACGCGACGAGCGACCAGATCCGCGACATCCTGAAGAGCGCCAGGCGCATCGCGGTGGTCGGGCACTCGGACGACCCGGCGCGCGACAGCTACCGGATCGGGCGTTACCTCGCCGGGCAGGGGTATGAGGTCTTTCCGGTCAACCCGAAGGCGCGCTCGACGCCGACGCTGAAGTTCTACCCGGATCTGGCGTCGGTCCCCGGACCGATCGACGTCGTCGACATCTTCCGCCGGCCGGAGGCGATCCCCGAGGCGGTCGACCAGGCGATCCGCGCCGGGGCGAAGGTCGTCTGGATGCAGCTGGGGCTCGCCCACAATGCCGCGGCGAACCAGGCGCGCGCCGCCGGGCTTCAAGTCGTGATGGACCGCTGCATCATGATCGAGCACCGGGCGATCGCCGGCCGCTGACCCGATCCCGGTCAGGAGGCGCCCGCCGGGTCGAGACGCGCCCGGCGTCTCTTCCACCAGGCCACGACCGGATAGGCCGCGAAGCCGCTCAGGATCACCGGGCCGCCCCAAAGGATGTACTCCTGCCCGCTGGCGAACATCGAGACGACGATCAGGCTCATCGGCGGCAGGATCACCCACCAGATGCCGCGCCGCCCGAACGGGATGATGAAGCGATAGCCCCCGCCGCCCTCGACGGCGCCGATGTTGCCGGCCGCGCCGCTGGTGTTGCCGGCCGCGCCGGCCCGGGCGGCGGTCGCGGCACCGCCGGCCGCGGCCTCCCGGGTCCGCAGCCTCCAGAGGGCCAGGAAGATCTGGATGTAGACGGCCGAGAACACCCACATCTCGACGACCGCCAGCGCTTCCACCGACATGCCGACCAGGACCGCGTAGCCGAGGGCCGTGACCAGAAGCGCCACCCATGGTGTGCCGTGAACGCGATGCGTGCGCGTGAACGTCTTCGAGAAGTAGCCGTCCTCCGCCATGGTCATCGGGATGCGCGAGTAGGCGAGCAGGTTCGTGTTGGACAGCGCGACGTTGCTGACGATCCCGGCGGCGGCGATCCACAGGGCGAGCGTGCGCCCGCCGATGATCTGGCCCAGGTCGGTGAACGATCCGGCCGACAGCGTCGACCAGTCGGGAGCGACGGCCAGGCCGACCAGGAGCGGGACAAAGTAGGTGGGAATGGTGATGGCGATCGCCAGGAGAATGGCGCGGATGTAGTTGCGGCGCGGGTCCTCGACCTCTTCGGCGGCGGTGGAGAGGGATTCGTACCCGGAGTAGTTCCACATCATGAAGAGCATGCCGACGCCGAGCGCCTTGAACAGTCCCTTGCCGGGCGGCGTGACCGGCGCGAACGGATTGTGGTTCCAGTGAAACGCCCCCATGACGCACATTACGGCGAAGGGGCAGAGCAGGAAAATGTTGAACAGCAGCGTCGACCAGCCGACCAGCTCGATGCCGCGCACGTTGATCCAGGTGCTCACTACGATCACCAGGAGCGGGATGACGTAGCGCGCCACGGGTCTCCACGCGCCGGGCAGATAGTCGTAGCTGTACTCCGCCACCAGCACCGCGTAGAGCGCTCCGTCGAAGAACGCCCCGAGCCACGACCACCAGCCGCACTGGAAGCCCCAGTACTCGCCGAACACCTCGCGCACCCAGCGGTAGTAGCCGCCCTCCACCGGATAGCGGCTGCTCAGCTCGCCCGAGGCCAGACCGAGCGGCAGGCCGTAGAGGATCGGCATGAGCAGGATCAGGATGAGCGTCAGGCCGGGGCCGGAGGTCGGGACGATCTCTTCGATGCCGGCCGGGCCGGCGGAGTACAGGCAGTAGATGACGCCGAGCAGGGGGAGGAAGCGCAGGCCGCGCCGGAAGCGCACGGACGAGCGCCGCGGCGGCCCCGGGGGCTGCTCGGGCGGGGGCGTCAAGACACGTCGCTCACGCGGCCGATTCGGCGCACGCCTTGTCGGCGGCGGCCAGGATGCGCTTCAGCTCGCGGTCGACGTCGGGCGGCAGGGGGTCGGGATCGGGGAGGGCGAGCAGGCGGTCCACCTCGGCGCGGGCCGTCTGGATCTCGTCGTGCCCCTCCTCGAAGAACTTGTCGTACGTGCTGCGGTAGGAAAACTTCGGGAAGAACACTGCGCCCGTCCTGAGACCGTGCAGGGTCTCCTTGAAGCCGAGGAAGTGCTGGCCGGGGCCGGCCTTCTCGATCAGGTGCACCATCAGGGTCTCGTCGTCGACCACGACGCCCTCGCGGATGCGCTTTACCAT
>QHXY01000171.1 GCA_003223145.1 Acidobacteriota bacterium
TTATAGAGCCCCTGGGTCGAGGCCAGAAAGATATCCCGCCCGCCGCTCGCGTTGTCGAATTCGCTGATTTCATTTGCATGCAAATACGAATAATGAGTCGACAGGGTCGACACCGACCAGGTTACCCCCTGATCCGACGATTCCAGTTTCTTGAGTTGTGCCAGCTTGGGCGGGCCTGCCGTTTGCGTCCTCTTCTCTTCCTCGACAAAATAGATTCGATAGGGATTGGAATTGACTAACTTGAGCGTCAAGACCATCGGCGTCGTATCCGACGCTGACTGGGACGACTCATACAGTCTACGATACGTCCAGGGCTGCGTTGGATCCGGCCCACCGGTGAGCTCCCAGATTGTGGCCACGTCGGAATTCGCCAAGGGGCTGATGTGAGTGGAAATGTAGAGCTTGTTCCCGTCATTTGGAGAAAGCGCCAGCGCGTCCACAGAATAGGTTGTGTAGCCCGCGGGGGAGAGTGGAAGGGAGTCGAGGGAAAAGATCGGCTTCCAGATGTTATCCGCGGCATTTTCGCCGTCCGCGTCGTTGTCCCCCACGCCGTCGACTAGACTCTGGCTCTTGTCACCCGTATATCGCACGATGATGGGCCACATATGGATGGTCCAGAGTGAGCTTTCTGAAGGGTTGGGTACCGGGTCGATCACACCGTCGGAGCGCCTCGTGACGCTGAAGCGATCGCCATGAACGGCAAACCGTGTTTCTGGATTCACCGGTGATAGTTCCAGGTGTGTTGCCACCAGACTCGCAAGATACTGCTGGTCCGCCGGGAGGAAACTTTTGCGTGTATCGACGACATCCGAGAAATGGATGGTGTCGCCGTAGTCAAAGCTGGTCGCGATCGCCTCTTCTTCAGGGTGCACCCAGCCCGGGCCATAGTAGAGCTCATTCGTTCGGTTCGGGTTCATCCGTACGATGGTGACATCGTTGCTCGGATAATCGTTCGGCGTGAAATCCCGGGTTGCCGAGCAGCCTGCGTTCGGACCGAACGATGCGCCGCCATCGGCGCTGCGATACAGGCCGCCGCAACTCTTGCCGCGCACATGGCAGTTATTGATGGCCATGCCGACATAGAGGCGGTTCGAATCGGTCGGGTCGATCACCACCTGCTCGGCCCACGCGCACGGGTTGACGTTGAAGGGTGTTCCACCGCCCAGAGCCCCGGGGAGCGGTCCCCAGTAATCGCCGCCGTTGGTCGATTTGTAGACCGTGCCGCCGTTCGAGAAGATATGCCCCACGATCGCCACATACATGATGGAAGGATTCGCCGGGTCGAACTTGACGTCTCCGATGAAAAGCAACGGTAGACCCTTGTTTTTTGCTACCCACGTTCTGCCGCCGTCCATGCTCTTCAGCACGCCCCCGCCCCACGTGCCCCGATACAGAACATTCGAATTCAACGGATGGATCGCAAGGACGCTGTCTGTTCTATTGGTCGTAAAGATATTCGCATAGCTGAATTCAACGTTGTGGGTGATGATGCCCAGTTGCGTTGTCGCGCTCGCGATGTTCGAATAATTCGAATCCCCCACGGAGTTGTAGGCCCGCACGCGGTAGTCATAGAGCGTCGACGCCTCAAGACCGGAATCGAAATACGAAACAACTCCCGCCCCCACCGTCGCGATCTGGGTCCACGGACCCGAGGAGGAGTTCGCCCGCTCAACCTTGAATCCCGATTCGTTGGTGGAATTGTCGGCCCAGCTCAACTGGATTTGGGTGGACGAAGACGCTGTCGCCACAAGATTGGTCGGAGCGGATGGAGGCTTTCCGGAGGGCTGGGGCTTGCCAGCACCGTAGAGCCCTATCCTTTGACCAGTGGCGTGGGCAGGCGATTGGATCCACAGCGCAGCAATGACGAAGATCGCCGATGCGACACCCCGAATTCCCCGAGAACAAGAGAACCTGTCGAGATGGATGGGCGGCTTGAGACTCGATAGTCGCATGGCGCGACCCCCTTGCGGCAGCCGTGCTACCGGCGTGGCATTCGATGAAACGTTGAGGGTTTCTTACCACAGCGCATGGTTCGCAGTCAATCAGCGCAGGCAGCGCCGGTCGGCGTACGTCGTCGGGTCGGGTACATCGGCCCGCCGGAACGCCTTCGCCCTCTCGCCGCACTTGACACAGACCCCGCAGTGCCGGCCGCGGCGCGGCGTGC
>QHXY01000172.1 GCA_003223145.1 Acidobacteriota bacterium
TGGAGGCGAAGGGATACCCGAGCGAACGGCTGATCGCCGTCGACCTGGAGCGCCGCGTCACGCGTGTCTTCAACTCGGATTACTTCGGCGAGTCGAAGAAGGGTGGCCTCAGGATGTGGAACAAGATCGTCTACGACCGTGGCGGGCTGGCGATGCACGCCGGCTGCAAGATCATCCCGGTCGACGGGCGCAGCCGTGTCGCGCTGATCATCGGGC
>QHXY01000173.1 GCA_003223145.1 Acidobacteriota bacterium
GGTGCTCAAGCGGACCTCGTACCTGGAGAACGTGTCGCAGAAGGACGGCGAGCTGGACTTCTTCGACACCTCGTACACCCAGAACGGGCGGGCGGTCTTCCGGATGTCGGACATCGAGGGCGCCGGGGACGCGCGCTCGATCAAGAAGGCCGACATCCTGTTGATCCTGAACCGCAACGAGAACGTCATCCCGGCGGCGGCGCGTCTTAGCGGGGCCCAGGCGGCCGCCTACTTCATGCTGGGCGAGACCCGGGGCACGAGCGCCGGCGGCGCCGAAGAGGCCGGGCGGTTCCTGCGCATCCCGGGCACGAACCCGTTCTTCCCGCTCGATCACAGCCTGCAGGGGAACCGTCTTCTGGAGATCATGAAAGCGAACCCGATGGAGGTGTACCTGATGAACACCGGGCGGATCGGCGGCGGCGAGGATGATCCGCGCGGCGTGAAGGTGAAGATCCGCCACAGCAGCGCCGTGGTGAAGGGGATCGCCGAGGGCACGATCCGCTGGGACCGCGACCCCGATTTCGGCTACGAGGTCGCCTCCCGGGTCCCGGGTATCGAGGGCGACGAGGAGCGCCTGCTCCGCCCGCGCGAGCTGTACAGGCAGCAGGGCCGCCTGGACGAGTACCGCGCCATCGTCGAGCGCCTGCGTGCCGAGCGCCGCGACTACATGCAATCGTTCCCGCTGCTCGACCGGAACATCGTCGAGTCCGTGTCCTGAAAGCCTTCCAGACGATCTCCCGCGGGGCGAGGTTTGACTCCCGCCCGCGGATCACATAGCATGACGCGCGCTTTTTAACCCCAACTCAGATGGGAGAGAGGTGAACAAGACCATGGCACACTCCTTCACGAAGCTCATGGCCGGTTGCGCGGCGGCCATCCTCGTCCTGTTCGCGGTCGCGTGCGCGGGCCAGCCGACGCCAGATCAGACCAGCACGCCGGGCACCACAACGTCGCAGGCGCCGGCGCAGGACCAGGCCGCCCCGCCGGCGCAGAACGCCCCGCCGCAGGGCCAGCCTCCGGCCGGGCAGCAGCCGCCGCAGAACTAGATCCCGCCGCACGACCGGCGCCCGCGGCGCGGGAGCCCGGTCCTGGCGTGGAAGTGGAAGGGGGATGAGGACACCGTCCTTGTCCCCCTTGTTGTTTGTCCGGACCCGTGCCTGAAGTATCCTGACGGACGTCATGCCGGTCACGGTGTATACGGTCGGGCACTCCAACCGGACATGGGAGGCCCTGCTCGGCATCCTCCGGGCGCACGGCATCGAGTGCCTGGCGGATGTCCGCAGCGTGCCGCGCTCCCGTCACAATCCGCAGTTCAACGCCGAGACGCTCGAGAAGTCACTGTCCGGGGCCGGCGTCGCCTACCACCTCCTGCCGCGGCTCGGCGGCCTGCGCAGGCCGCGCGTGGATTCGCGCAACCTGGCCTGGCGCAACGACAGCTTCCGCGGATACGCCGACTACATGGAGACGCCCGAGTTCGAGAAGGGGATCGCCGAGCTCCTGGCCCTGGCGCGCGACCGCCGCACCGTCATCATGTGCGCCGAGGCGGTCTACTTCCGCTGCCACCGGTCGCTGATTTCCGACGCCCTCCTGTGCCGCGGCCTCGTCACGATCCACCTTCTCGACACCAGGAAGGTGGTGGAGCATCGCCTGACGTCGTTCGCCAAGATCGTCGACGGAAGGCCGACCTACCCGGCGGAGCAGGCCTCCCTGCCGGGCGCCCGGACCGGAATGGGCGGACGCTCCGGTGCGGGTGGACACGAGGAGGGGAGAGTCGGCTCCGGTGAGGAGGAATGACCTGGTTGCCGGGGGTGCGCGGCGTTCTGTTCGACATCGACGGCACGCTCCTCGATCAGGACGAGCCGATTGCGGGGGCCGCCGAGGTGGTCGATCGCCTGCGCGCCCGGGGCATCCCGTTCCGCATCGGGACGAACACGACACGCCGCCCGCGCTCGGCGATCGCCGGGATACTGCGCCGCGGGGGCATCCGGGTCGAGGACGGCGAGGTCCTGGCGCCAGCCGTCCTGGCACGTCGGCGCATCCTCGAATCCGGCCGGAGACGCGCCGCACTCCTGGTGCCGCCCGCATCACGCGAGGACTTCGGCGGCGTCGAGGAGGGCCAGGACCGGGCCGACTGGGTGGTCGTCGGCGACCTCGGTCGCGACTTCACCTTCCAGCGCCTGAACGGGGCGCTGCGTTGCCTGCGTCACGGCGCGCGCCTGATCGCCCTGCACAAGAACCGCGTCTGGGACAACGGAGTCGACGGCATCGTTCTCGACGCCGGCCCCTTCGTCGCGGCGCTGGAGTTCGCCACGGGCCTCGATGCGGAAGTCGTCGGTAAGCCGGCGCGAGCCTTCTTCGAGCTGGCGCTCCAGGAGCTCGGGCTGCCGGCCGGCGAGACGCTGGTGGTCGGCAACGACATCGACGCCGACGGCCGCGGCGCCGCCGCGGCCGGCTGCCGGACCGTGCTGGTGCTGACCGGCGGAACGACGCGCGCCGAATTGGAGCGGTCAGGCTTCCGGCCGGATCGCGTCTGCGAGTCGGTCGCCGACCTCGCTGTCCCGGAATGAGCGGCCGCGCTGGCAGAACAGACTTCGTTCTCTACCGGACCGGAGCCGTCGCCGGGACCGAGCGGCCGATGAAAGTCTCGAGGTCGTCGAGGGCACGCCGCACCAGGATCGCCTTCTTCTGCTTCTTGTCGCGGATGTCGCGGTCGAGAGGCGGCAGCAGGCCGAAGGCGATGTTGGTCGGCTGGTAGTAGGCCGAGTCGGCGGACGAGATGTAGCGCGACAGGGCCCCGAGCGCGGTGGTCGCCGGGAAGATCAGCGGCGGCTGGCCCTCGGCGAGACGGGCGGCGTTGACGCCGGCGATGAGGCCGGAGGCCGCCGACTCGAGGTACCCCTCGACGCCGGAGATCTGGCCGGCGAAAAACAGATCGCGGCGGCGGCGTGCCTGGAAGGTCGGCAGGAGGATCGCCGGGGCGTTGATGTACGAGTTGCGGTGCACCTGGCCGAGACGCGGGAACTCGGCGCTCGCGAGCCCCGGAATCATCAGGAAGACGCGCGTCTGCTCAGGGAACCTGAGATGGTTCTGGAAGCCGACCATCGAGTAGAAATCGGCCGCCAGGTTGTCCTGCCGGAGCTGCACGACGGCGAACGGCTGCCGGCCGGTCCGTGGGTCGACCAGGCCGACCGGCTTCATCGGCCCGAACAGGAGTGTATCGCGGCCGCGCCGCGCCATCTCCTCGATCGGCAGGCAGCCCTCGAAGTAGTTGATCTCCTTCTCGAATTCGTGGGTCGGCGCCTCCGCGGCGCCCAGGAGCGCCTCGTAGAAGCGGTCGTATTCCTGTTCGGTGAGCGGGCAATTCAGGTAATCGTCGCCCCCCTTGCCGTAGCGTGAGGCCCGGAACACCATAGACGTGTCGATGGTGTCGGCGTCGATGATCGGCGAGATGGCGTCGTAGAAATACAGATACCCCCGGCCGGTAAAACCGGCGATCGACTCGGCGATGGCGTCCGACGCCAAAGGCCCGGTCGCCAGGATGCACGGCCCGTCGGACGGGATCGCCTTCACCTCCTCGCGGACGACGCGGACGCTCGGCAGCGTCTGGATCGCCTCGGTCACGCCGCGCGCGAAGCGCTCGCGATCGACCGCCAGGGCCCCTCCGGCCGGCACCTTGACCGTGTCGGCCACCCGGATGATCAGCGAGTCGCAGCGCCGCATCTCCTCCTTGAGGAGCCCCGAGGCCGTGTCCAGCAGGTTCGACTTGAGCGAGTTCGAGCAGACGAGCTCGGCCAGGTCGGAGGTCGCGTGCACCGGCGTGGTCCGCACCGGCCGCATTTCGTGGAGATCGACGCGCAGGCCGCGGCGACCAGCCTGCCAGGCGGCCTCCGAACCGGCCAGCCCTCCACCGATGATGATGACGCGTGAAACGCCCACGACCGCGCTCTCCTGGTTGAGATGAGATCCGCCGCGAACGGAGTGCCCGGGCAGGGTCGCCGCCCGAGGAGGAGGCGGATTATAGCACGCAGGTCCGAACGGGCCGGGAGGCCGGCTCCCGCGCCCGAACGTCAGGGCGTCCCGCCGTACTGACGGATGAGCGCCCGGTAGTCGGTCTGGGAAGCGGCATCGGGCAGGACGGCCTCGACCCCGTTCAGGTTCTGGCGGTTGACCATGAAGACGAGGACGGCGAAGGCGGCCAGGGCCTCGGGCGCCTTGAACTGGCAGTGCCCGTACCGGGAGATCGACATGTTGATGTGACGGGTGAATGAGCCGGCGAGCAGCGTCTTCAGAGTGTATTGTGGCTCATGCCAGTACGGGACGATCGGGTCGCCCGTCGTGTGCAGGGTCACGAGCGGAGAACGGAGGCGCCCGGTAGTCTGGTAGTTTTGACGGATCGTGGTGAGGGCCGCGCTGTCCGGGGTGAACCGCGCGAGGTTCGCGTTCAGCTTCACGTCGTCGTCCGAGCCCCGGTAGAAAGTGAGCCAATTCGAGTAGGGCTGGCCGCCGAGCTTCTGCCCGGCATCGTTGGTGGCGAAGACGTCGTAGAAGGCAAGCCCGAGGATGGTTGCCTCGATCGACGACGGGTCGGCCTGGTCGGTCGGCGCGTGCGTGACCTTCAAGAGCTGCCGGACGGCGTCGGGGTTCGCCTGGGTCGCCGCCTGGATGGCCGGGACGTACACGTTCGTGAAGCCGTCGATGACGTCCGCCGGAACGCTGATCGGGCTGCCCGGGATGACCCCGGGGAAAAAGTAATCGAAGATGACGCGGAAGTCCCCGTCGTAGTTGATCTGCCG
>QHXY01000174.1 GCA_003223145.1 Acidobacteriota bacterium
GGTGCGGGCGGGGACCCCTCTCGTGGTCCTGGAGGCGATGAAGATGGAGATCCGGTTGGTCGCGCCGTTCGCCGGGCGGGTCAAACGCGTCACGTGCGCGCCGGGGGACGTGGTCGAGCGCGGACGCGTCCTGGTCGAGCTGGAGGCGTCAGCCTAAGACGCCGGCGGCGCGGGCGCGGGCCAGGATCGCCTGCGCGGCGCGCACCATCGGCATGTCGACCATCCGGCCGTCCAGCACGAAGACACCCGTTCCGCGCGCCTGCTGGCGCGCGTGCTCCTCGATGAGTCGGCGCGCCCGGCCGACTTCCTCGGCCGTCGGGGTGAACACCGACTGGATCGGGGCGATCTGCTTCGGATGGATCGCCAGCTTGCCGGCGTAGCCGAGGGACAGCCCCTCGCGGGTCTCGGCGACCAGCCCCGCCTCATCCGCGAGATCGACGAACGGCGTGTCGATCGCGTGCAGGCGGCGTGCGGCCGCGTGGATCGCCACGGCGCTGCGCGCGCACAGGATCTCGCGTCCCTCGCGCGTCCGGACGGCCCCCATGTCGCCGCACAGATCCTCGGCCCCGAACACCAGGGCCTCGAGACGCGGGTCGCTCCCGGCGATCTCCGCGAGGCGGACGACGCCGGACGCCGACTCGATGATGGCCAGGATGCGGATCGTCCCGGGCGCGAGGCGATGCCGGCGCTCGACCGCGGCCAGTCGCCGGCCGAGCCTCTTGATCGCGGAGGCCGACTCGACTTTGGGAAGGACGTACGAATCGGGCGGCCGCGGCGCCTGGCCGGTCACCCGGATGTCGTCCTCCAGTCCCGCGCCCTCCGGGTTGACGCGGACCAGGCGCTCCGCGCCGCCGAAGTCGACATCCGCCAGGGCGCGCGCCGCCAGGGCGCGGGCTTCAGCCTTGCGCGTCTGGGCCACTCCGTCCTCGAGATCGAGAATGACGCCGTCGGCGCCGAGACCCGCCGCCTTCTCGATCCTGCCACGTTCGGTGGCGGGACAGAACAGCAGGGCGCGCCGCGCCCGGCGGCGTCCGACGGGGGGCGCCGGGATGGATCGCCTCACGAAGCGGGTCGCCGCAGGAAAAGCACCGAGCGGTCGACCTCGATCACCTGGGCGCCGCGCTGGTTGAGACCCCGGTGGCGCAGCCTGACGATGCCGCGGTCGGGATGGGAGGCGGAGGGGCGGCTCTCAAGGACCTCGGTCTCGACGTAAATCGTGTCGCCCAGAAAGACCGGAAGCGGGTGAACGACACGGTCGTAACTCAGGTTGGCGACGATCGTCCCCTCGGTCAGGTCGGAGACGGTCAGACCCACCACCAGGCCCAGGGTGAAGATCCCGTTGACGATCCTCTGCCCGAACTCGCTCCGGGCCGCGAAATCCTGGTTCAGGTGCAGCGGCTGGGTGTTCATGGTCAGGGCGCAGAACAAGGTGTTGTCGGCCTCGGTGATGGTCCGGCCGACGGTGTGGCGCAGGCGCCAGCCTGGCGATAGGTCTTCGAAATACTTCCCGGCCATGGGCGGGCTGAGGCTATCCTCAAGCCCCGGCACCGTCAAGTGCCTGTAGACTGTGCGTCATGATTCTCGAGCGCTCCATGGACCCGGGCTGGCTGTCCAACGCTTACCTCGTGGGCGACCGCCCGGGCGGTCGCGCGGTTCTGGTGGACAGCGGCGCCCCGCTCGAGCCGCTCCTGGGCGCGATCGAGAGGCACGGGCTGACGGCGGCGGCGATCCTGACGACGCACCGCCACATCGATCACGTTCAAGGGCACGCGG
>QHXY01000175.1:0-2039 GCA_003223145.1 Acidobacteriota bacterium
TGCGCCTCCACCTCGAAGGGGAGCTCGATGTCGATCCCCTCCGCCGAGCGCACCCGGGTGGATGACGCGGCGCGCAGCGTCCCTTCGGGAACGCGGGCGATGCGCTGCAGGATCGGGACCGCCAGGTGCGTCCCCGGCGTCAGGCGCGCCGGGGCCCCGCCTCCGAGGGTGCGGCGGAACACACGCTCCCGATCGCCCACTCGCAGGACCGAAGCCCACAGGAGACCGGCGGCGGCCGCCGCCAGCAGCAGAGCGACGCCGGCGCGCGCGGCGCGCCCCGCGCCCCGGGTCGACGCCGGGGCGGCAGGGCCGCCTCGCTGCCCCTGGCCGGATCGTGAGATCATCCTGGGAATCCCCCGTGAAGCGCGCCATCGCGTGCCCGGGACGGCTCCGGGAACGGCCGTCGGACACGTGTTTCGAGTATAGCATCCGCCCCCGCGCCGGGCCGGACGCGGGTCCGCGGCCGTCCGATCTCCAAATTGAAATGGACGCACTCTGCGGCGGGCGCAATCTTCTGGCCTGTGTCCATTTAATCGCGCCGGCGCGCGCTTGTGCTACGCCGTCGCCGGACCCGGGGCGGGCCCCTGTCGAGCATGAAGACGGCCGCTCGGACGTACCTGCTGCTCGCTGACGCCACGGGTGTCCTGGTCCTGGCGGGATCCTGGCTGTTCGGCGGCCGTCCCGCCGCCGTCCCCCTGCTGGTCGCCGTCGGCGCCGCGGTCCTGTCGTCACCCTTCAGGATCCCGCTGCCGGTCCTGGGCAACGTCTCGATCGCCTTCACGTTCGTGTTCGCGACCCTGATCCTTCTCGGGACCCCCGCCGCCGTCCTGACGGCGGCGATCGCCGGTATCAGCGCTTCGCTCCTGCGGCGCGCTCCACGTCCTCCCCTGCAGCGCGTCCTGTTCAACGCCGCGGAGCTTTCGCTGTCGGCCGCCTTCGCCGGATCGATCTTCCAGCTCGCCGGCGGCACCCCCGGCCCGCTCGAGCCGGGCCGTGAGTGGCTCGCCGTCGTGCTGGCGGCCGGGGCCTTCTTCGTCGCCAACTCCGGTCTCGCGGCGGGCGCCGTCAGCCTGACCGATGGCCTGCCGTTCTTCCGGAACTGGAAGACCAACTTCCTGTGGACCGGACCGGCCTACCTGGCGGGCGCCTTCCTCGGCGCGGCGCTCAGCGTCGGCATCGAGCGCTTCGGGGTGCTGGCTCTGGGTCTGTCGGTGCCGCTCCTGTACGTCCTGTATTTCTCGCTGAAGCTGTACGCCGAGAAAGTTCTCCAGGAACGCCAGCACGGGGAGCAGCTGGCCGATCTCTATCTGTCGGTCATCGAGGCGCTGGCGCTGGCGATCGACGCCAAGGACCGCACCACCCAGAGACACATCCGCAGAGTGCAGATGTACGCCGTGCAGCTCGGCAAGGCGCTGGGGATCTCGGCGCCCGAGCTCGAGGCGCTGAAGGCCGGCTCGCTCCTGCACGACATCGGCAAGCTGGCGGTCCCGGAGCACATCCTGTGCAAGCCCGGGCCTCTGACGCGCGAAGAGACCGAGAAGATGCGCATCCACCCCCGCATCGGGGTCGAGATCCTCGAGACCATCAACTTCCCTTTCCCCCTGACGGAGGTGGTCCGATCGCACCACGAGAAGTGGGACGGCAGCGGCTATCCCGACTGCCTCAAGGGCGAAGAGATCCCGATCACCGCGCGCATCCTGTCGGTGGTCGACTGCTACGACGCCCTGACATCGGACCGTCCGTACCGCAAGCCGCTCAGCGCCGAGGAGGCGCTCAAGTACGTGCAGAGCGAGGCCGGCACCGCCTTTGACCCGAAGGTGGTCGACGCCCTGGTCGGCAACCTCGACCGCCTGCAGGCGCTGGCCGGCGTGATCAACCGCTCGCAGGAGACCTCCGCCGCTCCCGACAAACGCCGGCTGCCGAAGGGCGGCGACCCGCTGACCCGGGACGCCAACCAGATGCGGACCTCCATCGTGGAGCACATCCAGTCGGCTCAGCGCGAGCTCTACGCCCTGTACGAGATCGCCCAGAGCACCGCC
>QHXY01000175.1:2236-8271 GCA_003223145.1 Acidobacteriota bacterium
ATGGCGTCGCGCACACCAAACCGGTGCTGCGCGAGGGCGGCCGCTCCGACCTCGAGGGCCTGATGGAGGACAAGGCCGTGGCGAAGCTGGAGAGCGCCATCGTCGCCCCACTCCTCGACGGAGACGAGCTCCTGGGCGTTCTGGCGCTCTACGATGTGCGCGACCGGCCTTACGAGGACGACAACCTGAGGGTCATCTCGATCGTCGCCAAGCACGTCGCCACCGCGGTGACCAACGCGCTCAGGTACGGCGCCAGCCAGGGCCAGGCCCTGATCGACCCGCTCACCCGGTTGCCCAACGCCCGCTACCTGTTCGTCAGCTTCGAAGAGGAGATCAGCCGGGCGATCCGGCAGCAGGTCCCCCTCAGCATCATCGAGCTGGATGCGGACAACTTCAACGAGGTGAACGACCAGCACGGGCACGCCGCCGGCGATCGCATCCTGCGCCAGCTGGCGCGCCTCATCCGCGATCAGCTGCGCGGCTGCGACACCTGCGTGCGTTACGCCGCCGACGAGTTCATCGTCACCCTGCCGGGCGTCGGCAAGCAGGAGGTGGCCCGGCTGCAGGCGCGCATCCAGGAGGCGATCGAAAGCCACCCGTTCGTGGTGCACGGCGGAAAACCGGCGCGCCTCTCCGTCAGCCTCGGCTCGGCCTCCTTTCCACAGGACGGCACGACCTTCGACGCCCTCATCGCCGTCGCCGACGCGCGCATGTACGACGCCAAGACCTCCCACCGCAAGGACCAGGCGGACGGCTCCGGCTACCAGCGATTCACCGGGCGCCGCAGCGTACCGGTCAACTGAGTCTGCCGGTTTTCTGACGCCCGTTCCCCGAAGAAAACCTTTGCGCTGTCAATAGATTAGTAGTATTTTCCCGCCATCGGCCCGGGGGGGCCCGGCGTTCGTTTCCGGTTCACTGGTGACGAACCTGCCCGCCCGGGAACTGGAGCTCGTGCCCCGACTCGAGCGTGACAACGAAGCGGCCCGCATGCCCCTGAGTCCTGGCTGGCTGATCAACCAGCGCTATGCCGTCGTGCGTCTGCTCGGCGAGGGCGGCATGGGGACGGTGTACCTGGCGCGGGACACCAGCCTCGGGAACCGGGAGATCGCCCTCAAGTTCCTGCGACCGGGTGGGATCAACAGCGAGACCGTCGAGCTGTTCAAGAACGAATTCCGCTCCATGACCCGCCTGCGTCATCCGAACCTCGCCGAGGTCTACGACTTCGGCGTCGCCGACGAGGACCAGCGCTATTTCCTGACCATGGAGTACGTGGACGGCAGCGAGCTCCCCCGGCTCCCCCGTTTCGAGATGAGACAGCGCTTCGAGAGCCTGGCGGTGCAGTGCCTGCGGGCCCTCGACTACATCCATTCCAGGAACCTCCTGCACAACGACATCAAGCCGCACAACATCATGGTCCGCCCTCCGTTCCAGGTGAAGCTGCTGGACTTCGGTCTGGCGCGCGCCCAGGCCGAGTCCGCGCAGTCCGGGCTGAGCGGCACCATCCACTTCGTCGCCCCCGAGCGCCTGAAGGGCGGCGCCGTCGATGGACGCTCCGATCTTTACTCTCTCGGTGTCGTCCTCTACGAAGTGCTGACCGGCTCGCTGCCCCATGAGGGCGTCGAGCCCGGCAAGGTCGTGAGCTCGATCCTGCGCGGAGTCGTGCGGGCCCCGCGAAGCTTCGATGCGTCGATTCCCGAGCGCCACGACGCCTTCGTCATGGCCCTGCTGGCCCTCGACCCCGACCGCCGGCCGGAGAACCCCGCCGCCGCGCTCGAGCTCCTGAACGGCGGCGCCGGTGGCGGGCTGCAGCTCGACACGGCGGAGACCTATGCCAGCTTCGTGACCTCCGGCCGCTTCGTCGGGCGGGACCGCGAGCTCGACACGCTCGTCAATCTGGCGACGGCGCACATCGAGTCGGCCGGTCGCGACGATCGCCTGCCGCGCTTCATGGCCCTGAGCGGACCCAGCGGCATCGGCAAGAGCCGGCTGTTGCGTGAGCTGAAGCACCGCCTGCAGCTGGCCGGCGTGCGCAACCTTACCGGCCGGTGCTACGAGGACGGCGGCGTGCCGTTCCAGCCGTTCGTCGACGTCCTGCGCCAGCTGCCGCGACCGTCGCAGGTGCCGCCGGCCGTGCGTCCGGTGCTCGACCAGCTCGTGCCGCCCGAGATCGGCGAGATGCCGCCGGAAGACGTCCCGACGCCGGCCGCCACGCGCCCACAAGCCGAGTCGATCGGCAAAGAAGAGTTCATCGCCGGCGTGGCCGAGTCGCTGGCGCACTACGCCCAGGGAGCGCCCGGGGTCGTGTTCATCGAGGACCTGCACTGGAGCGACGCGCCGGGCGTCGATCTGATGGAGCACCTGCTGCTCCGCCCCGGCCCTGCCCCCTGGCTCTACGTCGGCAGTCTGCGGGACGAGGAGGCCCGATCGGCGCCGATCGGTTCGTTCCTGGAGCGCCACGGCGGCCACCAGCATCTGCGGCAGATCCGGCTGAATCCCCTGGATGCCGCGCAGGTGACCGAGCTGATCGCCTCGATGGTGCCTTTCGAGGACCGTCCCGAGGGCCTGGCGCGGCTCCTCGCCGACCGCACCGAGGGCAATCCTCTCTACCTCGAAGAGATCATGAAAGCGCTCGCCGAGGACGGCACGCTGAGGCGGCGCGGCCGGGCCTGGATCGCCGAGAGCCGGTCGCTCGAAGCCATCCGCCTGCCGCCCAGCCTGGCCAGCGCGGTGATCCAGCGGGTCTCGGCCCTGGCGGACGAGGAACGGGCGGTGGCCGAGGTTCTGTCGGTGATCAACCGGCCCGTGGCCTCCGAGCTCCTGGCCCGCGCCGCCGGGATCGAGCCCGGTCCGGCCGTGGCGGCGATCGGGGCTCTGGACCGACTCAGGCTGGCCGTCCTCGAGACGACGGCCGACGGCCGCGCGATCGTCGGCCTGGCGCACAGCCGGATCCGCGATGCCGTCTACAAGGGACTGTCCGCCGACCGCCGCAGGGCCCTGCACCTGGCGGTGGCCCGGGCGATCGAGACGACGCACGCCGCCGCGATCGAAGCGGTGGTCGAGGAGCTGGCGCACCATTTCACCTCCGCCGGCGAGGCCGGGCCCTCCGCCGACTACTGCCTGCGCGCCGCCCGCAAAGCCAAGGGGCTCTACTATCCGCAGCGGCTGGTGCAGTTCCTGGAGCAGGCGCTCGCTTCCCTCGGCGAGGGCGACACGGCCCGCCGCCTCCCGGCGCTGATCGATCTGTCCATGGCCCGCTCGAACGACCTGGCGGACGCCGAGGGAGGGCTGAGCGCCGCCCGCACGCTCTACGAGGAGGCGCGCCAGGCCGGCGACGTCGTCCACGAGTCGATCGCGCTGCGCGAGATCGGCTGGTGCATGGGTTTCCTGGGGGATGACCGCGGCGCCCTCGATCACACCCGCCGCGCCCTGGCGCTGGCCCGCACCACCGGGGACAGGAACGACGAGATCTGGTGCCTCAACACCCTGGGGACCACCCTGGCGCGATCCGGCGCGAACAGCGAGGCGGTCGGCGTGTTCGACGAAGCGCGGACTCTGAGCGCCCAGCTCGATAATCTTAAAGGGCAGCTGACCGTCGCCAACAACGCCACCCTGAATTACCTCGGTCTCGGCGAGGCCGACAAGGCCCTCGGACTGATCGAGGAGACCCTGGCGACCGCGCGCAGCCACGACCGGACTTATTACTACTACCGCTACCTGCCGAACCTCGGGAACGCCCGTTATGACGTCGGCGATCTTCCGGGCGCCATCCAGGCGATGGAAGAGGCGTTGGCCTGGTCACGCGAGCACGTCTTTCTCCAGGTAATCCTGCACTGCCTCGACAACCTCGGAAACTTCTACAGTCAACGCGGGCTGCACGATCGGGCCCTGCGGGTCCTGGACGAAGAGCGCGCCACCCGCCGGGACATCGGCGATCGCGGCGGGCTCCCCCCGGCCTTCGAGTTCACCGGCAACGCCTTCCGGGAGCTGGGGCGGCTGAAGGACGCCAAGGAGCAGCACCGGGAGGGGCTCGAGGTGGCGCGCCGGCTCAACGCCCGGGTGCAGGAAGGCTTCCTGCTCGCCGCCCTGGCCACGGATTTCCTGGAGGACGACTCCCTGCAGGCGGCGGAGGATTCCGCCCGCGAGGCGCTCGCCATCGGTCGCGAGCTGGGCCACCCGAGGATCACCTGCTACGCTCTCTCGGTCCTGGCCCGGGCCGCCGCGCGGCGCGGCGATCGCAAGGCGATGCTGACGGCGACGCGCGCCCTGACCCGTCTCGACGCCCGGCAGCTGCGCTTCCAGGGCCGGCTGCTGGTCAACCTGACCCTGGGACGCTGCGCCCTGGCCGCCGATCAGCCGGCCGACGCCGAGCGCGAGGCGCGCGCCGGGCTGGCGGCCGCCGACAAGGCGGGGTTCCGCGAGTTCGCCTGGCGGTTCAACGCGCTGCTCGCCGAGGCGCGGGCCGCGAAAGAATTGGACGACGACGCGATCGGCTTTTATAATGCCGCGCGCGACGTCATCCGGCAGATTGCATCGGAGATCGAAGACACGGCCATGCGCCAGGACTACGAGAACGACGAAGCGCGCCAGGCAGTCATCGCCAGGGCCTCCGACCTGGGCGGGACGCCCCCGGCGGGCGAGACCGCCATCGGCGCCGCCAAGGGCGACCCGGTCAAGATGCTGACCACCATCTACCAGATCACCCAGATCATCAACTCGATCCTCGATCTCAAGGAGCTGCTGAACAAGGTGATGGACCTGGCGATCGGCCTGGTCGGCGCCGAGCGCGGGCTGATTTTTCTGTACCGCAGCGAGAGCGACGAGATGGAGATGGTCGTGGCGCGCAACATGGAGCACCAGACCATCAAGGACGCCACCGAGTACAGCCGCAGCATCCTGAAGGAGGCCGGTCACGGCCGCGCCATCCTGTCGCACGACGCCGCCACCGACGTGCGCTTCAAGGAATTCAGAAGCGTCTCCATCTACCACATCCGCTCGCTCCTGTGCGTCCCCCTGCGGCTGAAGAGCCGGATCATCGGCACGGTGTACGTCGACACCCGCCAGCCCGGCGTGATCTTCTCCGAGGACGACCTGCGTTTCCTGGAGGCCTTCGCCAACCAGGCCGCCATCGCCATCGAGAACGCCCGCCTGTACGAGCAGGCGCGGCAGGAGAACCAGTACCTGCGGCAGGCCGTGCAGGAGCGCTACGGCTACGAGAACATCATCGGGCGCAGCCCCAAGATGCGCGAGATGTTCACCCTGCTGTCGCGGGTCGCCTCGAGCAGCCTGCCGGTGATGATCCGCGGCGAGAGCGGCACCGGCAAGGAGCTGGTCGCCCGCGGCATCCATCACAACAGCCAGCGCCGCGACCGCAAGTTCTTCACCGAGAACTGCGCCGCCCTGCCCGACACGCTTCTCGAGAGCGAGCTGTTCGGCCACGCCAAGGGCGCCTTCACCGGCGCCGACACCTCACGTCGCGGCCTGTTCGAGCTGGCCGACGGCGGCACCCTGTTCCTCGACGAAGTCGGCGACATGAGCATGCCGATGCAGAGCAAGCTGCTGCGCGTCCTGCAGGATGGCGAGTTCCGCCCGGTCGGCTCCGAGACCCCGCGGCACGTCGACGTGCGCGTCATCTCGGCCACCAGCCGCGACCTCGAGGCGATGATCAAGCAGAAGGCGTTCCGCGAGGACCTCTACTTCCGCCTCAAGGTCATCACCGTCAAGCTGCCGCCCCTGCGCGAGCGCCGCGAAGACGTCCCCCTGTTGATCGACCACTTCCTCGCCAAGATCGCGCAGGAGAACAGGACCCCCAAGCTGCGCGTCGATCGAGACCTCATGGCGCTGTTGACCCGCTACGACTGGCCCGGCAACGTGCGCGAGCTGGAGAACCAGGTGTACCGCCTCGCCCTGTTCGCCGGCGGCGACACGCTGACCCTGCACGACGCCCAGAGCGACACCGAGTTCTTCGGCAAGGTGACCCTCCCCGGCACCCGCGGAGCCGACACCCGCCTGACCCGCGACGATCTCCAGCGCGCCCT
>QHXY01000176.1 GCA_003223145.1 Acidobacteriota bacterium
GAAGATGAGGATCCCGAGCATGACGAGCGTCGTCATGACCGGTCTGCGGATGAACAGATCCGAGATGTTCACGAACCGGCTCCCCCGGCCGCGCCGGCGGGCGTCGCCGGTCCGCCACCCGATCCCTCCTTGACCGCGACCCGGGCGCCCGGAACGAGACGGATCTGCCCGTCGGTCACGACCTGCTCCCCCGGCTGGAGGCTTGCGTCGACGAGCGTGTCCTGCCCCGAGGCGACGCCCGGGACGACCGGCCGGGACTCCACGGTGAGATCCTTCTTCACGACGAACACGAAGGATCCCTGCTGGCCGGTCTGTATCGCCTGGGTCGGCACCAGGAGCGCGTTCGGCCGGATCGACACCTGAAGCCCGGCGGTGACGAACTGCCCGGGCCATAACAGACGGTCGTGATTCGGGAAGGTGGCCTTGAGCAGGACGGTGCCGGTCGCGTTGTTGACGGCGTTGTCGACGAAGCTGAGCCAGCCGCTCTCCGGCGCGGAGCCGACGTCCGGGATCGTCGCCCGGACCTCCAGCCGCCCCGACATCCGGCGTGCCTTGATCTCCGGCAGGGCGCGCTCGGGCACCCAGAACGACACGTAGACCGGATCGATCTTGTTGATGACCACCATGGGCGTGTCGGCGTTCGCCTTGATGAGGTTCCCCTGATGCACCATGAGCTGGCCGGTGCGGCCGTCGATGGGGGATCGGATGGTGCAGTACTCGAGTTGGACGGTGGCGTTCTCCACCGCCGCCTGGTCGGCGCTGACCGTGGCCTCGAGGGCCGCGGCATTCGTGCTGATGCGATCGAACTCCTCCTGAGTGACGTAGTCCTTCTTCACCAGGTCCCTGTAGCGCTCCACGTCGGCCCGGGCGGTCCTGAGCTGGACCGTGTCCTTGTCGAGCTGGGCCTTCGCCGACTTCAGCGCCGCGTCATAAGGGCGGGAGTCGATCCGGAACAGGACCTGGTCCGTTCTCACATCCTGCCCTTCGCGGAAACGGACCTCCACCAGTTCCCCCCCGATCTGGGCCTTGACCGCGACCGTCGAGTAGGGCTCGACCGAGCCGATCTCGCTGATCACGATCGGAACATCCCTGCGGGTCACGACGCCGACGCTGACCGGCACCGGATCGCCCTTGCCCGCCGGCGCCGGCGCCCCCCGGGCGCATGCCGCGGACAGCGCCGCGCTTGCGAGCACGACACCGATGAGGGCGCGCCGACGGGGTTTCATGGAGAGTCGCTCCCCTGGCTCGCCCTCGGGCCCCATAGGCTGCCCGTATCATGCGCGAGCTGCGCCACGGCAAGGAACCAGTCGGTGCGCGCCCCCGTCTCCTGGGCCCGCGCAGCCTCCAGGGCAGCCTCGGCGGTGAGCAGGTCGAGGATGCTGCCGACCCCCGCGCGGTAGCGTGCCGAGATCGCTTCGTACGACTGGCGCGCGCTCTCCACGAGGTCGCGGGAGGTCGCCACGCGCTGCGTCGCGGTCTTCTGGCTGTAGTAGCTGCTCCAGACCTGGAAGATCACTTGCTGCCTCAGGTTGTCGAGGCGGGCGCGCTCCGTCTCCGCGTCGGCCTCCGCCTTGAACACGTTGTAGTGATAGGTCAGGCCGTTGAAGATCGGAACGGTGAGCGTGAGCGCCGCGCCGTAGACGTCCTGGTAGTTGTAATCGGGAGCGTAGTAGATGCGCCCCGCGTTGAGACTGGTGGAGAGGATCGGCCGGTCGAGGGACTTGACCTGGCGGACGTGGGCCTCTGTCTTGAGGACGAAGGAGCGGGCCGCGGCCAGGTCCGGCCGGCGGGCCTGGGCCTCGGCGATGAGGCGCTCGACTTCCTCGGTGCCCTGCTGCAGCGGGATGTCCTGCTCCGGGATCTCGACCTCGAAGCCGGTGTTGGCCGCCAGCCCCAGCGCCGTCGCGAGAACGCCGTGGATCGTCTGGATCTGGCCCTGCACCGTCTCGTGGGACAGCCGCGCCTGCGACAGGCCCGTCTTCGCCTGCAGGATGTCGACGAGGGTGCTGAGCCCCGCGTCGTGGCGCAGCGTGGCGGCGTCGAGACTGGCCTGGGCCTCCTTGACGGCCGCCGCCTCCGCCTTCTCGAGGGTGCGCGCGTTCAGGTACTGGTAGTACGCCTGCTCGACCCTCAAGACCGCGTCCTGGATCGCCGCGTTGTGCGACCAGTCGGCGGCGATGAGCGCCTGTCGCGCCTCCTCGACGGCGGCCTTGCGGCCCCCGAAATCGAGGAGGAGCTCGTTGAGCACGACCGACGGCTCGGTGTTCGTCGTCAGGAAGGTGAACTGCCCTCCCACCGCCGACCCCTTGGTCCGGTTCGTCACCTCCTGCCCGAACACCACCGGGTAGTAGGCGCCGCGCTGCGCTCCGAGGGCGGCCGCCGCCGAGCGCGCGGCGCTCCAGGTGACGCGCGTGTCGGGGCTGTTGCGCAGGGCCAGGTCGATCAGGTCGTTCAGGCCCCAGTTCTGGGCCGTCTTCAGCAAGTCGGCGGGGATCGGCGTCGCCGGCACGGCGGGCGGCGGTGCGGGGAGCGCGCCGGGCTGCGGAGTCCATGGGATCGCGGGCCCGGGCGGCGCCCCCGGCGCGGTGCGGACTTCCGACATCCGGTGCACGCAGCCAGTCACCGCAAGCAGGCTGGCCAGCCCGGCGATCCGGGCGCCGGCGCGAACCGCCCGCCGCGCGAGAGGCGGGCGTGGTGCGCCGCGCCCGATCGTCCTGCTTGTCCGTCTCATGCGGCACCCCCGGGGATCTCAGTCCGCGCGTGGGCTCGGAATCCGGCGGCGGAGAACCGGACGATGTGATCCACCACCGCCGTCAGAGCGAAATCGTCCCGGTGCCCGCCGCGGGCGGCGCCGGGGGCGTGGCGCATCTGCACGACGTGCACAAGCTGGGCGACGAGCGAGTGAAAGCACCGGCGCGCCGCTCGCGCGTCGAGCCCCCGACAGATCGGGCGGACCGCGTCGGTCAGGGCCTTCTGCACCGGCTCGACCATCTCGCGCTGGAAGGTGCCCGGAGCAAGGTGGGGATCCAGGAGCTCGCGCGAGATAAGCTTCATCCAGCGCCGGCCGCCGCTCTCGTCGAGGTGAGGCTCGAGGAAGGACATGGTGAACGCGCGCAGCGGCAGCTCCAGGCTCGCGCCTTCCCCCGCCCGGATCATCGCCCGCCGGATGCTCCAGATCCGCTGCTCGCGCAGCGCCCCCAGGCGGCGGCGGAACATCTCCCGGTACAGACCGGTCTTGCCCCCGAAATGATAGTTGACGGCCGCGACATTGCAGCCGGCTTCGGCGGTGATGGCGCGCACCGAGGTCGCCCGGAAGCCGCGCGCGGCGTACAGCCTCTCGGCCGCGTCGAGCAGGCGATCGCGCGTCCCGTTGCGGCGCTCGGGGCTCGAGGCAAGAGGCGGCCGGACGGCTCTCATGCGATCTCCGCGCACGGACCAAACGGACGTTTCAAACAGACGTATGAATCTAGCACTCCCACCCGGACCGTTGCAAGACGGTCGTTGTTTCTCCGAGCGTTCAGGAGGGGCCGGGCGCCGCCTTGTCCCGCTCGTCGCGGCGGCGCATCTTCTCGAGGATGGCGCCGGCCCGTTCCCCGCCTGGGCTGCCCGCCGGGAAGAGACGCACCGCTTCCATGAGCTCGGCGCGGGCGCGCTCGCGCTGCCGCAAGGCGCGCGCCACCAGACCCATGGCGAAGTGGGGCTCGGGCAGGTCGGGGCGGGCGCGCACCGCGCGCTCGCAGAGCGACTCCGCCGTCGCCAAGTCGCCCTCGTCGTGGATCGACAGACACAGATCGGCGAGGGCCAGGCCCTGGCCGGGAGCCAGGTCGATCGCGAATTGCCATTCGCGCCGCGCGTCGGTCACGCGGCCAAGGGCCTGGTAGGCCTCGCCGAGGCTGCGTCGAACGTCCGCGAAATCGGGGTCGATCTGCAGCAGCGCCTCGTAGCGCCGGGCCGCCTCCTCCCAGTCTCCGCGCTCCGCCGCCATGGTGGCGAGGGCGTTGTACGGATCGATCCGTCGCGGGTTCATGGCCATGGCCTCCAGGTAGGCGGCGCGCGCCTCCTCCGCGTGCCCCCTGGTCCGGAGCGCGTAGGCGCGGTTCAGCGCCGCTTCCTCGGGGTACGACTCGCTCGGCTGCCGGGCGTCGAGGTTGAACAGGACGAGGCCGAGCACCAGCGTCGCGACGACCCGCGGACGGCGGAGGCTGCCCGGCAGACTGGCCATGAAGTGGCCGGCAAACAGGGCCGCGACCGGCACCAGCGGGAGACGGTAGCGGTCGGTCGGAAAGAACAGCAGCACGGAAACCGCATACGCGGCCGCGTAAATCAGCAGGAGGGATCGCCCGCCGCGCCGGGCCCCGGACGCCGAATCCGGCTCGGCGCCGCGCGGCGGCAGGAACGCCCCCGCCAGCGCCAGGGGCGCCACCACGCCGAAAGGAAAGGACACGCCGAAGCGCCACAGGAGAAGGGCGAGCAGCGTGGACTCGCGCCGGTAGCCGTACTGGTCCTGATTGCGGGGAATCTCCCGGCCGGCGATCAGATCCCCGGTCTTGCGTACATACAGCCTCAGCGCCTGGGCCGGGGACCCGTGCAGGAAGTCGAGGGCTCGGCCGGTGAAGTAGCGCGAGCGCGCGGCCGCGCCCACGACGCCGCGGTTCTCCGGCTCCTGCGCCAGGTGCTCGAACTCCCCGCCGGGCCGCAGGCGAATCGTCCGGTCATAGTCGGGGTTGTTGCCGATGTAGAAATTGATCCCCCCATTGCTCGAGATCAGGACGGCCTCGCGGGCGACCAGGGCGTTGCGGGCGGTCACGGCGACGATCGGCAGCGCCACGCCGAGCACGAACACCACCGCGCATCGCCCGGAGCGCCCGCTCCGTCCCCACACCCAGGCGGCCGCCGGGGGCACCGCCAGGAGAATGTTCGGCGTCGCCGTGCCCGCCAGCCCCCAGAGCACGCCCGCGGCCAGGTAGCCCCTCGGCACCGGCGCGGTCCGCAGGAGCATCAGCAGGCCGGCCAGCACCAGGACGATGTGCAGCACGGGAATGAGCGGCTGCGCGTCGAAGTGGATGAGCGGGCCGTAGAACGCCATGATCAGCGCGGCGCCGCAGGCCGGTCTTTCCCTGAACACGCGACGGCCGATCAGGTAGATCAGCATGCACGAGAGCGAGCCGAGCACCGCCTGCGCCGCGTAGATCCCCGCCATGCGCGTGCCGATGGTCACGAACAGCAGAGCCAGGAAGTAGGGGTAGAGGGGGGGCTGCCAGAAGACCTGATGGCCGGCGGCAAGCGACCCCCCGGCGATGGCCGCCGCCATGCGGAAATAGTTGGGGCCGTCGATGAGGGGGACGTCGAAATACGGCGAGGACCGGATCTGCCAGAGGTACAGCAGCCGCACCGCGAACGCGAGGGCGAAGACGAGGCCGGATCGGCGGCTCCCTCGCAAACCCCTCGGATCCATCGTTGACAGGTCCCCCGGGCGGTCAGTATAATCGCCGGTCCGTCCAGGGAAAAGACGAGCGATTTCAAGGGGAGCACCCGTGAGTTACGCTGTCATCAACGCCGGCGGCAAGCAGCACAAGGTGACGGTCGGCGAGCAGATTCGGGTCGAGAAGATCGAGGCCGGCATCGGAGACAAGGTCACCTTCGACCAGGTCCTGGCGCTGCAAACGGACGGCGGGCTCCAGGTAGGCCGGCCGGTCCTGAAGGGCGCCAGGGTCGTGGGACGTGTCGTGGCCCAGGACAAGCACAAGAAGGTGCTCATCTTCAAGAAGAAGCGCCGCAAGCAGTACCGGCGCACCCGTGGCCACCGGCAGCCGTTCACGGCGGTGGTGGTCGAAGAGATTCACGCGGGCTAGGATCCAGGGAACCGACGAGCGAGGTGACGGCATGGCCCATAAGAAAGCCGGAGGCAGCTCACGCAACGGTCGCGACAGCAACTCCCAGCGATTGGGAGTCAAGCGCTATGGCGGCCAGTTCGTCACCGGAGGCTCCATCCTGGTCCGCCAGCGGGGGACACGCTTCAAGCCGGGCGACAACGTCGGGCTGGGGCGCGACGACTCGCTGTTCGCCCTCATCGACGGGGTTGTCCGGTTCCAGGATCGCGGCAGGATGGGGAAGTTCATCAGCATTCTCCCTGCGGCCGCCGGCCCCGCCCGGCCGTAACCGGCGGATCCGGATCCTGCATCCCCGCGGCGGAAGGCTTTCAGGAGACCGCGCACGCTCGGTTCCCGCCGCTCCATCCTCCGCGCAGCGTCGTCAGTCGTCAGGAACCGCCCGGCTGTCGCGGGAGCGGGTGCCACGTGTTGATTGATCAGGCCGAGATCGTGGTCATCGGAGGACACGGGGGCAACGGCTGCGTCAGTTTCCGGCGCGAGAAATTCGTCCCGCGCGGCGGCCCCAACGGAGGGCCGGGCGGGGATGGCGGGTCGGTGTACCTGGTTGCCGACGCCTCGCTGAAGGGTCTCAACGCCTTCCGCTTCCAGCGCCGCTTCGAGGCCGATCGCGGACGGCACGGCGAGGGCAGCGATCGGGCGGGTCACGACGGCGACGATCTCTCGATTCGGGTGCCGCCGGGGACGGTGGTGCGGGACCAGAGCGGCTCCGTGGTCGCCGACCTGGCCGCGGCCGGGGGGCGCGTTCTGGTCGCCAGGGGAGGGCGCGGCGGGCGGGGCAACGCTGCGTTCGCCACGTCCACCCATCAGGCGCCGCGCGAGGCGGAGCCGGGGACGCCGGGCGAGGAGCACCGGCTGCTCCTGGAACTCAAGCTGATCGCCGACGTCGGCATCGTCGGCTTCCCGAACGCCGGAAAGTCGACGCTGATCTCGCGAATTTCCTCGGCCCGGCCGAAGATCGCGGCGTATCCTTTCACCACCCTGGAGCCGAACCTCGGCGTGGTCGATCTCGGCGAGTACCGCACTTTCGTGGTCGCCGACATTCCGGGGCTGATCGAAGGCGCCCACAACGGGCAGGGGCTGGGCATGAAGTTCCTGAAGCACATCGAGCGCACGCGCGTCCTGATCCATCTGGTGGATGCATCCGACCTGTCGGGGCGCGATCCGGTGCATGACCTGGATGTGGTGAACGGCGAGCTGCGCGCCTTCGGCGAGAGCCTGGCGGCCAAGCCGCAGATCGTGGCGGGCAGCAAAATCGACGTCCTCACCGACAGGAAGCGGATCGACGACCTGAGGGCGCGCTGCGCCGCCGCGGGTGTCCCGTTCCACGCCGTCTCGGCGGTCAGCGGCGAGGGGATCCGGGATCTGCTGGAGGAGGCCTGGACGATCCTGGCCGCCCGCAACCGGGACACGGCCGGGGAAGGCCGCGCCCACTTCGAAGGAGGCGTTTATACAGCTTAAGAGAAAGGTCGGCCTCGTGCTCGAGGCGGCCGCGGACAAGAAGGCGGAGGACCCGGTCGCCCTGAACCTGAAGGGTATCGCGTCGTTTACCGACGCCTTCGTGATCCTCGGTGGAAACCAGAGGAGACAGACCCAGGCCATCTGCGACGCCGTCGTCGAGCGGCTGGGACAGAAAGGGGAGCGCCCGGGCCACGTGGAGGGATACACGCTCGGCGACTGGATTCTCATCGACTTCGCCGATCTGATCGTGCACGTGTTCACCCGCGAGACGCGCGACTTCTACAAGCTGGAGATGCTCTGGGGGGACGCGCCGCGGATGGCCGCCGAGGCCCCCGAAAGCCCCGGGAACAAAGGCACTTCAGCGGTGCGCAAGGGTTGACTTTCCGCGGGGTGATCCATACATTACCCGCCTTACTGGCGGAAGGACCCCCGCGTGAACGCGATCGCCTCGGACGTCACGGCGGCCCCCCTGGTGCACCGGTCGGCGCTGATGGCGCGGGTGATCGATCTGGCGCGGCGGGTGGCGCGGAGCGAAGCGAACCTCCTGCTGATCGGCGAGAGCGGAACCGGCAAGGGCGTCCTGGCGCGTCTCATCCACGAGGCGAGCCCGCGGCGCTCCGGGCCTTTCGTGACGATCGCCTGCGCCAACATCGCGGTCGATCTTCTCGAGAGCGAGCTGTTCGGCCACGAGAAGGGGGCGTTCACCGGAGCGACCGAGCAGAGGAAAGGCCGTTTCGAGCAGGCGGACGGCGGAACGATTCTGATCGACGGCGTGAGCGAGCTGGCGCCGTCGCTGCAGGGCAAGCTGCTGCGCGTGGTGCAGGAGCGATCATTCGAGCGCCTGGCGGGCACCCGGACGCTGAGCGTCGACGTGCGCATCCTGGCCTCGACGCAGGCGGACCTCGAGGCGCTGGTCGCGGCGGGGAGCTTCCGAAAGGATCTCTTCTACCGTTTGAACGTCATCCGCATGGAGATCCCGCCGCTGCGGGACAGGATGGAGGACGTGCCCTTGCTGGCGGAGCAGATGCTGCGCGACATCGCGCGCCGCTCGGGCGACGCCCCGAAGAGGCTGTCACGGGGCGCACTGGAGCGGCTGATGGGTCATGCATGGCCGGGCAACGTCAGGGAGCTCCAGAACGTGATTGAAGGCGCGGCGATCCTGGAAGCCGGCCCCGAGATCGGCACTGATGCGATTCCGGTCGGTGAGGCGCGGCCGCGCGACCCGATCGCGGAGGCGATCGGCGGACGCTACTCCCTGGCACAACTCGAGGAGAGGTACATCCGGGAGGTCCTGCGGATGACCGGAGGCAACCGGAGCCAGGCTGCCCGGATCCTCGGCATCAACCGCAAGACCCTGCTCGAGAAACGCAAGCGTTACGGAATCCCCTGAGGCTGGCGCTCCGCCTGCGGGACGGAAAGGAAGCTCCACGATGGCGATGTCCAAGAAACTGCTCGAAGGGTACAGAAAACGCCTTCTCGACAAGAAGAAAGGTGTCACGGAGGCCTACAACAAGAACAAGAACTACGGCCGGCTGACCGAGGATGAGGGAACGCAGGACCTGGCCGACAAGGCGTCGAGCGCCTACACCAAGGAGTTCCTGTACTCCCTGTCCAACACGGACCGCGAGGTTCTGCAGAAGGTGGACGAGGCCCTGCAGCGGATCACCAAAGCCAGCTACGGCACCTGCGTCGAGTGCGGCGAGGAGATCGAGAAGAAGCGCCTCGAGGCGGTGCCCTGGGCGAGCCACTGCGTCACCTGCCAGGAGAAGATCGAGAAGGGGCTGCTTTAGCGAGCCGCCCGGGGGCCGATCGGGACCGCGATGAAGATACGGACCGTCCTGTACCTGATGTTCGGAGCGGTCATCGTCGCCGTCCTGGTGATCCTCTACGTCACCAACCAGCAGACGCTCGACAGCAAGATCCTCCTGGGTCACGGCATCGCGATCCCGGTGTGGTTCGCCCTGCTCCTGGCGAGCGCGGTGTCGATGCTCGTGCCGCTGCTGTTCGGCGTGCTGCGCGATCTGCGCCGCATGCTCGGCGACCTGACCGCCCGCCGCCAGGCGCGCTCGCTGCAGGAGGCCGAGGAGCGCTACCTGCGGGGCATCGAGTCGATGCTGAACGGGCGCGAGGAGAAGGCGCTCGAGCATTTCGACGCCGTCCTGGCGATTGACCCGAACCACTTCGAGGCCCTGCTGAAGGGCGGCGAGGTGCTGCGCGCGCTGCGCCGCTACGGCGAGGCGATCGAGTACCACCGCCGGGCGGCGCGCGTGAAAGAGGGGGACCTGCATCCCCTCTACTCCCTGGTCTCCGACTACGAGGAGTCGGGCGCCCTCGACAACGCCAAGGGGGTGCTGAACCGCATCATCGAGCTCGACCCCAGGCGCTCGCTCGCGGCCTGCCGCAAGTACCGGGCCATCTGCGTCAGCGAGGGCGACTGGGAGAAGGCCTGGGAGATCCAGCAGCGTCTCGAGAAGCAGCTCTCCGAGATGGGTCGGGCGCCGAAGTCGGAGAAGAAGCACCACCTGGGCATCCGCTACATGCTGTCTCGGCGTCACCTGGAGCAGGGCAAGCCGCGCGACGCGATCGGCATCCTCAGGCGGCTGGTGACGATGGAGCCGGCCTTCGTCCCGGCGCATCTCGCACTGGGACAGGCGCTCAGCGCATTGCGACAGCCGGAAGAGGCGGTGGAGGTCTGGGAGAAGGGGTATGAGGCGACCGCTCACCCGGTCTTCCTGTCGACGATCGAAGACCATTACCTCGGACAGGAGCAGCCGCGGCGGGCGATCGAGGCGCTCAAATCGGCCATCTGGAAGAGCAAGAAGGACATCATTCCGCGGTTTTTCCTGGGAAAGCTGTACTACCGCCTGGAGATGATCGACGAGGCGCTGCAGCAGTTCTCGCAGATGAAGGGCCGGGTCACCTACTTCCCCGCCCTGCACTACTATCTGGCGAAGATCATGGAGCGTCAGGGCGACCTGCGGGAGGCGCTGAAGGAGCTGGAGCTGGTCCTGCGGCAGGCGGAAGTCCTCAAGGTCGAGTACGCCTGCTCCACCTGCGCCCGCAAGTACTCCGCCTGGGTCGACTATTGCGATCGCTGCGGCGAGTGGAACAGCGTGGTGGTCGATTTCCAGGAGGAGCGTCCCATCGAGGAGCTGGGGATCAGCACCGCACCCGTCTACACCGCTGAAACGGGCGAGCCCTAGGAGTCTGTGCGCGGATGGCCATCCCTCTTCCCGCGGTCCTCATCGTCCTGGACGGCTGGGGCCACAGCGAGCGGACCGAGGGCAACGCCATCGCAACTCCGAGGTCGGCCACCTGTGTCTCGGCGCCGGCCGCGTCGTCCTCCAGGAGCTGTCGCGCATCAACCGGGCGATCCGCACGGGCGAGTTCGACCGCAACGCCGCCCTGGCCCACGCCTTCGAACTCGCGGCGCGCCCCGGAGCGGCCCTGCACGTGATGGGCCTGCTGAGCGACGGCGGGGTCCACAGCCACATCGATCACCTCGAGGCGACGGTCCGCTCGGCGCGCGCGCACGGCGTCAGCCGGCTCTTCGTGCACGCCTTCATGGACGGACGCGACACCCCGCCGAAGAGCGGTCTGGAGTACGCTCGCCGCGTCGAACGGTTCCTCCTATCCGCCGGACTCGGGCGGATCGCCACGGTCTCCGGCCGCTACTACGCCATGGATCGTGATACCCGCTGGGATCGGACCGAAAAGACCTGCCGCGCCATGGTCCTGCGTGAGGGGCCCGCTTATCCAGCCGCCTCCGCGGCGGTGGAGGCAGGCTACGCCGCTGGCACGACCGACGAGTTCCTCCTGCCCTCGGTGATCGACCCCGGCGGCGGCGTGGCGGCCGGCGGGTCGCGCGACCCGCGGGTCCGCGACGGCGACATCATCCTGTTCTTCAACTTCCGCGCCGACCGGGCGCGGCAGATCACGCGGGCCTTCACCCGGAAGGATTTTGCGGAGTTCGCCCTGACGGAGCGGCCGGAGCTGGCGTCGTTCGTCTGTTTCACGACCTACGACAGGTCCTGGACGCTGCCGGTCGTCTTCCCGCCGCACCGCCTTGCCGGCACGTTCGGCGAGGCCGTCAGCGCCGCCGGCCTGCCGCAGCTGCGCATCGCCGAGACGGAAAAGTACGCGCACGTGACTTACTTCTTCAACGGCGGCGAGGAGCGCGTCTTCCCGGAAGAGGAGCGCTGTCTGATCCCGTCCCGGCGCGATGTCGCGACGTACGACCTGGGACCCGAGATGAGCGCCCGCGAGGTCACCACCGAGGTCTTGAACAGGCTGTCATCCAAACCCCGCCAGGTGATCATCCTGAATTACGCCAACGCGGACATGGTCGGGCACACGGGGAGGTTCGAGCCGGCCGTCGCCGCCTGCCAGGTGGTCGACCGGTGCGTCGAGGCGGTGGTGAAGGAGACTCTCCGCCTTGGCGGGTTCGCGGTCGTCACCGCCGACCACGGCAACGCCGAGCAGATGGTCGATCCGAAGACCGGCTCGCCGCTGACCGCGCACACCACGAACCCGGTCCCCGTGCACGTCGTCCGGCCGGGCCTGGAGGGGAGGACGCCGGGAGGCGGCGGGCTGCTGTCGGACGTGGCGCCGACCATGCTGGGTCTCATGGGACTGCCGGCGCCAGGAGAGATGGAGGGCCGGTCCCTGCTGTAGGAGCGCCGGGCCCGCAGGCCCCGCTCCGCCGACAAGGTCCGGTTGGTGAAGGCCGCTTTCGCCGCACGGCGTCTCCTGGAGGCGCTCCTGGCGGCGACGTTTCCCGCCGACTGCTGCCTGTGCACCCGGGCGCTGCCGTGGCGCCAGGAGGGCGGAGTCTGCCTCGCCTGCTGGCGGAAGCTCCCCTGGACTCCCGGTCTCCGCCCCGGTCGCGGCCCCCTGCACGCCGTCATCTGGGCCGCGGATTACGAGGGCGCCGTGAAGCGCCTGGTGCGGGGCCTGAAATTCGAGGACATGGACTACCTGGCCGGACCGCTCGGTCGCGAGGTGGCCGCGCGCCTCGCCCCCGTCCTGCGCGGCCTGGACCCGGATCTCGTCGTGGCGGTTCCTCTGCACTGGTGGAGGCGTTATCGCCGCGGCTTCAACCAGGCCGCCCTTCTCGCCGCGTCGATCGCCCGCCACCACGGGTTGCCGATCGGGGCACGACTCCTGCGCCGGCGTCGAGCCGGCCGCCGCCAGCTCGGTCTGTCCCGGCGCGAGCGGTTGCGCTCGCTCGCCGGTTGCTATGCGGCCCGCGGCGCGCGGCTCAAAGGCAGGACGGTCCTGCTGGTGGACGACGTCACCACGACCGGCGCGACCCTTGAGGCCTGCGCCCGGGAGTTGCTCCGAGCCGGCGCCGCCAGGGTGATCGGATGCGTCCTGGCGCGCACGCCCAGGAACGCCTGAGCGGGCGCCAGGAGCGACCACCGGCCGGCGGCGCGAGTCCCGTCTTCAGACCGACAGTTATCGCAGGAAGCGCTTGCGCTCGATCTGGGCCAGGTGGGTGTAGTAGGGGCCGTGCTCGCGCAGGAGCCGGTCCCAGGTGTCGATGAACAGGACCAGCCGGTCGATCCCGTCTTTCGGCACCCAGACGCCGTGGTCATTGATGCATTTGTAGATCGCCACGCCGGAGTTCGCCGAGTAATTGACGGGTCGCATGATGCCGATGCAGTAAGGGCACTTGACGATGCGGCGCGTCTCGTCCTCACCCAGACGGTACGACGGCGACACGGGGCGGCTGTACGAGGTGAGCTTCTTGACGCGGTCGGCGGGCAGCGACTTCGGCCCGATCTCGATGATCCACTTCAGACGGCCTTCTTCGAGCCAGGTCCCCCCGCAACCGTCGCACACGTCGACCGGAACGCTGCAGTACCGGCCGGGGGACGTGGCACCCCCGCATCCTGAGCAGAACATCCTTCCCCTCCCGAGCTCGCCTTCATATACGACCAAACACACTGCCCCGCAAGCCTTTTCACGGAATGCTATTTCAGCAACGCTCCGGCTCGTCCATCCAGTGCGCCGCGGTTGACCCGCCCGGGGACCGGAGCGCGTCTTGCCTGCCGGCCGCCGACCGTGACAGAATGCATCACCGGATCAGGGAGAACGAACCGATGGTACGCCGCTTCAGGCCCCGGCACGGCCGACGCCCGGTCGTCGGGGCGATCGTCGCGTTGCTCGCGTGTCTCGGCTCGCTGATCGCCGTTTCGGTCGGCCCGGCGGCCGGCCAGACGCTGTCGTACCCTCTCCTCACGCTTCTGATGCTGATGCGGGGATGAGGGGGGACGGTCCGCGGTCCGCGCCATCCGCCGGTTTGACAGACCCTGGTTCCTGACGTAGCATGATGCGGCCGCGCGGCCCCGTCGCCGCGCGTCGCTTTTTGAGGGGCCATGCTCGGGCGCCGCCAGAAGGTCCCTGGGACCGTACCGGCTGCTGTCGAAGAGGTGCGAGAGATGACCGCCTGCCTCCCTGAGAAACACGCGGGTCCGGCTGCGCCAGGCGCCCGCGTTCTCGTTCCCCTGGCTTTCGCGATCGTCGCGACGCTCTCGAGCCTTCCCTCCCCGGCGCTGGGCGCGGACGGCCCGAAACTTTATGTCGAGCTCGACGCGCGCAACCGCTTCTCCTACACCGGCGATTCGACCCAGGTCTCGATCCTCTTCAAGAACGAGGGGAACGCCCCCTGGACCAACCCGGGGCTCGACATCGAGGCCGGCTTCCAGGTGTTCGACAGCGAGGGGAAGAAACTCGAACGGGCGAAGCTCCCCGTCCTCTTGAAGGACGGGCAGCCGAAAGTCCTCGAGCCGAACACCTTCTTCGGAAAGATCGTCAACCTCGACGCCTACTTTCCGAAGATCGCCGGCATCGGCACCTACCGCGTCACCTGGTCGGCCGGAGGCATCCCGGAGCAGACCCTGGCGATGCGCATCATCAAGAAATACGACGCGGCGCGTGATTACCAGGCGGTGATCGACACCGAGTTCGGCCGGATCGTCATCGAGTTCTACCGGGACCTCGCGCCCTTCCACACCAAGAACTTCATCGATCTCGCCAATCTGAACTTCTACGACGGACTCCTGTTCCATCGGATCGTCAAGGGCGAGATGATCTTCGGCGGATCGCCGACAGGCGACGAGCGCGGCTCACCGGGGTACAACATCCCGACCGAGCCGACCGGGCTCAAGGTCCTGCCGGGGGTGGTAGCGCAGGTGCGCAACTCCCAGACGGGCTCGGACGAATCAGGAAGCATCTTCATGATCGCGGCGACCGCCCAACCCGACCTCGACGGGAGGGTGACGGTGTTCGCGCGCGTCGTCGAGGGCCTCGACACGGTGAAGGCGATCTCCAACGTGCCGACCGTGGGCGGTCCGCCGCGCGCGGCCAGCCGTCCAATCAAGGATGTGGTGATCAAGAAGGTCGAGATTCGGGACAAGAAGCCCGCCAAGAGCTCCTAGGGGCCGCGTCCGGCTCAGGCTGTCCCGATCGTGATGCCCTGCAGCCGCGGCGGCGTGGAGTGGATGCCGTCGCCGAGCTCCCGTCAGCCACCCTTGAACCTCGGGCGATGACCGATCTAACATGGCGCGCACCGGACATCGTGCGGAGTGACTCATGCGCGGCCTTCTTCCCGGCATCCTGGCGGGGACGCTGCTCGCCGTCGCGGGTGGCGTTCACGGCGGTCCGCCGCATGCGGGCATTCACGGCGTTCCCGGGGACACCGAGACGCACCGGCGGCCTGCCAAGCGCCCGGCCCGGAGCATCGACTTCGACGCGCCGACCGAGCGCTGGCGCGAAGGGCCGGTGCGCTACCTTCTCACCAAGGACGAGGACGACGCCTTCCGCCTGCTGAAAACCGACGAGCAGCGCGCCGAGTTCATCAGAGGGTTCTGGGCCAGCCGCGACCCGGATACGACGACCCCCGAGAACGAGTACCGCACACTGTTCTACGCCCGCGTGGTTCAGGCGGACCACGTCTTCACCGATTCCACGAAGCCGGGTTGGAAGACCGACCGCGGCAAGATTTTCATCCTGCTCGGCCCGCCGGACGACTTCGAGCAGAGGCAGGAGGGCAACGTCCCGCCGGCGTCGGGTTTGATTCCCTTCCGGTCCTTCGCTTCGACAGGGACGAGACGGGCGAGTACCACCTCTCCAACAAGGTGCTGTTCAGAGGCTTCGAGACGGAGCTCGGCGTCGCTTTCCAGAACCAGGCCATGCAGATGAAGAGCCTGCCGCAGCAGAAGAAGGTCCCCGACACCACCGTCAGCGCCCGCACCGTGTTCAGCTCCGGCCCGTTTCGAACCCACCGCGATTTCTTCCGCTCGGGGGACGGGAACACGTTCACGGTCCTGACCCTCGGGGCGAAGACTGATTTTCTCACCGCCGGCACCCCCGTGGGCGGTGACGAGACCGCGGCGGCGCCGGGGGAGAAACCCGGCGGGTCGCGCGAGCGCTTCGACGTCGTCGCCCGGCTGGTTGGAGCGCGGCCGGACATGCCGTCATACGACTTCGCGGGGGCGACCGGTCTGCGCGCCGGCGAAGGAGGACCGGTGCGCGACTCCGCCGGCTACCTCCTGTTTCAGGGCGGCATGGCGGTCAGGCCGGGCCCGTACACGGCGTACTACGGTGTCGCGGACCACTCGATCGACCAGGTTTACTCGTTCAAGGAGAGCGTGGAGGTCCCCGACTTCCACGACACCCGCTTCATGCTCAGCAGCATCACGCTCGCCAGCCGACTCGAGCGCGTCGACGGGACGAGCGCCGGGTACACCAGGCCCTTCATTCTCGGAAACCTCCGCGTCTTGCCCCGTCCCGACGACGTCTTCCACAATGGCGAAGAGTTCGCCTTCTATTACCAGATCTACGGCCCGGCGACCGACCCGATCGACGGGCGTCCCGACCTCGACGTCCAGTACCAGTTCTACGTGGCCCAGGAGACCGGCCCGAGCGGCCTGGTGTTCACGCCGCTCGGCAAGCCGATCCACCTCACCCGCCAGCGGACCCAGGTGCAGGGGTACACGTTCCCGCTCAAGGACTGGCCGCGCGCCACCTATCGTCTGCGCGTGCAGGTGACCGACAACCTGAGCGAGCAGAGCTCCACCGAGGAAGTCTCCTTCCGCGTACTGTGACGCTGCGGCGGCCCGTCATGAAACTGAACCTGAGCGATGACGCGATCACGGCCGAGCTTCTGGCCGAATCCCTGGGCCGCTCGGGATCCGCCGTCATCTCGGTGAACGGCACCAGCATGCACCCGACCCTGCAGATGGGTTGGCGCGTCTATCTGAGGCCGGTGAAGGGCGCCGACCTGAGGGTCGGCGAGATCGCGGTATTCCGGGGCGGCAGCTACCTGACCATCCACCGGCTGGTCTGGAAGGAGGGACCGCGCGGGGCGCAACGATTCGTGTTCCGCGGCGACTACAACCGCCTGCGCGAGCGGGTCGATCCCTCCGCGGTGATCGCCAAGGTCGTGGCGGTCGAGATCCCGGGACGGAAGAAGGGCCTGGAGCGCGTGGTCTCCCTCGAGCCGGACGTCCTGGCCCGCTTCTATCAGGTGACTTACGGCGTCTCCCGCCTCCTGCGGCCGATCCTTCCGGCGGCGCACGAGCCGGGCCACGATATCGGCCGCCTCGGGCGCGCCGCCCGCGCTGCCTTTGCCGGGATCGAGCGCTTCCTGGCGCTGTTTCTCCCCGAACGGCGCTGAATCACCAGCGCCGCCCCGCGCGCCGGGCTCACGCCGGCCGTAGCGCCCCGCAGGCGCGGAAGTGCGTGTACACGCATCCCTTGAGACCGGCGTCAATCCCCTGACGAGAGCTGGGGGTCGGGCTCGATGCGGACGGCGCTGCGTCGTGAAAAATGCACGCGCTTTCCTTGACTCTCGATCATCGAAATTTATATTAACCCGTTGTATCGAGCGTGTTTTCCAGCACGATCCGCGCGGAGGAGTCGGAGGAATGAAGAACATCCTGGTTGCCGAGGACGACAGGTCCCTGCGTGACGGCCTCGTCCAGTCGATGAGCCGCAGCGGATACAAGGTCCAGGTCGCCCAATCCGGCAAAGACGCCCTCGAAAAGATCGAGAAGCAGGTCTTCGACCTGGTCATCGCCGGCCAGCGCATGGGGGGCTCCGACGCGCTGGAGATCCTGCGCAAGGCGCGCTCGACCAACGCCGGAACGCTGGTCATCGTCACCGGCGAGAACGGCTCGGGTGCCGTGGAGGCGATGAAGTCGGGCGCCTTCGATTATCTGCAGAAGCCGCTGTCGCTCGAGACCATCGAGATGAAGGTCCAGAGGGCCATGGAGCACCAGAGAATGGTGGTTCGCATGGCCTCGATGACCGAGCCGCTCGCCGATCCTTCCGATCGCTACGGGCTGATCGGCAACTCCCCGACGATGCGCGACATCTTCAAGGTGATTGACAAGGTGGCCGCCTCCAACGCCACCGTCCTGATCCAGGGCGAGACCGGCACCGGCAAGGAGCGGGTCGCCGAGGCGATCCATCGCAACTCGCCTCGGCACGATGCCGCCTTCGTGCGCATGAACTGCGCCTCGCTGCCCGACAACCTGCTTGAGAGCGAGCTGTTCGGCCACGAGAAAGGGGCGTTCACCGGCGCGGACCAGATGCGCATCGGCCGCTTCGAGATGGCCAACGACGGCACCCTGTTCCTGGACGAAGTGGGGAACATGAGCGCCAACACGCAGGCCAAGGTGCTGCGCGCCATCCAGAACCAGGAGTTCGAGCGCCTGGGCGGCAGCCGCACGATCAAGGTGGACGTGCGGATCGTCGCCGCGACGCACCAGGACCTCGCGGCCGGCGTCGCGAAGGGGGCGTTCCGCGACGACCTCTATTTCCGGCTGAAGACGTTTCCGATCGTGATCCCCCCGCTCCGCTCGCGGCCGATGGACATCCGGCGCGGCGACTGCAGGAGCATCGCTGGCCGGGCAACGTGCGGGAGCTCGAGAACACGATCGAGCGTGCGGTTCTGATGTGCGAAGGGGACACGATCCGTCCCGCCGACCTCACACTCCTCGATCGCGAGCACACCATCGGCATGACCCCGGCCCTGGCGGTCGACCTGCTGAATCTGGAAGCGCTCGAGAAGAGCGCGCTCCTCGAGGCCCTCAAGCGCAGCAACTGGATCCAGAAGGAAGCGGCCAAGATCCTCGGCATCAGCAGCCGGGTGATGAACTACAAGGTCCACAAGCACGGCATCACCCACGACCGCTGGAGCAAGAACCGCAACTAGAACGTCTTCGTCTCCCCCGGCTTCAGGACCTGGAGCCGCCTGTCCTCCCTGAACGCCGCCCGCACCTCCGCCTCCGTCGCCAGACCCGGGAAGGTGGCGAAGTGCATCGGCACGATCGTCTCCGGATTGAAGTACTTGCGGATCGCCAGCGCCGCGGTCTTCGGGTCTTCCGTGTAGGGGCCCCCGCCGACGTTCAGCAGGATCACGCTGGGATGGAAGACCTCCTGGATGAGCGCCATGTCGCCGAAGATCCAGGTGTCGCCGGTGTGGTAAAGCGTCCTCCCATCGGCGAACGTCACGACGAATCCCAGCGGCCGGCCGCCCGGATCGCTGGAGTGCATCGCCGGGACCAGGTGCACCTTCACGTCGCCGACCGCGAAGGTGCCGCCGACGTTGCCCCCCATCACCTGCTTCTCCGGAAGCCCGAGACCCGAGACGTAATCGAACGTCCCGATCACCGGGGCCCCGCTCGCCTTGGCGATGTCCACCGCGTCGCCCGAATGATCGGAATGCGAGTGGCTGACCAGGATCGCGTCCACCTTGTAGCGCGCCAGGTCCCTGAAGGCCTCGGGGGTCGCCGGGTTCTTGGTCAGGAACGGATCGATGAGCAGCCTGGTCCCGCCCGCCGACACCACTTCGAAGGCGGCGTGACCGAGCCAGGTGACCCTGAACTCCTTCTTACCACCCGCTGGGTCGCGCTTCGACTGCGGCTGCGCGGCCGAAGTCGCCGTCATCGCCAGCACCAGCCCCAGACTCATCCATCCCATGAGATGGTTCATCGGCTGCTCCTCCCTGTGGAAGACCCTTCACCTTACGGCCCTGGAGCCTCAGGTCGTCCCCACCGTGGGGCTCCGGCGCTCGAGCAGGATGACGTCGCGCCAGAGGCCGCCCAGCCTTCCGAGCCGCTCGCGCCGCCCGACCTCGCGGAAGCCGCACCCGCGGTGCAGCTCCAGGCTTGCCCGGTTCTCCGGGAAGACGCCGGCCTGCAGCGTCCAGATCCCCTGGCGCTCCGACGCGACGATGAGCTCCAGAAGCAGGACCCGCCCGATCCCCCGCCCGCGGGCCTTCGCCGAGACGTAGACGCTGACCTCGGCCACGCCGGCGTACACGCACCGGCTGGACACCGGGCTGAGCGCGGCCCATCCGATGACGGCGTCCCCGTCGCGCGCCACCAGCCGCGCCTCTCTCAGGTGCGCGGCGTCCCACTTCTCCCGCGGCGGGGCGTCGGTCTCGAAGGTGGCGTGCCCCGTGGCGATCCCCTCGCGGTAGATGGAGCGCACCTGATCCCAGTCCTCCGGTCCCATGGCGCCGATGACGATCGTCATCGATCTCACATTAGCACACGAGCACGGCCCACGCCTTGGCGGTCCGGCGTCTACGACAGGAGCCGCGCGACGATCTGCTCGACATGCAGCCTGGTCGTGTCCAGGAATGGAACCTCCCCGTCCTCGACATCCCGCAGGATCAGGGGAAGCTCGGTTCCCCCCAGGATCACGCCCTCGATGCCTTCCCGCGTCCTCATGCGCTCCACGATGTCCATGAGACCCTGCCGGGTGTCCGGCAGGAACACGCCGTTCACCAGCTCGGTCATGTATTTCTCGTGGATGTAATCCTGCTCCCCGGCCTCGGGCGTCACCAGGGTGATCCCCGCAGGGGCGAACACTTCGGGATAGAAACGACCCTGCATCGTATACCGGGTGCCGAACAACCCGATGCGCTTCAACCCGAGCGCTTCCGCAGCCTGCCGGGTCACCTCCACGATGCTGATCAACGGTATCGGGGATTCCCGGCGTAGCGTATCGAACACGATGTGCGGCGTGTTGGCGGCGAGCGCGCCGAAATCGGCGCCCGCGCGTTCCAGCCTGCGCAATTCCCCCAGCAGGTGATCGGCCAGCTCAACCAGCCTGTTCGCCCTCATCAAATCAACAACCGTTTTCAGATCGATGCTGTTGACGATGACCCGAGGATAACTGCCGTCCCCCTTCCGCCGGCGGTACGACGCGATGATCAGACGGTAATACTCCTGGGTCGACTCCGGCCCGATGCCCCCGATGATCCCGGCGGTCGTCAACGGAGCTCCTCGCGACAGAGAGAGATCGCGGCTGGAATCACGACGTTGCGTTCCGGCCCTGTCGTCCGGTAGGCGGCACGAGCCCTCACCTCGCCCGGCCCCCTGACGGTGCCGCCCACTTTATCGATACGGAACACATCGAACAATTCATAGACGTCGTACGTGTTCTCCCGGTGCCCTCCGACATGCGCGGGACCGGCCGGTATGCCGATCGGGAGTTCCTGGCTGGGAGTGCGCGCGGGTGCCCGGCCGGAGCGCCCTTCCCGACTGCTCCGAGCCACAGGCTCCCCCTCGGTCGAAGGGAGTCCACTCGGAGCCCGCCCGGATCTCGATCCGACCGCGGAAAATGCCCGGCGATCGCGTCCCGACATAAGTGCGAGGTCCCCAATTGACGAGATAATACCCCGGCCTTCCCGCGGGTAGCGGCTCCCAATCTCGTTCCAGGATGACTTCTCCGGCACCCGGGAAGATTCTCTCGATCTGCAGGTCGGAGTACAGAATGTGGCCGACTGCATCCAGCTCGAGGGTGAGGCGGGCCTCGATCCTGCTCTCCGGACCGGCAACCCGGAGCGGGTAATCGGAGATGAGCGGCGACTCTTGCATCGTCGGCAGGAGAGCTCGAACCGAATAAGTTCCGGGCCCGGCATACCACGTGGGCTCCGCTTCCCAAGAGCCTCCCGCAGACGGAAAGCAATCGTCTTGCCAGTCCAATCGGAACTCCGAAGCGATGGAATCGGCGTGCATGACCTGGATTGTCACGTCGAGAACGCCGCCGCTGTAGCCGGTGGGTATCATGGGCGACAACCGGAAAGAAAGAGACGGCGCCCCCTCGTGGGGCACCGATTGACATGCGGCGGCCGGCAGGGACACGAGCGCGCCGGAGGCCAGGGGTCGTGTCAGAGGCATCGGAGGGAATGCCGTGCTGCCGGCGCAGATTGCATTGTTCGACCACATCCATCACGCTGAGACGTTGCCGGGAAACATAACGCGCCGGACCGGCGAGCGACAAGGGTTCGCCGGAAGGGGCTGCCGATGTGGATGCAGCGGGTGGCCGGCTTCTGGCAGAGGGGTGCGGCGCGATTCGCCCGACCTGGGCTAACATCGTGCCGCCATGGCCCTTTATCTGACGGAGCAGGATGTGGGACGGCTTCTGACCATGGAGGCGTGCGTCGAGGCCGTCGAGCAGGCGTTCCGCCAGTGGGCGGATGGCCGCGCGGACAACCGGCCGCGGGCGCGGGCGACCGTCCGGGGCGCGGTGCTGCACGCACTGGCGGCGGGCTCGGACGTGTGGGGCCGGCTGGCGGCAAAGGTCTACGCGACCACGCGGCAGGGCGCTCGCTTCGTGGTGCTCCTGTTCGACGGGCAGAGCTCCGACCTGCTCGCGATCATCGAGGCGGACCGTCTCGGCCAGACGCGCACGGGCGCGGCATCCGGGGTGGCGACGCGGCGGCTGGCGCGTCGCGACGCGCGGTCGCTGGCCGTCATCGGCACAGGCTGGCAGGCCCGGAGCCAGGCGAAGGCGATCTCCACGGTGCGGCAACTGGAACGAATCAACGCCTTCGGCAGGGACCACGACCGTCTTCTCGAGTTCTGCCGGGAGACGGAAGCGGCGTGCGGCGTGAAGGTGACGGCCTGCGCCTCGGCCGAGGAGGCGGCGCGCGGGGCCGACATCATCGTGACCGCGACCTCATCGACGCAACCGGTCCTGCGCGGCGCCTGGCTGTCGCCGGGCGCCCATGTCAACGCGATCGGGGGCAACCGCGCCGATCGCCGGGAGCTGGACGACGCCGCCATCGCCCGCGCCGGGCTGATCGTGGTCGATTCGATCGAACAGGCCCGCCTGGAGGCGGGCGACCTTCTGGCGGCGGACGCCGGGGCCGCCGCAGGGGGGACCGCACCCGCCGGGGGCGGGGCCGGCGCCCCGCGGCCCGGGCCGCTCGACCGGGCCGTCGAGCTGAAGGACATCGTCGGCGGCGCGCATCCCGGGCGGCGGAGCGAGGCCGAGATCATCCTGTTCAAGTCTCTCGGGATCGGTCTAGAGGATCTGGCCGCCGCCTCGCTGGTCTACGACCGGGCGATCGAGAGCGGCGCGGGACGGCAGGTTCCTCCGGAGGGACGGGGAGCCATCTGATGCCGGACACCCGGGAACGCCTCGAAACGATCCTGCGCGAACGGTTCCGGCCTGTGCATCTCGAGATTCGTGACGACAGCGCGCGTCACGCCGGTCACGCCGGGGCGACGCGGGGCGGCGGCCATTTCGAGGTCGTGATCGTCTCGGCCGCGTTCGAAGGCAGGTCCCCGCTCGACCGGCACCGCATGGTGAACGAGGCGCTTCGGGATCTCATCGGCGGCGTCATCCACGCTCTGGGGCTCAAGACCGCCGCGCCTTCCGAGTGGCGGCCGGTCCGAAGAGTCGACGACTGAGTCCGCTCACGGCGGCTCATGCCTCGAAGGCCCCGAGCGCGCGCAGGTGCGCCTCGACCGAGGCGCCCAGAGCCGTGAGATCGTAGCCGCCCTCGAGCAGAGAGATGATCCTCCCCCCGCAGTGCTTGTCGGCGGAGGCCTTCAGGATCGATGTCATCCCGGCGTAGCCGTCTTCGCTCAGCGACATGCCGGCGAGGGGATCGGCGCGGTGCGCGTCGAAGCCGGCCGAGATCAGGATCGCCTCGGGCTGCACGCGGTCGATCTCGGGGACAAGGACCTCGCGGAACACGCGCGCGTACTCGCCGTCGCCCGCCCCGGCCGGCATCGGGCAATTCCGCGTGAACCCGGCGCCGCGGCCGCGTCCTGTCTCGCGAGCCGATCCGGTCCCCGGGTAGAACGGGTACTGATGAACGCTGAAATAGAAGACCGTGGGGTCGTCCTCGAACAGATGCTGCGTGCCGTTGCCGTGGTGCACGTCCCAGTCCACGATGAGCACGCGCCCGAGACCGTGCTTCTCTTGAAGGCGGCGGGCCGCGATGGCGATGTTGTTGAACAGGCAGAAGCCCATCGCGCGATCCCTCTCCGCGTGGTGTCCGGGAGGGCGGGTGCAGACGAAGGCGGCGCCCGACTTTCCGGAGACGACGGCGTCGCAGGCGGCGACGGCGCCCCCGGCGGACAGCAGCGCCGCGTCCCACGAGCCGGGAGAGACGGCCGTATCGGGATCGAGCTGGATGGGGGCCCGCTCGCAGGCGCGGCGGATCGCCTCGATGTAGCGGGGCTCGTGCACCCGGGCGATGAGGTCGATCGGACAGGGCTCCGGCCGGACGACGATGAGGCGGTCGAGCAACCCGCGGCGCGCCAGGTGATCGTGGATGGCCGCGACGCGCTCCGGCCGCTCGGGGTGCCCGGGGCCGTTGCTGTGCTTCAGGCAGTCGTCGTGGTAGACGAAGGCGACCGGCGCTTGGCCTTTCACGGCATCGCCTACTTCTCGAACAGGTCCTGCGCCTTGACGATCCGCATCCGCTCGCGGTTGACCGGAAGGGGGAACGACTCGATCTCCTTGTCCTCCTTGAGCAGGGCCTCGTCAGTCGTCGGCGTCTGATAGGTGATCGGCGTCGGCCTGCCGGAGAGCAGCGCGTCCCGCATCCCGGCGGCGTTCTCGGTGACGATCGCCACCGCCAGATTCGCTGCCTGCAGGTGTCGTTTCACGGCGGCGTTCACGTCCTCGACCTTGAGCCGCGGCAGCTCCTCCTGGATTCGGTCGATCAGGAATCCGGTCCCGTAGAACTCCGAGTCCATCTGGTAGCCCAGGCGGCGGCTGAGGTTCTGCGTCCAGAGGCGCGAGTAGTTCAGGACGAACTTGCGGGACGCCTCGAAGTCCTGGGGGCTCAGGCCGACGTCCACGAGCATCTTCAGCTCCCGCACCGCCTGACGCAGGGCGAACAGGGCGTTGGAGTGCGCCACCGGACGAATCCAGATGCTGAAGAACTGCTGCCGCCGCGGTGTGTTCGGCAGCGGGAAGTTGCTGCCGCCGTCCTGGATGAAGCTCTCAATGTAAGAGTAGTCTCCGTAATTCAGACCGCGCTCGCCGCGCAATTTGTTCATCAGCCTGCCGTTGAAAGTCCGGTGCTCGCCGAGGTACGAGTTCGCGACCATGAGCGCGTAAAAGTCCCTGTCGGAGCGCGTCACGCCGATCGGACAGCCGATCGAGATGGCCGTCGCGGGCGCGGCCTTCTCGACGAAGAGGACCTCTGTGGCCTGCAGGGACCGCGGCTTCGGCAGCTTCAGGAGCGGCGGCGCGCCCGCCGGCAGCGACGCGAAGTCCTTCTTCAGCGACTCGATCAGGGCGTCCGGGTAGCCGCCCGAGACCGCGAGCACGACGTTGCCCCGCGTGTAGTACCTGCGGTAGTGCGCCTTCACGTCATCGAGAGTGATCGATCTCAGGCCCTGTACGGTGCCGGTGTCGAGCTGTTTGTAAGGGTGGCGGTCGTACATCATCAGGTTCAGCGCCGCTTTGCCCAGGCTCTCGTCGTCGTTGCCGCGCAGGTTCGTCTCGATCCCCGCGATCAGGTCGTCGCGGCTGCGCTTGAAGTCGCTCTCGTCGAAGCGCGGGCGCAGGAGGACGCCGCTGAGAAGTTCGTAATACGGCTTCAAATGGTCACGATGGACGCTGCCGATGAACGTCGTCACCTCTCTATCGGCCTGCGCCCCGATGGTGGCGGCCATCGGATACAGACGATCGGTCACCTCGCGATAGGTCAGCTCCTTCGTGCCGCCCTGTCCGATGATCATGGCGGTCAGGGCGTTGAGCCCTTCCTTCCCCGGCGGATCGTTGATCGAGCCGCTGCGGTACTGGATCCGGAACGCCACGAGGGGCGAGGAGGGGACCGGCAGGAGGCTGGTCCGGAGCGTCTCGCCGACCACCGGCTTCGACGTCGACTTCATCGGTTGGTTCTCCTTGGGGCGAGCCGCGCCCGCGGGTGCGGCCGGCGTCACGCCCAGGAGCGCCGCGAGCATGCACGCCGGAATCGCCTTCGCGATGACGCGGGCCGCCTGCCGGCGGCTCAAGACCCTGTCCCGGCCGCGGCGCCCGCGCCGCCCCCCGCCGTCGCTCCGGTGCTCTCCGCCGTCGGTTTGTGGCTGAGGATGACGACCGTCCGACCGGAGGTGACGAAGTACTTGCGGGCGACGCCGCGCAGATCGTCGGGCGTGATCCGATCGTAGACGGCGTAGAGACGGTTGACCGCGTCGCTGTCCCCGGCGACGGCCAGGTAATGCGCTAGACTGCGCGCCACCGAGCCGGCCGTGTCCAGACCCATCGCGTAGGAGTATTTCAAGTGAGATTTCACGCTGTCGAGGCGGTCGGCCGCGATCGGCGTCTGTTTGAGATCGTCGAGCGCGGCGGTGATCGCCGACTCGACGTAAGCCACCCGCTCCGGCTTCTTCACCCGCGCCGCGATCTCGAACAGGTACGGATCGACGTGATCGGGTGCGCCGCCGAAGAGGACATCGACCTCCTGCTCGTCGACCACGAGCTTCTGGTACAGCGGCGCCGCCTCGGAGAACAGGAGCTGCGAGACCAGATCCAGGGCCGGCAGATCGACCTCGGTGTCCGAAAAGGCCGGTCCGTGGTAGCCGAGATAGACGTAGGGCTGCGTCGGGTTCGGCCACGCCACGGCGACACGCTTCTCCTCCTGCTGCGGCGGCTCGGCGGGGACCCCCGCCTTGTACGAACCGTGCTTCCAGGAGCCGTAGTACTTCTGCGCCAGCCCGGCGAGCTTCTTCGCATCGACGTCCCCGACCACCAGAAGCGTGCAGTTCTCCGGACGGTAGAAGCGGTCGAAGAACTGCCGGCTGTAATCGTACTGGTTCGGCATGTCCTGAACGTCCTGCAGGAAGCCGATGGTCGAGTGCTTGTAGGTGTGGACCGCGAAGGCCGCGTCGCGCAGCTTCTCGCTCAGCGTCTGGAACGGGTTCGAGGCGTTCTTGTTGTACTCGCCGAGCACCGCCCCCGCCTCTTTCTTGAAGTCCTCGACCGGGTACTTCAGATTCATGAACCGGTCCGACTCGAGCGTCATGATCGTCTCGAGGCCGGAGGCGGGCGCCAGGATGTGGTAAGCGGTGTAGTCGTCGGTCGTGAAAGCGTTGTGGTCGGCGCCCAGCTCCTTCAGGAGGGCGTTGTAGCGCTCCCGGGGATACGTCTCGGTGCCGCGGAACATCATGTGCTCGAAGAAGTGGGCGAACCCCGATTTTCCCGGCTCGATCTCGTTGCGGGA
>QHXY01000177.1 GCA_003223145.1 Acidobacteriota bacterium
GCCGTCTCGACGGAGACGGCGGCATCATCGACGCGCGCCTCAATCGACTCGACTCGCATCGCCGCGGGCTGGACGAAGGAGGACAGCGCGACCGGGACGCCGGCCCACGCCTGCGTCTCGAGATCGACCCCGATCGTGCCCCGATCTCCGCGGCGCAGGTCGACGGTGAGCGACACCTCACCCGATCCGGGGGCGCTGCGGCAGCCCGTCAACGCGGCCAGCGCAGCCGCGGCTGCGAGGACCGCCAGCGCGCGGCCGGCCGGGCTCTCAAACAACGAGGCGCCGGGGAAGACACGGCGCCTCGCTCGCTGCGCATGGTGGAAGCTCAAGCCGACGGTTTGCGCCGCGTCGCTATCGGCAGGCGAAGCAGTTCGACTGCGTGCTCTGGACGCAGAACCGATTGGTCACCCGTGTGCACCCGGGCTTGCCTGCGGCCAGTCCTTCGTGACCGGAAGCGACGATCTGGAGGTCGGAGGCCGGAGCGACGCGGGCAGAGACGGGCAGGGCGGCCAGCGCCGCAGCCGCGACGGCCGTGACGACGGCAAAAGCGACGAGCGTCCTCTTCATCGACTCACCTCAGCACTTGCACTGGTGGATGGTGGACGTCGAGCAGCCTTCGAAATTGCGGCGGCACAGCCTCGGCGCGCGGGCAACGCCGTCCTGCCCTACGACGGTGACCTGCAGGTCGGCGGCCGGCAGCGTGTGCGCGGTCGTAGGCATGGCGCTGATTGCTGCACCCGCGACCAGGGTCGCGATGGCGATGACTCGCACAGCTCGGTTCATGTCGGGACCCTCCTGGGAGTTTGGCACGTGTGGCTTCTTATACCACAGCCCGCGGTCCGACTGATCCGGCTCGTCCTTGATCCCGGCGCGCGCCTCATGTAGTCTCTCGCCCACCATGACAGCCGGAACGTCCCTGCCGGACCCTCGGGCGATTCTTGACGAGGCGCAGGCCCTGCGCCCCTTCATCGTCGATCTGACCCTGCGCGTCTGCCGCGAGCGGACGGTGGATTACTTCCCCGAGGATTTTCCGGGCGGCGGCCCGGACGGGATGACCTCGCCGGGACAGGAGGGCAAGGTCGTCGCTGTTCTCGCCGAGGAGCTGAAGAGGCTGGGCGTCCGTTACACCGTGCACGCCAAGGTGGCGGGGCGCGACAACCTGCTGGCGACGGTCGGCGGGGGGCTCCCCGGTTACCGGAAGATGCTGGTGCTGCTGCACACCGATGTGGTGCCGAGCGGCGCGCCGTCGGACTGGAAGTTCAAGCCCTTCGAGCCGTTCGAGAAGGGCGGCAAGCTGTACGGCCGCGGCGTGCTGGACGACAAGGGGCCGCTGGTCTCGGCGTTCGCGGCGCTGCGCATCTTGAAGGCTCACGAGGGCGCCCTCAGCGGCTCGTTCACCTTCGGGGCGGTGGGGGACGAAGAGGTCGGGGTCGGCGTGGGGCTGCCGTTCCTGATCGAGCAGAAGCTGATCGACTGCACCGATGCCGTCATCCCGGACATCGCCGGCAACATGAAGGAGATCAACGTCGCCGAGAAGGGGCGGGTCCTGCTTAAAGTCAGGGCGCACGGGCGGCAGGCGCACGCCATGGAGCCGGCCAAGGGGGTCAACGCCATCAATGCCACCGCGCGCTTCCTCACGGCGCTGCAGAACCGCCGGCTGCGCTACCGGGCCCATCCGATCCTCGGCGGGCCGACGCTCAACGTCGGCCTGATCCGCGGCGGCGTCGCGCCCAACGCGGTGCCGGCCGACTGCGAGACGACCCTCGACATCCGCTACGTGCCCGGGCAGACGGCCGAGGGGATCCGGGAGGAAATCCAGACGATCGCCGACGAGATCATCTGGGGCCCCGGTGAGGTCACCGCCGCGTCCCTCAAGGTCGAGGTCGTCCAGGACGCGAAACCCTGCGAGGTCTCGCCCGAGGCCCCGATCGTGAAACGCATCCTGCGCCACGCGCCAGACGCGAAGGTGGTGGGCAGCGGCGGCGGGACGTTCGCCAAGGATCTGGTCCTGATGGGGGTGGACGCGGTCGGCTGGTCGCCGGGCGACGAGGCCACCTACCACCAGCCGAACGAGGAGATCGAGGTGGAGCAGCTCGTGACCTTCGCCGGCCGGCTGGCCAACCTGGCGCTGGAGATCGCCAACGAGAAGCAGGCACGATGAGAAGACCTTCCTGCCCTGCGATGCTTCCCTGATCGCTCACTCGGCGCGCTGATGCTGACCACCGCGGACTTCAGGAAGGGGTTGGCGATCCAGGTCGAGGGTCAGCCCTACATCATCATGGAGTACACGGTGCAGACGCCGTCGGCACGCGGCTCGGCCACGCTCGTCCGCATCAAGGGGCGCAACGTCATCACCGGCCAGGCGCTCGACATGACGTTCAAGTCGGGGGACAAGTTCGAGGAGCCGGACCTCGAGCGCCGCAAGATCAACTTCCTGTACACCGACGGCGGCGATTTCCATTTCATGACGGTGCGCTGGCTGAAGGAGGGGGTGACGCTGCGGTCGATCGTGTTCCAGGGCCGGGTGGCCGGAGTGGAGCTGCCGCAGTTCGTCGAGCTGAAGGTGACCGAGACCGGCCCCGGCGGACGCTCCGATATGGCGAGCGGCAAGGTGACCAAGGCGGCGACGCTGGAGAACGGCACGCAGATCCGCGTCCCCGTCTATCTCGATGCCGGGGAGACGGTGATGGTCGACACCACCACCGGAGAGTTCGTCAAGCGCGTCGGAAAATAGCCGCCCGCCGGCGGCGGGGCTTCGCCCGGAGGGACCGCATGAAACTGTCGCGCAGGACCGTGGCGCCCGCCGTCCTCGGCGCACCTTTGATGCTGGCAGCCGCCTCGATCGCCCGCGTCGAATCGCTTCTCGGCATTGCCGCCGCCGGCGCCGCCGACCAGGCCGCGCCAGAGCCGTCGCCCACCCCCGAGCCGGAGGAGACCCCGCTGGCGCGCTTTCTGGCGAAGCAGGAGGAGGACCTGACCTCCGAGGAACGCAAGCGCGTGCGCAAGGACGTGACGCAGACGGAGCAGGCGCTCAAGGAGATCCGCGACTTCAAGCTGGGCAACGAGGTGCCGCCGAGCGGCACGTTCCGCGCCCTCCGGACGAGACGGTCCCATGCTCGCTGACGACGTCCTGTACAAACCGGTCAGCGATCTGTCGAAGCTGGTGCGCTCGCGCAAAGTATCGCCGGTCGAGCTGACCCGCGCCTGTCTGGCGCGCATCGAGGCGCTCGATCCGAAGCTCGGCGCCTTCGCCACCGTCACCGCCGACCTGGCGCTCGAGCAGGCGAGGCAGGCCGAGAGGGAGATCGCCGCGGGCAAGGACCGCGGGCCCCTGCACGGCATCCCCTACGGCGCCAAGGATCTGGTGGCGACGAAGGGGATCAGGACGACCTGGGGGGCGAAGCCGTACGAGAGCCAGGTGTTCCAGCAGGACGCGACCGTCGTCCGCAGACTGCGCGAGGCGGGCGCCGTCCTGCTCGGCAAGCTGGCGATGATCGAGCTGGCCGGCGGGCTGGGCTACTCGAAGGGCGACGCGTCCCTCACCGGCCCGGCCCACAACCCCTGGAACCTCGAGCGCTGGACGTGCGGCTCGTCGTCGGGCGCGGGCGCGGCGGTCGCGGCGGGCCTGGTGCCGTTCGCCATCGGCTCGGAGACCTGGGGATCGATCCTGTGCCCGTCGTCCTTCTGCGGCGTCTCGGGGCTGCGGCCCACGTTCGGCCGCGTGTCGCGGCAGGGAGCGATGGCGCTGTCCTGGTCGCTCGACAAGCTCGGTCCGATGGCTCGCTCGGCCAGGGACTGCGAGCTGGTCCTGGAGCGCATCCAGGGGCGCGACCCGGACGACCCGTACTCGTCCGACGAGCCGCCCGCGCCACCGTCCGATCCGGCGACGGTGAGGCGGCTGAAGATCGGCTGGCTGAAGCTCGACTTCAACAAGCAGGGTGACAAGTCGGTGGAGCGCGCCTTCCTGGCGGCTCTCGACGAGCTGCGGCGCGCCGGCGCGCGCGTCGAGGAGACCAAGCTGCCGGAGCTGCCGTTCGAGAGCGTCACCGGGGTCATCCTGTCGGCCGAGGTCGCCACCGCCTTCGAGGAGCTGGAGAGGAGCGGGGCGGCCCGCCGGATGGTCAGCCCCGGGGCGCGCCTGTCGTTCATCGTGGCGCGGGCGATCCGCGGCTCCGACTTCGTCAAGGCGCAGCGCATCCGCAGGGTCTGCCAGGAGTCGATGGCCGACTTCTTCACGCGCCACGACGTCCTCCTGTACCCGGGGGAGGGGTACACCGCCTTCCCGCTCGACAAGGACTTCAACGACCTCGCCTGGAGCGACCCGGTCGGCGCCGCCGGCAACCTGTGCGGCCTGCCCGCGATTGCCGTGCCGTGCGGCTTCGGGCAGGACGGCCTGCCGGTCAGCCTGACGGCGATGACCTCCGCGTTCGAGGAGGACAAGGGGATCTCCCTGGCGCGGTTCTTCCAGGAGATCACCTCCTGGCACCTGAAGCGCCCGCCGATCGATCGGCCGGCGGCGTCCTGAGGCCGGGCGGTGGATCCGCGAGGGAAAGTGGCCCTGATCAGCGGCGGCGCCCGCGTGGGGCAGACCATCGCCGCGACCCTGGCCACGCGCGGCTGCGACCTCGCCCTCACCTACAACCGGTCGCGTGACAGCGCCGAGGAGTCGGCCCGCCGGGCCCGCTCGCTCGGCGTGCGGGCCGTCGAGGTCAAGGCCGACCTGTCGAAGCCGAAGGGCGCGGCCGAGGCGATCGGCGCGGTCCACGACAAGCTGGGCGGCCCGCACATTCTCGTGTGCATGGCGTCGGTGTACGCGCGGGTGCCGTTCGACAGCCTCGACGATCGCGCCTGGCGGACCAACCTCGACGTCGATCTGTCGAGCGCCTTCCACCTGGCGCGCCGCGCGGCACCCCTCATGAAGTCGGCGGGCGGCGGCCGGATCGTCCTGTTCTCCGACTGGCTGCCGCGAAGCGGCCGGCCGCGCTACCGTGGCTATCTGCCGTACTATGTCTCGAAGGCGGGCATCATCGGGCTGACCGAGAGCCTGGCGCTCGAGCTAGCCCCCGCGATCCTCGTCAACGCGGTCGCGCCGGGCCCGATCCTCAAGCCGCCCGGCTTCAGCGCCAAGGCGGACGCCGCGGTGCGCAAGGCCACTCCGCTCGGCCGCTGGGGCGGCCCGGAGGAGATCGCGCGCGCGGTGCTGTTCCTGATCGAGACCGAGTTCGTCACCGGGGAATGCCTGCGGGTGGACGGCGGCCGGCACCTCCACTGAGCCCTCATGAAGCCCTCGCGCCAGAGCCCCGCGCCCGCCGCCCGCTCCCGGCCGGGGCGGGACGCGGTGATCGTCTTCGCCGGACTGTGGCTGCTGTACGGCGCCACGATCGATCGGGTGGACGTCTACGACTACGCCCTGCAGCAGTTCGTCATCGCCTCGATGGCCGACAGGGGGACCTACGCCATCGGCGATGCGGCCAGCGACCGGCTCAAGCGCACCACCGACACCTTCGTCTACGGCGGCAGGAGGCTGGCGGCCAAGCAGCCGGGGCAGTTCACCCTCGGGTACCTGGCCTATCGCCTGTGCGCGGCGTTCGGGCTGACCTACGCCCGCGATCGCATCCTGGCGTCGGCGGTCGTCACCTGGCTCAGCTCATCGCTTTTGTCGGCTCTGGCCGCCGCCTTCCTGTACTGGATGATCGCGCGGGTCTGGGGCTATCCGAAACGGGACGCCGCGTTCGCCGCGGCCGGCAGCGGGACGGCGACGACGATCTTTCCTTACTCGGGCGTCGCCCATCACGACATCCTGGCCGCCTCGTACCTCGTGATCGCCTTCTGCCTGATCGAGACGGCGATCGTCCTCCAGGGACGACGCAGGCTGGCGGCGTCGCTGGTCGGCGGAACCCTCCTGGGGCTGACCCTGTTCACCTCGATGCTGCCGGCGGGGATCGTCCTGGTCCTGCTGGCGCGCGCCGTCCTCGCCCGGGCGAAGGGGCTGACGCCCGGCGTCCTGTGCGGGCTTCTCCTGGGTGTCCTGCCGCTGTTCGTCTACAACCTGAACTACTTCGGCAATCCGTTTCTGCAGGCGAACGTCGCCGGCGGGTACACCGACACTTTCTTCCGCCCCGACCCGGGCAACTTCCTGCGGCATCTCAACGTCTTCCTCGGCGCCGGCGACTTGTCGGTGCTGAAGTACATGCCGATCGTTCTTGCCGGCATCACGGGGATCTTCCTCATGCCGGAGAGACTGGCGGCCCCGAAGCGCGCGCTCTTGGCGGCCATCGCCATCCACCTGGCCTACATCCTGAACATCGGAACGGTCGGTGACTGCCAGTACGGGCCGAGGTACCTGATCCCGATCGCTCCTCTGGCCATGCTCGGTGTTCCCGGTCTTCTGGCTTGGGGCCGGGCGCGCGGCAGCGCCGCGGTCGCCGTCGCGGCGGGCACGCTGGCCGCCTGGTCCGCCGTGGTCAACCTGGTGGGCGCGCTGAAGGGCACCATGTACTGCGACATCGCGAAGTTCGCCTTTCTGGAGGACCTGCGGGGGCTCCCGGACCTGAGCCTGCGCGATTTCCCCCTGGCGTCCGTCTGTTTCGGTCTCGCCGCCATCACGGGGGCGGCGATCGTCCTGGAATCGCGCTGGCGATCCCGTCGAGGCTGATGTAGTATTCGCGACCCACAAGGAGGATGTCGGACGATGATCCAGTCACGCGTTTCTACCCGGCGCTGGCGATCCCGTCGAGGCTGATGTAGTATTCGCGACCCACAAGGAGGATGTCGGACGATGATCCAGTCACGCGTTTCTACCCGGAGGGTTCGTCTCCGCCGCACGCTGCCGCTGGCGGTCGTCGCCGCGGCCGGCGTGGCGCTGGTCGCGACTTCGGCCGTCGCGGCGCCGGAGAACTACGCCATCGACCCGGCCCACAGCGCCGTCGGCTTCACCATCCGGCACCTGTTCAGCCGGGTTCCCGGGCGCTTCACCAAGTTCGAGGGGAAGATGGCGATCGATCGCGAGGACTTCACGAAGAGCTCGGTGCAGGTGTCGATCGACGCGGCCAGCGTCGACACCAACGAGCCGGCCCGCGACAAGCACCTGCGCTCGGATGCCTTCTTCGACGTCGCCAAGCACCCCAAGCTCACCTTCGAGTCGACGGGCGTGAAACAGCTCGCGCCCAACAAGCTGCAGGTCGCCGGAAACCTGACGATCCGCGGCACCACCAAGCCGGTGACCCTCGACGTGGATGTCCTCGGCTTCGGTCCCGGCTACGGCGGCGGCTTCCGCGGCGGCTTCGAGGCGCACACGAAGATCAACCGGCAGGACTTCGGGGTGGCCTGGAACGACGTGGTCGAAGGCGGCGGCGCCGTCCTGGGGGACGAGGTGGATATCAACATCAACGTCGAGGCGGTCAAGGAGCAGCCCAAGGCGGCCGCCACGCCCGCTCCCAAGAAGAACCGGTAAACGTCCCGGTCCGCTATCCGGGCTCGACCGTCCCCGCGGTGACCGTCGTCTCCCCGGCCGGTGCCAGGTGCCGCTCGATGCCGGCGCGGGCCTCGGCGACATGCGCCTCCAGCCTGTCGCGGACATACGCGGCGGGCGCGAAGATCACCATCACCAGGGACCGCGTCGCGGGCGTCATCGCCGTCCGCAACGAATCGGACGTCGGGTTCCCGAACGGGCCGTCCTCGTCGGCGAGGACCGGCCGGCCCTCCAGGTGCACGCTGTCCTTGCGGATGCCCTGGTACGCCTCGCCGGGAAGCCCGCGCCGCAGGCTGACCGGACCGCGCACCCGCCCGGCGTCGTACAGGCCGATCGGCAGAAGGAACTGCAGCGAGCAGAGGTTGCACAGGTCGACGGCGTTCAGGATGCGCGGCAGGCCTTTTCCCTGCAGCACGCGGCGCAGGAGGGCCTCGCACGACGGGCGGGTGCGCGTCGGGTCGATGCCGAAGGCCCGGTAAAGATCGCGCGCCGGGGCCAGGCCGGCGATCGCGCCGGGAGCCCGCCCCGCGTGCGCTTGCGCCAGCGAAGTGCCGAGACGTTCCAGCTCCGCTTCGAGCGCCGGGCCGGCCGGGCCGATGGCGACCGGCCCGGCGTGGACCACGCCGGCGCACAGCAGCCGTCGCGCCCCGTCGTCGATGCGAAGCCGATCCTCCGCCCGCCACATCGTCTAGCCTTCCTTCTCCGCCGTCCGTCCAACCGGGAGCCGCGCGGTCCCGGCGGCGCGCCATGCGCTTCCCTGGTGGCCGAAACGGAAGGCTTCGGGATGCAGGATCTCCGCCAGGATCTCGAGCGATGTCACCAGGCCCGGGCCGGGCCGGTTGAAATAGAGCCGGCCGTCGACCAGGAAGACCCGGTCCGATCGGACGGCGCGCAGCCGACGCCATTCGGGGCGGGCGGCGAGAGCGCGCGCCTCGCGGTCGGTCCTCTCCAGATCGAAGCCGCAGGGCAGGACCAGGATGACCTCCGGGTCCGCGGCGGCCAGCCGTTCCCAGGTCATCCAGGGGGAGTGCCGTCCCGCCTCGCCGAACAGACTGACGCCACCAGCGAGCGCCACCAGCTCGGGCATCCAGTTGCCGGCCGCCATCAGCGGTTCGATCCACTCGATGCAGGCGACCGTGGGGCTCCCCCGGGTGGCCGCGGCGCTCGCCCCGATGGTCTCGACGCGCCGGCGCAGCCCTTCGACCAGGTCGCGGCCGCGCCCCGGCTCGCCGAGCGCGTCGGCCACCCGGACGATGTCGTCGAATACGTCGGCGAGCCGCGCCGGCTGCAACGACAGGAGCGCCGGACGCGAACCGACGAAGGAGCGCAGCGCCTCCTCGACGTCCCCCAGGCTGACGGCGCACACCTCGCACAGCGACTGGGTGATGATGAGGTCGGGCCGCAGGCCGCTCAGTCTCTCCGGGTCGACGTGATAGACCGACAGCGCCTGCTCGAGGAGGGCGCGGATGCTCCGGTCGATGTCGCGGCCGGGCGCCTCCGCGTCGACCCGGGGCGCGGTGCAGACCGGGAGCCGCAGGACCCAGGCCGGCGTGTCGCACTCGTGCGATCGCCCGACCAGGCGGTCCCCGCCCCCGAGGGCGCAGACCATCTCCGTGGCGCTGGCGATGAGCGAGACGACGCGCGCCGGACGATTGGCTGTCAGGGCGTTCAGTCCTCCTGGCGCGCCCCGTGCCCGGGCCGGATCCGGCGGCCGCCGACCGCGAACGGCGAGGGCAGGGGGCCGACGTACAGCAGATCATAGTCGACCGTGGCGCGCAGCGACGGGAAACCCTCGAAGTAGGCGGCGATTCCGATCCTGTCGACCAGGAAGGCGGGATCGATCCGTGAGGCGTCCACCGAGACCGCGGCGCCGGGAACCCTCTCGAACGTGACGCCGGTCAAGTGGCGGCTCACCAGCAGGTCGAGACGGCGCGACGCCGCGTCGTAGTGGAACTGGCACAGCAGCGGCTGGTCGAGCGGCAGGCTCACCTCCTCCGACTGGAACGAGAAGTTGAAGAAGGCGTTGCCGGCGACGTTCCCCCCGAACACCGAGGGGGACAGGAACGGCCCGCCGAACGATCCGACGTTCGGAAAGTAGTCGAACTCGACCAGGTCGAAGCTGTTGGACGGGAAGCCGGTGCGATCGATCCCGGTCGTGGCGGCGTTCCACAACCCGAAGGCGATCTGCGAGAAGCCGTTCGGATCGGCGAACAGGCCGTCGGAGCGGATCGTCAGGATCGCCCCGAAATCGAAATCGGCGTCCAGGGACAGCACACCGCCGATCGGCATCGCGATCCGCGCCGCCGGCAGCGTCGTGTCGTAGGTCACACGCAGCGTCCCCTCCCGGTCGGCCGGGAAGTGCTCCGGCTCCGCGGACAGGTAGGCGAAATGGGAAGCGAGGTCCCCGTCGACGAAGACCGGATTGGGGCCCCTGCCTGCGAAGGGATCGGCGTCGAAACGCTCGACGACCTGGGCGGAGGCGGGCGTCGCGCCGCCGGCGGCCAGTATCAGGGCGAAACCGAGGGAAGCGGTCCGGACGATCCGGTGGAGAACGCGGGCGGTCGTGTTCATGGCAGGCTCCTCGTGAGGACGGCGAAGGAGAACGGCGGCAGGCGGGCCGCCAGCGCGGTGACCGGCGCGCCGCTCTCGGCGTTGAAGATCAGGACACGGGGCTCGAAGAAGCTGGTGTCGGCGACGAGCAGATAACCGTCGCCGTCCAGCTCGATCGTCGCGATCTCATCGGCGCTGTCGAAGACAGTCCCGAGCACCGCGCCGGTGGACGGATCGAACGCCTTGACGTAGTTGTGGAACGTGGCGTCCGAGACGACGCAATAGCCGCGGCTCGCCGACTGCACGGCGACGGCGGTGACGTTCCCCCCGAGCGCGTCGTCGTCCACGAGCACGCCGCGCGCCGTCCGCGTCGCGGGGTCGATCGTCTCGATGCCGCCGCTGAGCACCGGCGCGGGCCGGTTGAGACCGGGGAACAGACCGGCGAGGCCGACGTAGATGAAACCGGTCGCATCGGAGTAGAGCAGCGATTCGAACGGGTTCTGGCCCGAGAGATCGATGACGTCGATCACCCGGCGCTGGACCGGGTCGATGACCGCGATCCGCCCGTTCATGAACTCCGTGAACGACGCGTCGGCGTCCTCCATCGTCACGTACACCAGGCCGTCGTGCAGGAGGGCCTGGTCGGCGCGCGGCAGGTGGTCGTGGTTTCTGGCGTAGGGTGTGAGATCGATCCGGTCGACGATCGTGCCGGCGGCGAGGTCCATGACGGCGACGTCGTTGAACGCCGCCCCGTAGCGGGTCACGAACGCCAGCCCGGCCGCCCCGCCGCCCGTCGCCCCGGGGCCGGCCGGCAGCACGACCAGGTCGTGCGGGTTGGACAGGCTGCCGGTCGAGTGCTCGAACAGGGTGGTGAACGAGTCGAGCGGATCGAGCCCCTGCACGTTGTCGAAGGTGAAGCGATTGACGATGAACGGTCTGGCGTCCTCGACGCGCGCGACCGGGTCGCTGCTGATCACCTCGACGTCGCTGTCGGTCGTGAACCGGTCGCCGTAACGCACCGTGATCACGGCGACCTTGCCGATCGGCCCCTGCGCATCGGTCCCGGCGACCAGATAGCGGCGCCGTTTCACCGCCGCGAAGGTGCCGGGATCGGCGATGCCGTAAAGAGTCGCGGCCCCCGAGACCTGTCGCCCGCCGTCCTGAACGACCCCCGTCAGATCGGGAACGAGACCGGCGTTGCCGACGCGGATCATCCCGAACTGGCCGGTCGCCAGGACACCGCCCGCCAGGCTGCCGCGGATCGCCATCGATGGCGGCGCCTCGAAGGCCTGGGGCGCACCACCCGCGAGGACCGACACGACGCGCGCCTCCGCCTCGAACTCCGGGTCGTCGTCGCGCAGCGAGGCCTCGTCGAAGGTGACCTCGAGATCGAGATCGATGCCGGTGTAGGTGAGCCCCGAGACGATGATCTGCGCGCCGGGGTAGGTGACGCTGAAGTCGTAGATTGGCTGCAGCCGCTCCGTCCCCGCACCGGGCAGCACGTGGAGGGCTTGCGTCCCCGGCCCGCAGCCGCCAAGCGCTGCGGCCAGGGCCGTGATGGCCGGCCAGGGCGTCGTGCCTGCCGGGCGGCTCAGAACTCCCACGCCAGCCTCCCCTGGACGCTCCGTCCCGGCAGCGGATAGCGGACGAGGTCGTAGGTGCGCTCGTTCGCGAGGTTCTTGATCTCGATGGTCGCCTGCAGACCCTTGCGCAGCCGCGCGCGGTAGCCGAGTTCGTGCAGGTAGCGTGCCGGCAGGGCCTCGTTCGGCGTGTCCAGCGTGTCGATGAAGTTCCGGCCCACGAAGGTGAACTCGTAGAAGGCGCGGCCGCGTCCGACGTCGAGGGCGGCCCCGGCGCTGACCTCATCCAGCGGGCGGCCCGGGAGGATCTCTCCGTCGGTGTACCGGCCGCTGATGTCAACCGGCCTCTGGTGCGTGGCGTTGAGGCTGCCGCTGAAGCGCGGGCCGAGGGCGAGCGCCAGACTCAGCTCGACGCCGCGGATGCGGGCCCGATCGAGGTTGCGCGCGCGCACGATCTCCTGGGAGTTCGGCACGAACTGGATCAGATCCTCGGCGACCGTCTCGAACAGGATCGCTTCGAAGAAGGCATGGCGCAGGACGCCCTGCTCCCGGCGTGACGTGGCCACGGTGACTCCGAGGTCGGCGCTGCGGCCGCGCTCCGGAACGAGGGCCGGGTTGCCCTGGACCGATCCCTGGTTGCCGAACAGCTCGATGAAGTCGGGCAGCCGCACGAAGCGGCCGAAGTTCCCCTTGATCGTCAGCGAGTCGGTCGCCCTGAGCCGGAAGCCGATCTTGCCGGTCGTGTTCCGGCCGCCCCGCAGATCGACGACCAGCCCTCCGGCGGCACCCGGCCGGAACAGGCTGTCGTAAGCCTCGTAGCGCACCGACGGGTTCAGGATCAGCCGGTCGGTCCCCAGCGCGATCTGGTCCTCCAGTGTCGCCACCGTCGTCCGGCGGGACGCCGTCCCCAAATCGGTCGGGCCCGGAAGCCTGCGGTCCTCGAGAATCGCGGTCTCCCAGCGCTCGGATGCCAGAAATGAGATGGCCTGCCGGCGGGGTACGGCAAGGACAAAGGCGGCCTCTGCGCCGTGCGAGCGGTTCGAATCGATGTCGTCGGTCTTGCGACCGGTGAGGCCGATGGGACCTTCCGGATCGTCGAACTCCTGCCGGTGCAGCGTGTAATCGGCTGCCACCCTGGTCAGGAGTCGCCCGCCCAGCAACCCCGGCACCTCCAGCTCGGGACGGACGAGCAGGCGCGTCGTCGTGGAGTGCGCGTCCGGCGACCAGCAGCAGTCGAGACCCGGCACGCCCTGCCGGCGCGCGAACAGGTCGGTGGCGACGGAGAACCGGGCGTGCGGCCCTCCCCTGATCGTGAACCGGCCCGACAGATGACCGCGGCGGAAGTCGTTGTTGACGCGGCGCAGCGTCCTGTCGTCCGTCGGGTTGTGCGGCGTGCCGTTGTTGTTCAGATACTCGAAGTCGCCGCTCGAGGTCGCTCCGTCGAAGCCGACGGCGTAATCGCCCCGGCCGCGCGTCCCGGACACCGACGCGATCGCCTCACCCGATCCGAACGAGCCGATCGAGGTGGAGAGCGATGCCGACGGGGTCGTCCCGGCGCGCCGCGTGTGGATCATGATCGCCCCGCCGATCGAGGCGGCCGGCGCGCCGGCGGGCGTAAAGCCGCGGTACACCTCGATCGACTCGACCTGCCCGAGCGGCAGGTCGGCCAGGTTGACGCCACCGCCGAGGGCGTGATTGAGAGGCACCCCGTCGAGATAGATCACCACCTGCTCGGCGCTCGAGCCACGGATCGACACGGTCGCGAACTCGCCGCCCAGGCTCTTCACCTGCACGCCGACCGCCTCGCGCAGCAGCTCGGGCACCGACGTGACGCGGTCGGCGAAATCCTCCGCGCGGATCACGGTGGCGAACGCCGTCGCATCGAGGGCCGCCGGACCCTCGGCGGCGCCGCGTACCTCGACCGTCTCGACCGGCCCCTGCGGCACGGGCGGCGCCTCGGCCTGCGCCGTCGGATCGTCCGCCGCCCGCGCGCCGGAGGCGTGGAGGACAAGCGCCAGCACGAGAATGGAGCGCCGGGTCATTGACAGTCGCCCGCCGCCGGAACGCGCGTGTCATGCGCGGAGGAGTAGCCGTATCCGAGACCACTCCCCGGCGGGTTCTGCCGCGCCAGGTAGAAGAGCGCCGCGCCGGGTGGCGGCACGGCGGCGTCGGCGAGCCCGCGCGTCGTCAGATCGGTCGAGTCATTCTCGATACAGGTGACCAGCCCGAGGTCGACGAGGCCGCCGGTGGCGTGCAGTCCGCCGACCCCGCCGCGGATGACGTCGTAGGTGACGCCGGAACCGAGGAAGTTCCAGCGCCACACGGTCGGATTCGCGTCGGCGACCTCCAGCTCGAGCACCGGGACGAAGAACGGATCGCCGGCCGCGCTCGCGGGGTTGCGGCAGGAGGCGGCCTCCTCGCCGTCGGGGACGCCGTCGCCGTCGCTGTCGGGACGCGCCGGGTCGGTGAGATAGAAGTAGCGCTCGGCGTCGTCGGAGAGACCATCCCCGTCGCTGTCGATCTCGGCCGCCCCGAGGCGCGGCCGCGCGTGCAGCGCGACGACGGAGTCGAGGTCGAGCCCCTCGGACGCTCCCGGGATCCCGATCGACAGGTTCGGGTCGGTGATGCGGACAAAACGGGCCCGGGCGAGCCCGACCGTCGCGAGATCGAAAGCGTCGCCGCCGTGCCCGGAGACTCCGCCCGGCGCGCCGGTGTCGAAGACCAGCGGGTCGTCCGGGATGGTGTAGTTCCCCGTGAAGCTCGGCGTGATCCCCATCAGCCCGATCAGCTGCTGCAACAGACTCTTGTCGGTGCACAGCGTGGTCACCTGCGACAGGGCGGTCGCGTCGTACGGGAACATCCTGAAATCGACGCCGTCGTCGCTCGCCTCGACCAGACCCGGCTCCGCGAAGACGCTGTACGGGTCGGCCGCCGTCAGGGGCACGGTCGTGCAGAAGAACGGGTTCTCGAAGACGATGAAATCGGGCCCCGGCCCGTCGACGATCTCGTTGTCGGTGAACTCGAGGGTGATCTGTCCGCCGTGGCCCAGCGACATGACCGAGAGCGAGCCGGTGGCGGGCGTGGCGTTCCCCGGCGGTCCGAGGACGATCCCCGGCTGCCAGGTGTTGGTGGCCGGCGGGGCGCTGACCGCGCCGATCCGGAGGGCCGCAATTCGATCGGCGAAGCAGTCGGTCGTCGCCTGGGCGCGCGCGGACGACGCCGGCAGACCGAGAAGCACGGCGACCAGCGGCGCGGCGATGGAGCGCTGCATGGCGACCCCCCTCGAGGCAGAGCGTCCTCGCGACGGATCGCCGGGGAGAACAAAAAACCCCGGCCTCCTGGGCGCCGGGGCGTCGTCGGTGGGGTGCGCCGAGAAGCCTCTCCCGCGAGAGGTCCGTCACGACATCATCGAGGGCAGGTTTCCTGGCTCGCGGCTGTCTACTCGCCGGCCCTTCCCAGGTGCCGTTCGGCTCCCAGTGGGATTCTCCGGCTTTCGGTACCGCTCACAGTTGCGGGGCAGCGGGGGTCTCGCACCCCCTTCCCTTTTCAATCTCTCCGGCGAGCCGCCGGAGAGATCGCCCACGATGCGGAATGTCAATGAACGAAAGCGCCACCTATATACGCCCGACTCCGGCACCTGTCAATGCGCAACGCCGCTCGAGCGCCTGGTTCATCTCCTCGAATCCACGGCGCGTCGCGTCGAGGAGCCTGCGCCGGACGAGAGGGACGAGAAGCCCGCTGAACTTTTCGCGCTGCGAGAAACGCACCCGGGTGGAAGAGAGGGGCGCGATGCTGAAGACGTGCTCCCCGTCGAACAGCCCCGGCAGCAGCAGGCGGCCCCGCCAGCGCAGCTCCCGATGCGGCTGGGCGCGCAGGACGATCGGGCGAAAGGTCATCGGCCGCCGGCCGGGCGGGTGGATCGCGACGCTCAGGCGGCCGCCCGGGCGCGCCGCGCCACCGATCTTCCGGATGAACGGGTTCCAGTCGGGGTAGGCGTCGAAATCGACGAGAGTCTCCCACACACGGTGCGCAGGCGCGTCGATCTCGATCTGGCTGTACACCGCCGCCGCGAAGCGCCCGGCGGGCGGTGCGGGAAGCACGGGGAGCGCCGCGGCGTTGTACTCGGTGGACTTCGTCTCGGCCATGCGGACGGCGGTCTCTCTCCACGCCTCGACGGCATCGAGCAGGGCACGCGACGCCAGCCGATCGTTGCCGCCGGAACGAACCGCGGCCAGCTTCGCGGCGCCCTTGGACAGAAGCGTCGCGCAGCCGCCCGGCTGGCCGCACTGCAGCTTGTGGAATCCCGCCGCGATCTGGATGAGACCGTGCAGCAGGAGCCGGTCCCGGCCGTCCACGATGCGCCAGCCGTCCTCCCAGACCTCGTGGGCCTCGAAGAACTGCCAGCGGTTGAACAGCGCGGTTCCTTCTTCGAGAGACCTGACGATGGTCGATTTCAAGCGCGGCCTCTCGCCCGGGGCGCCCGGGCGGATCGCTGGCTGATTGAGGCGGGCCGGAGGGGATTGTAACAGGTGGCGAGAGGTGGGTAGCCCGCGCGAGCGATTCTGGCAATCCGGGCGCCCCGCCCCGGACGCGCTCGCGCGGACCGTCAGCTCGATGGGCTTGAGGGGCCGTCAGGTGAGTAGGAGAGGCTCCACATGTATCAATCTCCTCCCATGAAGGGTGAGGGACCCTTGAGCCGGAAGCTAACACGCCGCCGTCCCGTCTCACATAGAGTCGGCACTTCAAAATCGGATAGGGTCTTCATCTCCTGTTGATCTACAATCGGCGCACCGTGAGACGCCATTTCGTTCTGACCGCCATAGGAAAAGATCGCCCGGGCATCGTCGCCGATCTGGCGGAGATGGTGTTCGAGCTCGGCTGCAATCTCGAGACCAGCAGCATGATCAACCTGGGCAGCGAGTTCGCCACCATGGTGCTTTTGTCCGGACAGGGGGACGATCTCGGCCAGCGCCTGCACATGGCCTGCAAGCATCTGGAGTACGAGACGGGGATGACCATCTTCATCAAACCGGTCGAGGCGGGGGCCGCGCCGGCGTCTTCCCCGGGCGCGAGACCGCACCGGGTGCGCACGATGGGAGAGGACAAGGCGGGCATCGTGGCCCGCACCGCCCGGGCGATCGCCGACGCCGGCGGCAACATCCTGGAGCTGACCTCGCACCTGAGACCCGCCGCGTCCTCGGGGACCCCGTTGTACGAAATGGAGCTGCGTTTCGACCTGCCGCGCTCGGCCGACCCGGAAGCCCTGCGCCGGCGGCTCCAGGCGATCGAGGAGTCCCTGCACATCGACATCACGCTCACGCCCGAGTAGGAGCTTGAGTCGCTCGGACACCCCGGGGACGGCGCGCGTCGGTGGGTCATCGCCACCGCGCTGGTACACGCACGGCTGGAACCGCGATCTCTCCTGGCGCCTCATTCACGGCGTCCTGCCGAGGATCCCGCGCGTCCTGCGGCCACCCATCCATCTGGTCACGACGCTGATCTGCTTCGCGGCCATGCCGCGCGAGAGGCGGGCCGCCCGCCTCAACATGAAGCAGGTCACCGGACGCCCGGGCCTGGGGGCGCACCTCCTGGCGTTCCGGCTGTTCTACAACTTCAGCAAGTTCGTGGTGGGGTACACCGACCTGGTGCGGCTGGACCCCGCGCGGCTGCGTCTTTGGGTGGAGGGGAGCGAGAAAGAGTCGCGCCGAACCGAGGACCTGCTGGCCGAGGGCCGCGGGTTGATCGTCCTGACCCTGCATCTCGGGAACTGGGAGATAGGACTGGCGCACCTGGCGGGCCTCGGCCGCAAGGTCAACGTCGTCATGCGGCCGGAGGACTCGGAGGGGGCGCGCTTCGAGAACACGGCGCGGGCGGCCACCGGCGTGCGCGTCGTGCCGGCGGGCGAATCGGCGTGGAACGGGCTCGAGCTGCTCCTGGCGCTGCGGCGCGGCGAGATCGTGGCCATCCAGGGAGACCGGGTGTTCGGACCGCTCACGCGGCGCGCCGACCTGTTCGGCGCGCCGGTCGATCTCCCCGCCGGTCCTTTCGTCCTGGCGCAGGCCAGCGGCGCACCGATCCTCGTGGTGTGCGTGCTGATCCGCGGCCACTCCAGGTACCGCCTGGTGGCCGACGGTCCCCTGCGCGTCGGGCCGGGCGAGGAGGGAGTGCGCGCCGCGGTCGAGGCGTTCGCCCGGCTGACCGAGAAGTACGTCGGCGCCTAGCCGACGCAGTGGTTCAATTTCTATGAAGTGTGGGACGCGCCGCGGGCGGGCGCGCCACCAGGCTGACGAGCGACCTGTACTCGGTCTTGCCGCGCGCGTTGACCGGTACGCTGTCCACGAACTCGATGCGCCGCGGCACTTTGAACGGAGCCAGCCGCGGGGCGCAGGCGCCCAGGATCGCCTCGCGCGTCAGGCCGCGCGCCGCGACCACGCAGGCGCACACCGCCTGGCCGCGGTTGCGGTCCGGCGCCCCGAAGACCACCGCCTGCCGCACGCCCGGCACCTCACGCAACACCGTCTCGACCTCGACGGGGTTCACTTTGCGCCCGCCGACGTTGATCATCCGGTCGCTCCGGCCCAGCAGGCAGAGACGGTCCTGCGCATCGAACCGGCCGAGATCGGCGGTCAGGAAGCGGCCGTCACCAAGGTCGGGGCTTCTGTCGGCAGCGTAGCCGAGCGCCATCGCCGCGCTCGTGACGCACACCCGCCCGGGGCCGGGCTCGTGGCCTGGCTGCGGGACCAGGTTCACCTGCACGCCGTCGAGCGGCGTGCCGACGCAGCCGTCCGGGACGATGCCCTCGCGTGATCGGTCGTAGGCGATCCCACCGCACTCGCTGGCGCCGTAGAAGGTCCGGATCGGCACGCCCGTCCGCTCCTTGAAGGCGCGCGACAGGTCCGCCGGCAGCGGCGCCCCGGCCGAGACACAAAGACGCAGCCCCTTGAACTTCTTCCTCCCGGCCGCCTGCAGCAGGAGACTGAACAGGTAGGGCGTGCCCGGCACGACCAGAGGGCCGGGCAGGGACAGCGCCTCGAGGAACAGGGACGGCAACGGCTGCTCGAGGAGAACCGGCCGGGTCCCCTGCAGCACCAGCATCAACAACACGTGCGTGAAGCCGTACGCGTGAGTCAGCGGAACGGCGGTGATCAGAGTGTCGTTCGGACGGTACCCGACGGTCCGGGCGATGCCGCGCGCGTCGGCCAGGAGCTGCTCCGCCGTCACCAGCACGCCGCGCGGGCGCCCGGTGCTGCCGGAGGTCAGGCGCACGATCGCCGTGCCGGACGGTGGCGGCGGTCCGGCGGGGGCGCGCCGCGTGGGGAAGCCGGCGTGCAGCCCGGCGAGCGAGTCGCCCGCGCTCTCGGCGTCCCAACCCTCGGGATCGGCGCGCCGGTCGAGCAGACAGTAGCCGGGGCGGAACGCCCGGACGATCTGGGTGATCTCCTCGCGCGACAGGTCGGCATCCGCCAGGATCGGCACGAACCCGCGCTTCCACAGGGTGGCCAGAGCCACCAGGCACGAGTCGATGTTCCGGCACGACAGCAGGACGAGCTGGCCGCTGTCGGGGACGGCGGCCGGCTGGCCGGAGGCGACGCCGACGCGCACCAGTCGCCGCTCGGCCCCGAGGATGCGCCGCTCGAAGCTATCGATGTCGAACGGGCGCGCCGCGGGCAGAAAGTGGGCGACGTCTCTCTTCGGAGAAGCGGCGAGGCTGGCCAGCAATCTGTCGTGGAGCGCCCGGGTGGGCCCCTCGGACATGGGGCGCATTATAACGGCACAGCCGACCGATCCGGGGCCGCAAGTTGCTGCGCGGGGCGGGGGGAGGGTATCATCCTGCCGTGAGCGACGCCTCCGTCGGTCCGCGCCCCGTCACCACACTCAGGCGCTGCGATCTCCACCTCCACACCCGTTTCTCGTCCTGGCGGCACGCCCGCGTCCTGCGCGCGCGCGACTCGAATTCGGACCCGGTCGAGGTGTTCGACCGGGCGAAGGCGGCGGGGATGGACTTCGTGGCCATCACCGATCACGACTCCATCGAAGGGGCCCTGCGGCTCCTCGAGGCGCGGCCGGAGAGGTCCGCGGAGATCATCGTGGGCGAAGAGGTCGAGACGCTCCTCCCCGAAAGCGGCCAGCGGCTGCACGTCAACGTGTTCGGCCTCGACGAGGCGGCGCACCGCGAGGTGCAGGGCCTGCGGCGGGACGTCCGCGAGCTGGTCGCCTACCTGCGCCACAGGGGCCTCCTGCACGTCCTCAACCACCCGTTCTGGTCGTATCGGTTCCAGAGGCGGCCGCGCGCCTACGTCGAGGAGATCCTCGATCTCTTCGATCACTTCGAGGCCGGGAACAGCACGATGCCCTCAGGCCACGCCGAGGCGGTGGAGGCGATGCTGCGCTACGCCGCCGCCCTGGGCCTGCGCAAGACCGCCGTGGCGGGGAGCGACGCGCACGTCCCGGACCACGTGGCGTCCTCCTTTACCCTCGCCCCCGGCGACACGGCGGCAGCCTGGCTGGCGAGCGTGGCGCGGGGCGAGTGCACCTACACGACCGCGCCCATCGGGTTCCCAAGCCTGCTGTCGCACGTGTACCGCGCCGTCGGCGCCTACTATCGGGAGATTGCCCGGCCGGGCGGCCGGCAGGGGATGACCGCGGTCAACCTGGTCGCCGCCACCGCCTTTTTCCCCGGCGCCACCATTCTCGGCGTCCCGGCCGTCCTCGCCTGTCTCAACGAGATCAAGCAGCGCTCCGTCCTCGCCCTGACGCGCCGCAGCCTGGAGCGCAGCGCGGCCGCTGCGGCGCCGGCGCCGATCGAGGCGCTGGAGTGAGTTAGTAGAGGTACGGGTGCCTGCCGGCCTGCTGCATCTTCCGGAAGATCAGGTTGGCGGTCAGGTAATGCATCTGCAGCTTGAGGTTGCGCGGGGCGGGCGGGAAGAAGCGGCGCAAGATCGAGCGCATGCTGAAGAAGTCGCGGTAGGTGGCCCAGAACTTATGCTCGGCCATCTCGGGCGTCATGCGCTTCGGCTGGATGACGGCGCTGCCGTAATGGTAGCGGTTCCAGTCGCGGGTCAGGATGCGGCCTTCCTTCTCCATCCGGTCGTAATACGGCGTCCCGGGATACGGGATCGGCAGGTGGAACTTCGCGAGCGGCACCTTGTTGCGGATCAGGAAGTCGAGGGTCCGGTCGAAGTCGGCGGGGTCGTCGTCGTCCAGCCCGATCATGATGAGCGCCACGATCTGGATGCCGCGGCGGCGCAGCGAGCGGATGACGCGCTCGTACTCCTGCGCCCGGGCCCACGGCTTGTTGATGCCGTCGAGGTTCGACTGCTTGATCGTCTCGAAGCCGATCGACAGGAGGAAGCAGCCGCTCCTGGCGGCCAGGTCGAGCAGCTCTTGGTCCTGGGCGATCTGGATGGTGCACTGGCTGCACCAGCGCATCTCCTCGGGAATCATGGCGCGGAACAGCTCCCGCGCATAGCGCCGGTCGGCGACCGGGTTGTCGTCCATGAACAGGACGTTACGCGAGCCCCGGGCGCGCACCGCCGCGAGATCGCGCAGCACCTCGCCGATCGGCCGCACGCGGTAGGTCGCCTCGTGGAACCGGGTGATGCAGCAGTACTCGCAGCGGAACGGGCAGCCGCGCGTGACATACAGCGGGAACTGGAAGTAATAGTCGCGGTACACCTTCTGACGCATCAGATCGGGACGCCAGAGCGGCAGGTGGTCGAGATCCGGAGGCGGCAGTCCGTGGAGATCGTGCAGCCGCTCGCCCTGGTAGATCCGCTTGCGGAAGCCGCCGCGCTGGAAGTCCGCCAGCATCTCCGGCCAGGCGTACTCGGCCTCTCCCTTGACGACCGCGTCGCAGTGCTCCAGGGCCTGCGCGGAGTTCAGGGAGACCCACTCGCCGCCCATGACGACCGGCAGGCCACGCGCGCGGTAGTGATCGGCGAGCCGGTAGGCGCGGCCGATCTGCAGCCCCATGGCGGTGATCCCGACCAGGTCGGCGTCGGTCTCGAGCGGCGGCTCGCGCATGAAGTCATCCACCAGCTCGACCGCAAAGTCGGGCGGGGTGAGCGCCTCGAGGTGGACGAGCGTGAGACCGGAGGTCCAGTAGCGCTCGACGCGGGCCACCCGGCCGTCGGCCTCGAAGTGGGACGCCGAGATCAGCAGGATCCTGCGGCGGCCGCCGGGAGCGGGCGCAGGGCGCGCCGTCCTCACCTCGCGCCCGCCGCGCGCCCGAAGCGGCGCCGGGCCCACTGTCGCAGCACGGTCCCGACGATCCGGAACGTGTCGCGCAGCGGGCGGTAGTGGCTGGTGGCGCGGCCGTCCGCGAAGCGCAATCGGATCGGCACCGAGACGATCGGCATCCGCCTCGCCGCCGCCTGCATCAGCGCCTCCATCTCCGCCTCGTAGCGCTGCCCCTCGAGACGTGTCGCATTCAGGAAGCTGGCGTCGTACAGCCGGAAGCCGCTCTGCGTGTCCGGCAGGTCGGCGCCGGCGAAGAAGCGCAGCGAGGCGGAGGAGAAGCGGTTGAGCGCCCGGCGCGGGCCCCACATCTCCGCGAAGTGCCGGTCGCGGGAGCCGACGATGATGGCGGGCCGGTCGCGGCGGTGGCGCGCGATGAAGACGGGAATGTCGTCCGGGTCGTGCTGCCCGTCGGCATCCAGGGTGATGGCCGCCTCGAGGGGCGGGGTGGCGGCGCGCAGATGCTCGAAGGCGGTCGCCAGCGCGGCCCCCTTGCCGCGGTTGACCGGGTGGCGGATGACCTCGGCCCCGGCTTCGCGGGCCCGGACGGCCGTGTCGTCGGCGGACCCGTCGTCCACCACGATGACCCGCTCGAGGTGCCGCCGCGCCGTGGAGACCACCGCGCCGATGGACGCCGACGCGTTGAACGCCGGGATGACGGCGACGAATCCCGCCGTCCCCCGATCGAGACCGCGCCGATCAGGCGGAGCCACGCTTCCCGGCCACGAACTCGGCGAGGCTCCTGACCGACGTCAGGACGCGGCGGCCCTCCGCGGCGTCGGCGATCTTGAGCCCGTACTCCTTCTCCAGCCCCACGATCAGCTCCAGCAGATCGATCGAATCGAGATCGAGACCGGCGCCGACCAGCAATGCATCGTCCCCGATGCTGTCGGGATCGGCCTGCTCCAACCGAAGTCGGCGCACGATGAATCTTTTCAACTCGTTGCGGAGAGCCTGGGTGTCGCCGGACATGGCGGAGCCGTTCTTATACCAGAGACACCGCCGGGTTGCAATGACCCGAGGCGTCGTCTAGACTCGCCACCTCGATCAGCGGAGACCCGCTTGAGTGACACCGTCTTTCCCCCGCACGCCCATCCGTTCCGCATGATTGACGTCGTCCTGGACCTGGAGCGCGAGCGCTGCACCACGGTCAAGTCGGTGACCGCGGACGAGGTGGTCCGGGACGACTCGGAGACGGCCGCCGGGCGCTACCCCCTGTCCCTGCTCGCGGAGGCGATGGCGCAGGCGGCGGTGCCGCTCGGCGGGATTCCCGGCGGCGAGCCAGCGCCAGCGGCGCCCGAAGAGCCGTGCGGGCGCGGCGTGCTGGCCGGCATCGACCGGTTGCGGCTGCTCCGGCCGGTGCGGCCGGGCGATCGCCTGCTGATCACCGCCACGGTCCTCGGGCGCCAGGGAGCCCTGCTCCGCATACGCAGCGTCGCCGAGCGGGCGGATGCTTCACCGGAGGAAGGGATAGTGGCGGAAGGGGAGTTCACCATCGTCGTCGAGGAGAGCGAGTGAGCCGGCGCGTCGCCGTCACCGGCGCCGGGGTGATCTCGGCCCTGGGCGCCACGGCGGCCGGTACCTGGGAGGGGCTCGTCGCGGGGCGGACGGGGATCGGACCGCTGACCCTGTTCGACACGTCCGCAGAACGCACCCACATCGCCGCGCAGATCACCAGCTTCGATTTCGACGCGGGGTTCTCGAAGAAGGAGCGAGCCCGGCTGTCCCGGGGCGACCGGATCGGTCTGGGCGCCGTCGCGCAGGCGGTCGAGGACGCCCGTCTCGATCTCTCCTCGGTGGACGGGCGGCGCGCCGGGTTGATCCTCGGCGGGGGCGGGACCGGACTGCTGCAGGGAGAGGAATACTGGCGATCGACGCTCGCCGGACGGAGACCGCGGCCGTCCTCGGCGCTCGGCTTCTTCCCCGCGGCGACCTCGGACCTGATCGCCTCGCGCCTGGGGCTGCGCGGCCGGGTGCAGACGATCATGAACGCCTGCTCGTCGTCGACCATCGCGATCGGTCATGGGGGGTCGCTGATCGCCTGCGGCGCCCAGGACGTCGTCCTCGCCGGCGGCGTCGAGACCCTGTCCAGGACCACCTATTCCGGCTTCAATTCCCTGCGCCTCGTCGATCCCGAGCCGTGCCGGCCGTTCGACCGGGACCGCCGCGGCCTGTCGCTCGGGGAGTGCGCGGCCTTTCTCGTCCTCGAGCCGCTCGAGGCCGCGCGGCGGCGCGGCGCGCGGCTCTATGGCGAGGTCGCCGCCTGCGGCATGTCGGCCGACGCGCACCATCTCACGGCGCCCGATTCGGAAGGCGCCGGCCTGGTCCGTTCCATGCACGCCGCGCTCCGGGCGGCGGGCATCGGCGCGGAGGAGGTCGATCACATCAACGCCCACGGCACCGGGACGGAGCAGAACGACGCCGCCGAGACACGCGCCATCAAGACCGTGTTCGGCGAGCGTGCCCGCCGCATCCCGGTGGTCTCGATCAAGGGCGCCGTCGGCCACTGCCTCGGCGCCGCCGGCGCGATCGAGGCGTTCGCGGCGCTCATGAGCCTGCACCACGGTCTCATCCCCCCGACCACGGGGTTGCGCGCGACGGGACCCGATTGCGACCTCGACTGCGTGCCCGGGCGGGCACGCCCGGCGCGGCCGCGGGTCGTCCTGTCGAACTCGAGCGCCTTTGGCGGCAACAACGGCAGCCTGCTCCTGAAGGGAGCCGACGCATGAGCCGTCCGCGGGCGGGCTCGACGGGAGGCGGCCGGGAGGCGGGGCCGTTCAAGGTGCTGTTCGTGTGCACGGGGAACGCGGCGCGCAGCCAGATGGCCGAGGGGCTCGCCTCCCATCTGGGCGAGGGGCGGATCGAGGTCCACAGCGCCGGAACATTTCCCGCGGGTATGGTCATGAGCCACGCGGTGGCGGTCATGAAGGAGCGCGGCATCGACATCTCCCGCCACTACTCGAAGGGGCTCGACGAGGTGCCGGGGCCGTTCGATCTGGTCATCACGCTGTGCGATTCGGCGGTCCAGGAGTGCCCCGCCGTCCTCCTGGAGGCGGCGCACCAGCACTGGTCGACGCCCGACCCGAGCTTCATCGAGGGCCGGCCGGACGAGGTCATCCAGGCATTTCGTGAGGTGCGCGATCGCCTGGAGTCGCAGATCGCGGCGCTTCTCGATGGACTCGAGAACGGCAAGCGAGGACAGTCGGCCGGCCGCCGCGCGCCGGAGGATCGCGAGTGAGCGCCCGCGTGGTCATCACGGGAGGCGGGGCGGTCAGCCCGTTTGGCCCGGGCGTCGCGGCCCTGATGGTGGGCGTGATGGCGGGGCGCACGTGCCTCGAACGGACCGTGCGGGCGTGCGCCGCCCGCGTACGCGAAACTCCCGGACCGGGGAGCTTTCATCCGAACGTCTGGCGCCGTCTCGACCGCTGTTCGCGCCTGGCGGCGGTGGCCGCGCAGGAGGCGCTCGTGGCCGCCGGCTACCGGGAATCCGGGGCGGCGTCGACCGGCCCCGCTGATCTCGGACTGGTGATGGGGACCGTGAGCGCCGGCGTGGAGCCGCTGCGTGCCTCGCTCACGACGCGGTACCTGCGTTCACGGTGCCGAACGCGCCGGCGAGTCAGTGCTCCATCCTGTTCGGTCTGCGGGGCCCGAATCTGACGCTGTGCGCCATGGAGGCGTCGGGGCTGGCGGCCATCGCGACGGCCGCGGACCTGGTGCGCGACGGCGTGCTCGAGGCGGCCCTGGCGGGCGGGGCGGACGAGTGGATCGAGGAGTTCGACCGCGCCTGGGATCGCCTGCGTTCGACGTACCGGGGGGAGCCGGCCGGCTTCCCCGGTCCATTCAGCCGTGGGCAGCGCGGCTTCACGCCCGGCGAGGGGGCCTTCTTCGTCGTCCTGGAGTCGGAGGACCGGGCGCGGGCGCGCGGCGTGGCGGCATGGGCCGAGGTGGCGGGCGAGTCGCTGACGCATGCGGCCGGTCCGGCGCAAGGCTGGCCCCGAGCGCCCGACGAGCCGGCGGAGGCGTTCCGGCTCGCCCTGTCGCAGGCGGGAGTGCGGCCAGGGGATCTGGGCTACGTCGCGGCGAGCGCCAACGGCTCGCGCACGCTCGATGCGATCGAGGCGCGGGCTCTCGGTCTGGCGCTTGGCGGCGATCTGCGCCGCATCCCGGTCACCTCGGTGAAGGGGGCGGTGGGGGAGTCGGGTTGCGCGTCGGCGTGCGCCGCCCTCGTGGCGGCGCTTTCGGTGCGGGACGGGTCGATTCCGCCGGTGGCGGGACTCACCGATCCCGACACCGCACTGGGACTCGACCTGGTGATGGACGCCGCCCGCCCGGTACCGGTGCCGACCGTCCTGGTCAGCGCCCTCGGCTCCGGCGGGAGCTGCGCCGCGCTGGTCCTGGCGCGGGCCCGCTCGTCCTAGACGTACGTCTCCGGCTCGAACCGTCGCACGTCTTCCAGGATCCGGAGCGACTCCTCCGCCTCGTCCTCCGGCACGAACACGGCGAACGCGGTCGCCAGCGGAACCATCAGCCCGCCCGCCCGCTGAAACGGCTCATCCGGCTCGATCGGGTGCGGCACGCCGCTCTCGTCGTGGTACGTCAGGACCGGGTGCAGGCCGGCGCTCTCGAGCAGGGCATGGGCGAGGGCGGCCTCCTGCCGCAGAGGCTCGACGACGATCTTGCGCGAGCCGGCCAGCAGGCTGCCGCATGATGGGCAGGGGGTCTCGCCCGGTGCCAGCGCAGCGTCGCACGAGGGGCAGCGGGCTGTGTCGTCCATGCGACGATGCTACGCCCCGCCCCTCGGACGGTCAATCAGGCGATGTGGAACACCAGATCGAGGTTGCGCGTCGCCGCCTCGCCGACCTCCTCCACCCTCAGGCCCTTGAGGGCCGCGACCTTCTCGAACACGAGGAGGACGCGCGCCGGCTCGTTGCGCCTGCCTCGGTGCGGGTGCGGGGTCAAGTACGGTGCGTCGGTCTCGCACAGGGTGCGGTCGAGGGGAGTGTAGGCCGCCGCCTCCGCAACACGTCCGGCGTTCTTGAAGGTCACCGGACCGGCGAAGGACAGGTAGAAGCCGAGGTCGAGGCAGCGCCGCGCTTCTTCCTTCCCGCCCGAGAAGCAGTGGAACACCCCGCCGACGTCGGCGGCGCTTTCCTCGCGCAGAATGTCCAGTGTATCGTCCCACGCCTCGCGGGTGTGGATGACGATCGGCAGGCGCAGGTCGCGCGCCAGGACGAGCTGCTCGCGGAACACCCGGCGCTGCGCCTCGCGCGGCGAGAAGTCGTAATGGTAGTCGAGGCCGATCTCGCCGATCGCCACGGCCTTGGGACGCCCCGCCGCCCGCCGGATCGCCCGCGCCACCTCGGGCGTCCAGCTCTTCGCCTCGTGCGGATGGACACCGGCGGTGAAATGGATGAAATCGTGCCGCGACGCCAGGCCGGCGCAGGCCTCGGCGTCGCCGATGAACGAGGAGACCGTAATCAGCCGCGCGATCCCGGCGTCACGGGCGCGCGCGATGACCTCCTCGCGATCGGGGTCGAAGTGCTCGAGTGTCAGGTGCGCGTGGCTGTCGCTGAACACCGTCCGGTCCGCAGCACGCGCGGCCCCTCCTGATCCTCGAACAGGCTCCCGGGACGGAAGCATAGGGAAACAGGGTGTGAGCGTCAACCGCCGGGCCGGCGTTGACGATCGCCGCAGGCGCCTGTAGGATCGCCGCGCTTCGCGAGCATGGAAGCCGGAGGAGGGTCAAGGTGAAAACGAGCCGTTATCTGATTGGCATGAGCGTGGTGGTGGCGCTGCTCGCCGGGGCCAACTGCGCCGCGGGCGAGAAGGACAAAGCCAGGGCGGCCGCCAAGGCGCCGGAGAAGAAGGCGGTCGCGGTGCTCGAGCCCAAGAGCGACAGCCACGTGACCGGCAAGGCGACGTTCCGCGAGGCGGACGGCAAGGTGACCTTGAATCTCGAGATCAACGGGGCCGAGCCGGGAACGCACGCCGTCCACCTGCACGAGAAGGGGGACTGCTCGGCGCCGGACGGAGCCTCCGCGGGCGGGCACTGGAATCCCACCCACGAGAACCACGGTAAGTGGGGCACCGCGCCGTTCCATCGCGCCGACATCGGCAACGTCGAGGTCGGTGCCGATGGCAAGGGGTCGCTGACGATGACCACCGATCTCTGGTCGATCGGCGGCGCGCCGGAGACCGATGTGGTCGGCAAGGCGATCATCGTCCACGCCAAGGCCGACGATTTCACCACCCAGCCGACCGGCAACGCCGGCGGGCGGGTGGCCTGCGGCATCGTCACGCTCGCCAAGGAGTAGCGGCCGGTCAGAGGGGCCGGATCCGGTTGGCCGCGCCGCCCCGTACTGCCTTGCCACCGGCGCAGGGGCCGATCTGGTCGCCGTGGGCGAGGTGTGCCGCCACCGAAGAGGCATCGACCGCCATCGTCCTGGCTCTCGTCGGATCGCCGCCCGGGACGTGGCACAGCGTCACCACCCTGGGACCGTAGAGCTCCTGGGCCTTCGCCCAGGCCTGCTTGCCGATGCGGGAGCCCGTGACCCGCGAAGGATAATCATCGTAGTAGGGATGGATCCCGCCGAACCGCCGGGAGATCCCCGCCTGATCGGCCGCATCGTAGTAGGTCGCCCACTGCAGCACGACCGTCGCGCC
>QHXY01000178.1 GCA_003223145.1 Acidobacteriota bacterium
GTCCAGGTGAGCGAGCCGAGCCCGCTCAATTTCCGCGACCCGATTACGATCGTCTGGCCGCCGACGCCGGACGCCACCCACTGGAACACCTACCGCGGCACCATACCGGCCAAACTCCTCGGCAGCCGCCTGCCGGCGTCGGTGTACGACCAGGTTTGCTACGAGAGCGACGACACGGGCGGCAACGGCGCGACCACCGCGATCGACCCGACGAACCCGCCCCTGGGCACGGCGTTCTACTACTTGACGAGCGGCGAGAGCGCCTGCGGCGAGAGCCCCATCGGCGAACCGTCGACGCCGCCGGGCGGGGTGATCCCGAACACCTCGCCGTGCCCGACTCCTCCGTAGCCGCGGGCGAAGGGACCACCGGATCGATCTCCCGGCCGTCGAGATGCTCAGCGCCGGTGTATTCGCACGCCCGCGAACACTCGCTGAAACGGGTCGTGACGAGCCTCGCCCCCATTCTGTAAGCGGCTATCGACCGCTCCATCGAAATTCTTGATGGGCGTCTCCATGCGCGCCTTCTCCGTGGCCGCGCTGCCCTTTCTGGAGGCCAGTGTGTCCTTCAGAGCGACAGTGCACGGACTGGGGATAGAAGAGAGATCGCGGGCCGCCTCGGCAATCCGCAGGCAAGTACATTCCTGTATGGCCAGCCAGTCATTCTGTAAGTCGCGTGATGACGTGGGGACTGAAGTTCGGCTGGCGAGCTTGGGATCGGTCGGTCCAGCCGCGCCGGGCATCGTTCTTGCAGAAATTCGGGAAGTCGCACGTCGTACATTCGGCTAAGAAATAAGAGACGAGGGGGGCCTCCGCGCGTTTGCAGGTTCTCAGTCTCTCGGCTCGAATCGGCTGACCGGTCCTGTGGTCGGGTATTCCCAAGATGCGATTCCTCTTCTACAGTCACGATTCGTACGGCCTCGGTCACATCCGCCGGACGAACGTCATCGCCGACCGGCTGATCCGCAGCTTCCCCGCTCCCTCTGCCTTGGTAGTCACCGGTTCACCTCGGGCCCATTATTTTCGCTACCCACCTCACTGTGACTACCTGAAGCTTCCTTCCGTGACCAAGGGACCCGATGGCCAATATGTCTCCCGGGATATTGAGATGTCGATCACGGAAACTGTGGCTCTTCGAGGGAGGCTCATCCGTGCGGCAGCCGAGTCATTCCGGCCCGATGTCTTCTTCGCGGATCACACGCCCGGCGGCCTCAACGGGGAGATTCTTCCAGCCCTCAACGCTCTCATGCGCCTGCCCGAAGCTCCGGTCCGGATCATCGGCTTGCGTGACATCATCGACGAGCCGGAAGCCGTCAAGCGAGCGTGGGACGCGGAGGGAACGGTGGACGTCCTGCGTCGTTACTACAACTTGATCCTGGTCTACGGCCAGCGGGAGGTTTTCGATCCGGCGCGGGAATACGAACTGCCGGACGATCTGGCGGCGAGGATTCGCTTCGTGGGGTACATCGGGCGGAACAGCTCGACCGCCTCGCCCGAGAAGATCAGGGAGCGGTTTGCGCCTCGGACAGGCCTGCTCGTCGCGGTCACCGCGGGCGGGGGCGGGGATGGGAATTCCCTGATGAACTCGTTTCTCGAGGGGTATGAGCGGCTCGGCTCGCGGCCACCCTTCGAGACACTTCTGATCACGGGCCCGCTGATGAGCCCACGCAAGCGGAAGCGCATTCTCGCACGGGTGAAGAAGCTCGAGGGAGCCAGCGTCCTGGAATTCTTCGAGGACATTCCCGGTATCTGCCATTCGGCGGATTTTGTGGTCGCCATGGGAGGGTACAACACGATCTGCGAGCTGGCGTACGCGGGGGCGAGCGCCCTGATAGTGCCGCGTACATCACCCCGCCGGGAACAGCTCCTCAGGGCTCAGAGGCTGGCCGAGCGTGGCGTGGTGCGTCTGCTGCTTCCCGAAGCGGCCCTCCCCGATACGCTGATCCGCGAAGTCTTCGAGGGACTTGGCCGTCCGCGCCCGCCGCGTCGCTGGGGCCTGGAATTCTCGGGTCTCGAAAACATCTGCCGGGCCGTGGCGGACCAGAGGCCGACTCCGCTCGTCCTGCAGCCAGGGAGCCGTCTCGCGGCGGGGTCCCGATCGTGATCGGATACGTGCTCAAGATGTATCCAAGGTTTTCAGAGACGTTTATTCTCGCGGAGATCCTGGAACTGGAGAGGCTGGGTCGGAAGCTGCGGCTCATCTCCCTGAAGAAGCCGGACGACGGTCGCTTCCACGAGGATCTGGCCAGAGTGCAAGCAGGTGTCTGTTACTTGCCGGAGCGATTCCCCGGCCACCCGATCATCTTTCTTCGGGCGCACTGGCGGGCGTTGTCACATCGTCCCCGGGCCTACCTGGGCGCCCTTTTCCTGGCCCTGCGTCACCTGCCCGTTTCCTGGAAGGGGTTCTTGCGAGCGCCTCTGGTGGCGGAGGACGCTATCGCGTCCGGCTGCACACGACTGCATGCCCATTTCGCCTCCCTCCCGGCGACCACCGCGATGTTCGCGGCGCGCCTCGCCGGCGTTCCATTTACATTCACCGCCCACGCCAAGGATATCTTCCTGAGAAGCAATTCTCGGCGGCTCCTCCGCACGCTCATTTTCCAGGCGGAACGGGTGGTCACGGTCAGTGAATTCAATCGCCGCTACCTCACCGATCTGGCCGGGCCGGGTCTTCCAGCGGGGAGAATTGTCCGAATTTACAACGGGGTAGACCTGAATCGTTTTCGTCCCGAGACCTCCGCTGAAGAGCCGCGCTTGCCTCTCCTGCTGGCTATCGGAAGGCTCGTAGAGAAGAAGGGGTTCGGGGACCTGGTGGACGCCTGCGGAATCCTTCGCGACTGGGGCGTGCCATTCCTCTGCGAAATCGTCGGGAAGGGTTCGCTTCACGACGATCTGGCCGGGCGCATCGCTTCCAAGGACCTGGGAACCCGCGTGTCCCTGCCCGGACCGCTCGCACGCGGGGAACTCATCCGGCGGCTCCCGAAAGCTGCGGTCGTGGCGGTCCCCTGCCTGGTAGGGAAGGATGGTAACCGGGATGGTCTGCCTACAGTGATCCCCGAAGCGATGGAGAACGGCGGGACGGGTCGCGTCCTGGAGCCGGGCCGCCCGGAGGCGCTCGCGGTCGCCCTGGCCGAGCTGCTCGCGAACCCCGGTCTGCGGCGCTCCATGGGAGCTGCTGGACGAAAGCGGGCGGAAGAGCTTTTCGACCTTCGACGCAATGTGGCCATCCTCGCCCTGACCCTGGCGGGGGCCGAGCCGCCTGAACATGGTTCCGGAACCCCGAGATGAAGATTCTCTACATCTGCGCCGATGCCGGGATTCCGCTCGACGGGACGAAGGGAGCTTCGGTCCACGTCCGGCAGACCATCGTGGCGCTGCGGCGCCGCGGAGTCGACGTCACGGTCCTGGCTCTCAGGCCGGGCGCGCCCGGTACGGTCCCCGGCCGGGTGCTTCCGGTGGGAACGCTCCTCGGGCGACTGCAGGCGGGATCAGGGGGGCGGGTCGCGGCCCAGGCAGCCGCACTGGCCTCGGACCGGGATCTCGACGTGCAGGTTCCCTTTGCTCCTGGCGACGTGGACGTGATCTATGAGCGGTACTCTCTCTGGTCGCTGGNNNATCGCCAATTGGACCTGCGCGGGGTGGCCGTTGAGATCGAGCGATTCCTCGCGCGCCGGGCAGACGCGCTGCTTTGCGTCTCCTCCACCCTGCGTGATCGGTTCGCTCGCTTGCGCGGCAGCCGCGGGGGGGTCCACCTCTTTCCCAATGCCGTGGATCTCGAGCGATTCCAGGAGGCGGTGACGAGCCCTCAAGGCGCGGGGGCGCGCAAAGCGGGCGACACCGTCATCATGTTCACGGGAAGCTTCAAGCCCTGGCACGGGGTGAAGGATCTTCTCCAGGCGTTTGCGCTCTTGCTCAATGATCAGAGGCGGACGCGCTTGGTCCTGGTCGGGGACGGCCCCGAGCGCGAGAGCCTGATGAGATGCGCCGTCGAGCTGAGGATCGAGTCGAACGTCACGTTCACCGGCGCCGTCAGCCATGAGGAGGTCCCTGCGCTGCTAGCTTTGGCGGACATCGCCGTCGCTCCCTATATTCCACTGAACGACTTCTATTTCTCCCCACTGAAGCTGGGGGAGTATCTCGCCGCCGGCCTGCCGGTCGTCGCCACGGCCTGCGGTGATCTGGACCCTCTGCTGCGCGACGGTGTGTCGTCCCTGCGCGTCCCACCCGGGAATGTCCCGGCACTGGCGCGAGCCCTTGGCCGGCTGACGGAGGACCCCGAGCTACGCCGGCGTCTCGGTCGCGCACGTCGGCGAGTCGCAGAGAAACACCTCTCGCTCGAAGCAGCCACGACCAGGCTGGTCCGGCTGCTGGAGTCGCTCGTCGGAGCGGGCTCGTCCTGAAATGCTTCCCGCGTCTCTCGGAGACCTTCATCCTCACCGAGGTCCTAGAGCTGGAGCGCCTGGGATGGGATCTGACCGTTTTCACGCGGCGGGCCGTGGACGAGCCGGTCTCCCACGGCGCCCTCCAGTCCTTGCGCGCGGAAGTGATCGACTTGGCGCCTTTGCTCCGCGAGCGTTTCTGGGAACCGTTCGTCGTGCACCGTCGTCTCGCCGGTCGCCTGGGGCGGGTCCATGAGGCTGCCCTGCAGGCCGCGCTCGAGCTTCAGAGCCGCGACGAGATGCGCGCCTGGCTTCTGGCCGGAGTCGTCGCGGAGCGCGCTCTGGCGGATCGGTTCGATTTGATCCACGCCCACTTCGCAACAGGCAGCACCTCCATCGCACGCTACGCGGCGCGCCTGACAGGCACGCCCTTCACCTTCACGGCGCACGCCAAAGACATCTACTGGAACGAAGTGGACCGGCGTCGCCTCCGCCTTCTGGAGGAAGAGGCAGAGGTCGTGGTGACCATCAGTGAGGCAAACCGCGCATTCCTTCAATCAATAGCCCCCGCGGCTCGAGTGGCCTGCTCTTTGTAGGAAGGATGGTAGAAAAGAAGGGGCTCGCGAACCTGGTCGCTGCCTGTTCCCTCTTGGGGCAGCGCGGCGTTCCGGTGCAGTGCCGCCTCGTTGGATCGGGGCCTCAGGAGCCGTCACTCCGGCAGCAGGTCCGGGCGCTCGGCCTCGACGGGCGGGTCGAGTTCCGGGGACCGGCCAATCAGGAGGAGATCGCATCGCTGCACCTTCCGGAGGCGTCGGTCTTCGTTCTGCCCTGCGTGATTGCGCCGGACGGCGATCGCGACGGCCTCCCGACGACGTTGCTCGAGGCGATGGCTCGGGGGGTGCCGGTCGTCTCCACGAGGCTCTCCGGGATCCCCGAAGCGGTGCCCGACGGCGAGGCGGGGCTCCTGGTCGACCCTGGCGATGTGGAGGCTCTCGCGGATGCCATTGCCCTGACGCTCCACGATCCCGCCGCAACTATTCGGAGGACCCGGGAGGCGCGACGCCATGTGGCGCGGCTTTTCGATGCCCGGCGCAATGTGAGTGAGCTGTCCGAGATCTTCCGCAAGGCTGCCTCGAGCGACATCAGGGTGGAGGCGCGCAGGCGATGAGCTCCCGCAGCACGTGGCTAGGGAAGATCGCCCGGCTCTTCGTCCGTTTCGGTCCGCTGTTGAAACCCCATCGCCGGCGCCTCGCCCTCTCCGCCTGTTTCATGCTGGCGTTCATCGCCACCGACCTGGTCGCCCCCTGGCCGGTCCAGGGGGTGATCGACGGTGTGCTGCTTGGGCGCAGGAGCCGCGGCTTCATGTTCTGGCTGGGAGGGCTTCTCCCGTCGGATCGGATGGATCTTCTCGCCGTCTGCTGCCTGGCCGTGGTCATCGTCACCGCTCTGAGAGGGCTTTTCTCTTACAGCGAGAGGATTCTGGCGGAATCGGTGGGCCAGAAGGTGGTCTCGGATCTGCGGGTCGCCATCTTCGCACGGCTGCAACGCCTCTCCCTGACATTCCACAGCCAGCGGCGCACGGGCGATCTGATGGTCCGGCTGACCGGGGACGTGACGATGCTACGGGAGATCCTGGTGCCGATGGTGCTCGATTTCTCGACCCAGGCGCTGGTCATCATCGGCATGCTGGCGTTCATGGCGATGATGGATCTCACCCTGACTCTCATCGCCGTATCGACCCTCCCATTGCTTCTGGTGGCGACGGCACGGTATGGAGGTCTCATCCGCCAGGCGTCTCGGGAACAGCGGCGCAAGGAAGGGAAGGTTGCCACCGTGGCGAACGAGGCGCTGGCCTCCGTGGCGATGATCCAGGCCTATTCCCGCGAGCAGGAGGTCGCGGCCCGATTTTCCAGGCAGAGCTTCAAGAGTTTGAGCGCCGGGTTGCGCTCGCTGCGGCTGGAGGAGTCGCTGGGCCGAATCGTCGATATGACGATCGCCGTCGGTTCGTGTCTCGTTCTCTGGGTGGGGGCCCGGCGCTCGCTGGCTGGCGGGATGTCCCCAGGGGAGCTGGTCGTCATCCTGACATACCTCCGGGGGCTGTACAAGCCCACCCGCGATCTGGTCCGGATCGGCGCGAAGGCGAGCAAGGCGGCGGTGTGCGGCGAGCGCATCCTGGAAATCCTCGACTCCGGCGATGAAGTGCGCGAAGCGCCCGACGCCATCCCGGCCCCGCCGCTTTCCGGAGAGATCGCCTTCGAGGGGGTGACGTTCGGCTACCAGGAGAATCGCGCGGTCCTGCACGATCTCTCCTTCCGGATCGATCCGGGGGAAAGAGTGGGTCTGGTCGGTCCATCGGGGTCCGGCAAGTCCACGATTCTCGCGCTCTTGCTGCGCCTCTACGATCCTCAGGCCGGAAGAATCCTGGTCGATGGTCTCGACATCCGCCGGTTCCGATTGGAGTCCTACCGCCGACAGATCGCGATCGTCCTGCAGGAACCGTTTCTTTTCGGGGACTCGGTCGGGGAGAACATTCGCTGCGGCCGTCCCGAGGCGACACGCGAAGAGATCCTTGCGGCCGCGAGGGCTGCCGGCGCTCAACAGTTCCTGGAGGCGCTGCCGGAAGGATATGACTCGATCCTGGGGGAGCGGGGCACGTCGCTGTCCCGTGGCCAGCAGCAACGGGTGTCGCTGGCGAGGGCGGTCCTTCGGCAGGCGCCGGTGATGGTCTTCGACGAGCCAACCACCGGCCTCGATCCCCAAATGGAAGGGGAGGTGCGAAAAACCCTGGCGCAGCTGGCGCGCGGGCGGACCTGCATCTGGATCGCCCACAACCTCTCTCAGATTCTCGACTGCGAACGGGTGATCGTGATCCGGGAGGGCCGGGTGGTCGAGACCGGCCCACCGGCCAAACTTCTGACCGGCGTCGGGCCGTTCCAGCGGCTATTCAGCGAGGCCAAGGAATGACGGGCACCATCCTGCTGTCCGACCCGGCGCTGCCCGGGCTCGCTGAGGCGCTTAGCCCCGAGGCGATGACGTCGAGACTGGCACGTCTCACTCCTCTCCTGGACGGGGAGGAGTCGGCGGTATCGGGGCCCTGGCAGGTTGCGGAAGTAGAAATCCTCAAGCACACACCGGGCCGGCGCTGCGCCATCGGTTACACGCTGGATGGCCCCGGGGTCAAGCGGCGCCTCTTCGGCAAACTCTTATCGGGCGAGCGGGGACCGGGGATTCTCGAGACGATGGGAAGGATCGTCGCCGCCATCCCGCGCAAGGTCCTACTGGTTCCGCGTCCAATTGATTATCTCCCCGACCTGAGGCCCCGGCACGACACATCGCCGCAGTCCTTGCGACGCTGCATGGATGCGAGGCGCGCCTCATCCGCTGCTGGGGCGCGCAGGACGAGTTGGCCAATACGGGGGATTGGCTCGCCCGTTCTCCGCTCAACGCGCCGCCTTCCTCCGGACGCGCCGAGGGACTGCTCCAGATGCTGAGCCGGCGCGCGCTGCTGCCTCCCGACATCTCGGAGAATCCCGTTCACCGCGACTTCTACGCCGAGCAGGTTCTGGATTGCGGAGGGCAAGGCGCGCTTCTGGATCTGGATGATGCCCGCCTCGGCGACCCGGCACTCGACATAGGAAATTTCCTCGCCCATCTGAAGCTACGGTCCCTGCAGTTCGCCGGGCTGGCACGTGGGTGCGAACGCGGACGCCTGGTCTTCCTCGAAGACTACGAGCAGCGACGCGCCGGTGCGGCCG
>QHXY01000180.1 GCA_003223145.1 Acidobacteriota bacterium
GAGCGCCTCTGCACACCGGATGACCTGAAGGGCTGGGATCCGATCCGGAAACTCGGCTTCCCGGGGGAGCCGCCGTTCACCCGCGGCGTCCATCCCACGATGTATAGGGGAAGGCTCTGGACCATGCGGCAGTTCGCCGGGTTCGGCACGGCGGAGGACACCAACCGGCGGTTCCACTATCTCCTGGAGCATGGACAGACGGGTCTGTCCGTCGCCTTCGACCTGCCGACGCTCATGGGGCGGGACTCCGACGATCCCCTGGCCGAGGGCGAGGTGGGCCGGGAGGGAGTGGCGATCGACACGCTGGCCGACATGGAAGTCCTGTTCAAGGAGATCCCGCTCGACGGGGTGTCGACGTCCATGACCATCAACGCTCCGGCGGCGGTTATCCTGGCCATGTATCTGGCCGTCGCCGAGAAGCAGGGGTGCCCGATCGGGGCGCTCGAAGGAACGGTGCAGAACGACATCCTGAAGGAATACATCGCGCAGAAGGAGTGGATCTATCCCCCGTCACCTTCGCTGCGCATTATCACCGACATGGTGGCTTTCTGCACCGAGCGCGTGCCGAAGTGGAACACCATCTCGATCAGCGGCTACCACATCCGCGAGGCCGGGTCGACGGCGGCGCAGGAGCTGGCCTTCACGCTGGCAGACGGCATCGGCTATGTGCAGGCTTGCATCGAGGCGGGGCTCGATGTCGACGCGTTCGCGCCGCGCCTGTCGTTCTTCTTCAAGCCGCCCGGCGCATGTGGTGCGCGATCATGCGCGAGCGTTTCCACGCCAAGTCGCCGCGCTCCTGGATGCTGCGGACGCACGTGCAGACCGCCGGCTGCTCGCTCACGGCGCAGCAGCCGATCAACAACGTGGTGCGGGTAACGATCCAGGCCCTGGCGGCCGTCCTGGGCGGGACGCAGTCCCTGCACACCAATGCGCTCGACGAGACGCTCGCGCTGCCGACGGAGGACTCGGCGCGCATCGCCCTGCGCACGCAACAGATCGTCGCCGAGGAGAGCGGGGTCGCGAATTCGATCGATCCACTGGCCGGCTCCTACTTCGTCGAATCGCTCACCGATCGACTCGAGCAGGAGGCCCAGGCCACCATCCGGCGCATCGACCAGATCGGCGGTATCGTGCCGGCCATCGAGCAGGGATTTCCGCAGCGCGAGATCGCCGAGGCCTCCTACCTGTACCAGAAACAGGTGGATGACGGCGACAAGATCGTGGTCGGAGTCAATCGCTTCACGGAAGGCGACACCATGAAGGCGCCGCTGCTCAAGATCGGACCCGAGGTCGAGACCGGGCAGGTCGCCCGACTGCGTTCGGTGCGGGCGTCACGCGACCGGCCGCGCCACGCGCGCGCCCTCGAAGCGCTCCACGGGGTAGCGCGGACACGGGAGAACCTGATGCCGGCCATCCTCGAGGCCGTGCGATCCTACGCCTCCGTGGGCGAAATCTGCGGCACGCTCGAGAAGGTCTTCGGCACGTACCGCGAAGGACGGGTGCAGCTCTGAGATGAACAGCGTGCGGAAGGTCCGGCTCCTGGTCGGCAAGGTCGGCCTCGACGGCCACGATCGCGGCGCCAAGATCATCGCCCGGGCCCTGCGCGACGCGGGCTTTGAGGTGGTTTACACCGGTCTGCACCAGACCCCGGACATGGTGGTGGCAACCGCCATCCAGGAGGATGTGGATGGCATCGGTCTGTCCCTCCTCTCCGGGGCCCACAACACGATTTTCCCCAAGCTCCTCAGGCTCCTGGCCGAAAAGAACAGCGCGGACATCGTCGTGTTCGGGGGCGGGATCATCCCCGAGGAGGACGTCCCGGGCCTCCGCAAAGCGGGAGTCCGGATGATCTTCACGCCCGGAACGACCACCCGGGAGGTCATCGACTGGGTGACGGCCAACGTCCCGCCCCGCCGGCGCTGATTCCTTGACAGGCCGCACCCTTTGGGCTAGGTTCTGACCCGGGACCATGAAGCTCCTCATGGTGAGCGTCGGAGAGGGTCGATACGCGGTGCCGGCCGACATCGTGACGCAGATCCTTGATCCCGCGCTGGAGGGCGATTTTCGCGTGGAGCGGTCGGAAGCGGTCTACCGCGGCGTCCGCTTCCCGGTGCTGGATCTGCACGCGGCCGCGGGCGAGCGGCCCGGGGTGGCGACCGTGTATCTGGTCATCGAGGCCGCCCGCAACCGCGCGGTCGTCCCGGTCGACGGGGCCGATTCGATCCGCGACGTCCCCTCAACCGCCATCGCGCCGCTGCCGTCGTTTATCTTCTCGCGGCCGGATCGCGAGTTCAGGGGCGTGTTTTCGGATGGCGGGGAGCCCAGGCTGCTGCTGGACCAGGACGGTCTCCTGTGAGCGCGGCCGGGGGATCGTGGCTGATCAGCTTCAGGGTCGGCGGCGCCGAGGCGGCCCTCCCCCTCGCTGTGGTGCGGGAGGTGACGGCGCGGCCCCCGATCACACGCGTCCCGGGCAGTCACCCGTTCGTGAGCGGGATCGCGCTGCATGGAGGCGTGGCGCTTCCGGTCTATGATCTGGTGCGGTTTGCCCCGCTCTGGTCGGGCCCCCGGCCGGTTCGCGCGGAGGGCAAGGCCGGGGAGGCGGAGCACGTCATCGTCTGCGACTGGGGCGAAGCGCGCGTCGGTCTCCTGGGCGATGGCGTGGACCTCCTGGAGGCGGAGCAGGCGGGAAACGCACCTGGCGGGGCGCAGGCCTCCCGGTGCAGGATGAGCGCTGAGTACGTGAGGGAGATCCTGCGCCGGGACGACGAGGCGGTCCTTCTGCTCAATCCCGAACGATTGTTTGCGTCTTTGGGCGTGCCGGCGGCGGAGCCGACGGGCGCCGGGGAGGGTGGCGGTGAAGACGATCCTGCTGGCCGATGACAGCATCACCATCCAGAAGGTCGTGGAGCTGACCTTCTCCGAGGCGGACTACAGGGTGGTCTGCGTCAGCAGCGGAGGCCAGGCGCTCAAGAAGGTGTCCGAGATGCGTCCGGACATCATCCTCCTGGACGTCATCATGCCTGAAAAGAACGGCTACGAGGTGTGCGAGCAGCTGAAACGCAGCCCGGTCACCTCCGGGATCCCGGTGCTCCTGCTCACCGGCACGTTCGAGCCCTTCGACAGGAAGAGGGCCGACGCTGCGGGTGCGAACGGCCACCTGACGAAGCCGTTCGAGTCGCAGGTGCTGGTCGCCAAGGTGGAGGAGCTGATCGCCTCGACGCCATCGGTGGCGGTCGACGAGCAGGGCGGACAGATGGACATCATCAGTGGCGGAGACATCTACCACGTCGATCCCAATCGCGCCGCCGAGGGGATGCGCCCGTCCACACCGGCTACGGGCGGCGGCCTGCAGGCGGCCGCCCCCGAGCGCCACCACGCCGAACCGGTCACGCCCGCGCTGCCCGGCGCCGTCGGCAGACCGTTCGCGCCCTCGCGCGTCGGCGAGGAGAAGGAATCCGAAGGCCGGCCGCACCCGGCGCTCGCCGCCCCCGATCCCGCCCGTCCCGGGCAGTCACCCGTTCGTGAGCGGGATCGCGCTGCATGGAGGCGTGGCGCTTCCGGTCTATGATCTGGTGCGGTTTGCCCCGCTCTGGTCGGGCCCCCGGCCGGTTCGCGCGGAGGGCAAGGCCGGGGAGGCGGAGCACGTCATCGTCTGCGACTGGGGCGAAGCGCGCGTCGGTCTCCTGGGCGATGGCGTGGACCTCCTGGAGGCGGAGCAGGCGGGAAACGCACCTGGCGGGGCGCAGGCCTCCCGGTGCAGGATGAGCGCCGAGTACGTGAGGGAGATCCTGCGCCGGGACGACGAGGCGGTCCTTCTGCTCAATCCCGAACGATTGTTTGCGTCTTTGGGCGTGCCGGCGGCGGAGCCGACGGGCGCCGGGGAGGGTGGCGGTGAAGACGATCCTGCTGGCCGATGACAGCATCACCATCCAGAAGGTCGTGGAGCTGACCTTCTCCGAGGCGGACTACAGGGTGGTCTGCGTCAGCAGCGGAGGCCAGGCGCTCAAGAAGGTGTCCGAGATGCGTCCGGACATCATCCTCCTGGACGTCATCATGCCTGAAAAGAACGGCTACGAGGTGTGCGAGCAGCTGAAACGCAGCCCGGTCACCTCCGGGATCCCGGTGCTCCTGCTCACCGGCACGTTCGAGCCCTTCGACAGGAAGAGGGCCGACGCTGCGGGTGCGAACGGCCACCTGACGAAGCCGTTCGAGTCGCAGGTGCTGGTCGCCAAGGTGGAGGAGCTGATCGCCTCGACGCCATCGGTGGCGGTCGACGAGCAGGGCGGACAGATGGACATCATCAGTGGCGGAGACATCTACCACGTCGATCCCAATCGCGCCGCCGAGGGGATGCGCCCGTCCACACCGGCTACGGGCGGCGGCCTGCAGGCGGCCGCCCCCGAGCGCCACCACGCCGAACCGGTCACGCCCGCGCTGCCCGGCGCCGTCGGCAGACCGTTCGCGCCCTCGCGCGTCGGCGAGGAGAAGGAATCCGAAGGCCGGCCGCACCCGGCGCTCGCCGCCCCCGATCCCGCCGCCGGCGGGTCGTATGTCGGCTTTGCCGATGTGGGGCTCGACCCGGGCATGGAAGGATCGATCGTCCCGGATCGATTCGACGAGCCCGCGGCAGGCGGGGCGTCGGCGTCAACGGCGGAGCTCCGTCGAGACCACGTCGTGCCGCCGCGCGAGGGCCTGTCGCGCGGCGGTGTCGGGCGCGGCCCGGCCCCGGATGAGGTTTTTGGCGGATCTTTCGAGGCGGAGTTTGACCTCGTCGACGAGGTGCCCCCCGGGCCGCCGACCCCGGACTTGGCGACGGAGCCGGACCCGGCACCGGCCTGGACGCCTCCCCCCGAGGCTCCGCCGGCCGAGACCTGGCAGGTGAGCGACGAGCCGGACGCGCCCATCGCCCCGACGCCTGGGCCCCGGCAGATGGAGCGGACAGTCGCGGGCGACGGCAAGGGGCTCGGCCTGACTCCGGAGATGATCGATCTCATTGCCGAAAAGGTCGTGGAGCGCCTGTCGGACCGGGTGGTCCGCGAGATCGCCTGGGAGGTGGTCCCGGGCGTGGCGGAGACGATCGTGCGGCGCCGGATCCAGGATCTCGAAGAGGGCTAGCCCGGAACGTCCTCCAGACGCCCCGGGAGCGCCCCGGGATAAGTAGGCCGATGGCCTGCTTTTTTATTGTCCGGCCAGCTGCGGACCGTACCCCGTCCCCGGAACCACGATGGATTTCGAGCGCACATTCGAGCCCGGAGCGATGGAAGAGCGCTGGTACGCGCACTGGCTGAAGCTCGGGGTGTTCACGGCCCGACCCGACTCGCCCCGCCCGCCGTTCTCCATGGTGATCCCGCCGCCAAACGTCACCGGCCGCCTGCACATGGGACACGCCCTGAACAACACGCTGCAGGACATCCTGGCGCGCTGGCGCCGCATGAAGGGTGACGATGTGCTGTGGCTTCCCGGAACGGACCACGCGGGGATCGCGACGCAGATGGTGGTCGATCGTCAGGTCGCCGCCGAAGGGCTGAGCCGCGAGGCCATGGGCCGGGCGGCTTTCGTCGAGCGCGTGTGGAAGTGGCGGGAGGAGTATGGTCGCGTCATCATCGGGCAGCTCAAACGGCTCGGCTGCTCATGCGACTGGACCCGCGAGCGGTTCACCATGGATCCGGGGCTGTCGCGCGCCGTGCGCGAGGCGTTCGTCGGGCTTTACGAGGCCGGGCTGGTCTACCGGGACAAGTTCATCGTCAACTGGTGTCCCCGCTGCCGCACGGCGATCTCCGATCTGGAGGTGATCCCGCAGGAGACTCACGGTCACCTGTACACCCTGCGCTATCCGTTTGCCGCCGGCGGGGGAGGCATCGAGGTCGCCACCACCCGACCCGAGACGATGCTGGGGGACACCGGCGTCGCGGTTCACCCCGACGACCAGCGCTACCAGGGTGTGGTCGGCCGGACCGTCATCCTTCCGCTGGTGGGGCGGGAGCTGCCGATCGTCGCGGATCGATTCGTCGAAAAGGATTTCGGCACCGGGGCCGTGAAGATCACCCCGGCCCACGACGCGAACGATTTCGAGGTGGCCCGCCGGACCGGACTGCCGCCGCTCGTGGTCATGGACGAGCAGGGGCGGATGAACGACGACGTGCCCGAAAAATACCGCGGGCTGGATCGTTTCGAGGCGCGGCGGGTCGTGATCGAGGACCTGAAGGCGGGCGGCTACCTGGTGGGGGTGAAGGAGCACCTGCACAACGTCGGGCGCTGTCAACGGTGCAACACCGTGGTCGAGCCCTATCTCTCGACGCAGTGGTTCATCCGCGTGAAGTCCCTGGCCGAGGAGGCGATGCGCGCCGTGGCCGACGGCCGGGTGCGCTTCGTCCCTCCCCATTGGGTCAACAGCTACAACGAATGGATGGGCAAGATCCACGACTGGTGCGTGTCACGGCAGCTGTGGTGGGGACACCAGATCCCTGCCTGGCACTGCACCCGCTGCGCGGAGATCCACGTGGCGCGCTCGGCGCCCCCGGTCTGCCGACGCTGCGGCGGCGCGGCGCTCCGGCAGGATCCGGATGTCCTGGACACCTGGTTCTCGTCGGGGCTCTGGCCGTTCTCCACCCTCGGCTGGCCGGACGCGACCCCCGAGCTGAGGCGCTATTACCCGACCACGGTCCTGGTCACCGGTTTCGACATCCTGTTCTTCTGGGTGTGCCGGATGATGATGCTGGGCCTGCACTTCATGAAGGAGGTTCCGTTCCGCCAGGTCTACATCACCGGCCTGGTGCGGGACGCCGAGGGCCAGAAGATGTCGAAGACACGCGGCAACGTCGTCGACCCCCTCGATCTGATTGAACGGTATGGCGCGGACGCACTGCGCTTCACCCTGGCGGCCATGGCGACGCCGGGCAGCGACCTGCCCCTGTCCGAGGAGCGCATGGTCGGCTACCGTGCGTTCGCCAACAAGATCTGGAACGCGGCGCGCTTCGTCCTGCTCAATCTCGGTGACGAGACGAAGGCGCGGACCCGGCCGGCGCTTCCGCCGCGTCCCTCCCTCCGGCTCGAGGACCGCTGGATCGTGAGCCGTCTCCAGCGGCTTGCGGCGACCGTGGACGAGCGGATGAGCGAATTTCGCTTCGACGAAACCGCCAATGCCCTGTACCAGTTTCTCTGGCATGAATACTGCGACTGGTATCTCGAAATGGCCAAGCCACGCCTGCTGCCGGGCTCTCCCCCCGAGGAGACGGCCCGGGCCCGGGCCGTTCTGCAGCACGTCCTGGACGCGGTTCTCCGGCTGCTCCACCCCGTGATGCCGTTCCTGACCGAGGATCTCTGGCAGAGGCTGCCACACGACGGGGAGACGATCGCGCTCTCGCCCTATCCCGCCCACGACCCCGCGTGGGTCGACGAATCGGCCGAGCGAGAGGTCGAGACGCTCATGGAAGTTGTCGTCAAGGTGCGGAACATACGGGCGGAGCTGAACATCGACCCCGGGCGCCGCCTGTCGCTGAGATATGTCGCCCGCTCCCCCGGCACGCGCGCCACGATCGCCGGCAACGCCGCGGTCATCGCGACCCTGGCGCGCCTCGAATCGGTGGAGGAGTCAGCCAGCCCGCCGGCTTCGGGCCCGGCGGCGCGCGCCGTGGCCCCCGGGGTCGATCTGGCGGTGCCTCTCGCGGGGGTCATCGACATCGAGGCCGAAAAGCGCCGGCTCCTGCGCGAGATCGACAAGCTGTCGAAGGAGAGCGAGACGCACGCTCGCAAGCTCCAGAACGCCGATTTCATGAGCAAGGCGCGTCCCGAGGTGGTGGACAAATCGCGCCGTATCCATCAGGAGCTGGTCGAGAGGATCGGGCGACTGTCGCACACCGTCGAATCGCTCGGATAGAGGTGCCCCCTCAGAACTCCCAGCGCGCCGCCAGCCGCCACGTGCGGGGGATCTGATAGGCGATTGGCCGCAGGAAGTCCGGATCGGTCACACCGGCGCGCAGCTCGACGTCATCGTCAAACGAGGTCACCGACTGCCGGTCGAAGACGTTGAACACGTCCAGCATCACCCGCATGGTGCCCCTGGCGAGCGTCACGGGATAATCGGCGTGCAGGTCGATGTCGGTCAGGCCCGGTGTGCGGCCGAGGTTGCCGCGCGTCACCGGGGTGTAGGACTTCAGGAACACCGTCTGCTGGACGTTCTGAGGATCGGACAGAGCGTCTTTCAGGCTGCCGGTCGAGCGCAGGATGTAGTCGGCGGGATTACCGTTTCCGACCGGGTCCGCCCAGTAGGCGTACACCGGGTCGATACCGGGGATCTCGCCCGCGTTCTGGTAGCTGGGGTGGGCCAGCAGGGAGGTGCGTGGCACCCCGCTCGAGTAGCTGAAGTTGGCCCCGAGGCGGACCCGATTCTCGAACTCGTAGGACGGGTAGACATGCACGACGTGCCGCGTGTCGGTCGGCAGCGGTCCCTTGAGGAACTGCCCGGACATCAGCGGCGAGTTCGGAAAGTCGTAGAGCGAGGTGATGTTCGGGTCGCTCTGCCCGTTGTCGTTCCGGTACAGTCCTTCGTAGTTCCCATCGAGCCTGGATAGACGGTAATTGGCGAACAGAGACCAGCGGTCCGCCAGCCTGCGGGTGTAGATCACCTCCAGGGCCTTGTAGACGCGCTCCGGCTTGGGGAAGCTGGACAAACCGCCGGAGGGAATCGCCTTGGTTCCCGGGTTGGCGAGGGTGTAGGCCCCGAACGGCGTGGCGGGGAAGGTCGCGCTCTTGCCGCCGTTCACGCCCTTGACCCCGCCGAAGGGATCGTACGGATAGCCGTAGGCGACGCCGTAGTAGAAATTCTGCGTCTGCTCGATCGCGTTGACCTGCACGTCCTCGAGCACCCGCCCCTGGGTCCGGTAGATCGCGCGAACTTCGAGAGCCGAAACCGGTGTCAGCTCGAACGAGTACCCGCCCGAGAGCTCGTCCTCGTACGGCAGCTTCACGCCGCCCGCCACGCCCGTCTGATCGATGCCCTGGGTGAAGACCGGCACGATTGTGGCGCAGCCCCCGAGACCGGTGTCACTGCCGCTGCTGTCGACGCAGGTGGCGGCCCCGCCCGGAATGGTGCGTGGGGTCGCCAGGTTGCGATCCCTGAACTCTTCGAGGCTGATGCCGACCTCATTGCTGAAGGCGCGCACCGCCAGGTCGTTGGGCACCCGCTCGTAGTACCGTCCGAAATTCAGGTAGGCGCGGCTCCTGCCGTTGCCGAGCACGTCCCACGAGACACCGACGCGCGGCGCGATGTTGCCGGCAAACTTGTAGCTGTTGGGGGAGTAAGTCGAGGAACCGGGTGTGAAGATGCGAGTCGGAACGAAGAACCCGGAACCGGGAAGCGTTTCCTTCTGCACGGTCTCGGTCGCGAACGGCAGCGAGAAGGTCCCGGCACCGTCGACGTTCTCCTGGGTCCAGCGCAGTCCCGCCTTGATCGTCACCCTCGGGTGCACCGTCCAGGTGTCCTGGACAGAACAGGTCCCCCTCCTTGGAGAGGGTGGGGGGAATCGCCGGCCCGAGCCTGGCGCGGGTGACGCGGAACCGGTTGCCGCTGTCGAAGGCGACCGCCGCGTCGGCCCCGACGCCGTTTCGCACGTCCACTGTGGCCCCCCCGCGTGTCGGAATGGAGATGGTGTCCTGCACACCGTCCTTGTTGTTGTCGACCGGCAGTCCGTTCGTGTAGCTCACAGGCAGCTGGACGTCGAAGGACGACCCGGTGTAGGTCGGCGTCTCCTGGTAGCTGATGTCGTCGTACTCCACCCCGTACTTGAGCTCGTGCCTGCCGAGGATACTGGTGAGCTTGACGGTGTAGACGGTGTTGTTGTCGTCCTGATTGGTGATGAAGCCGACGCCGCCCGACAGCGGGGCGACCGGCGTCAGGGTCAGCGGCTGGATGCCGAGCGCCGGGTCGTCGTAGCTGTTGGCGCCGCGTGTGAACTCCAGCAGGTTGCGCAGATCGCGGTACCGCTAATCGTTCACCGCTGAGGTTTCCCGGAAGATTCCCGCGTGTCGGGCGACCTGAGCCTCCATGAAAAACCTGGGAGAGAAAACGGCGTTCCACTTCAAGGACTGGTTGTTCGAGCCGAATCGGATCGTGCTCCCGCCACCGCCGGTCGCGAAGTCGCTGAACTCCGGCGCCGTGTCCCGCTGGGGACCGGCGCCGCCGGTGGCCGGGTCCCCGAAGAAGGTGAGCTCGACCTGATGGCTCGGTGTCGCCTGCCAGGAAAGCTTCAGCGCATAGTTGTCCGCCCGGCGCGTGCGGTCGATCATCTCGACAGACGCCGGAAAGGCGAGAGGATCCGCGGCGTACCTCGAACCGCCGAATCCGGTCGTCTGGCTCTCGTCGAAGACGGAGACCCCGGCCCTCGCCGGGACAAAGGCCGGGTTGTCCAGCGCGTTGGCCCGGCGGCCGTCGGTCGTGATGACCGGGTTGTACGCCAGGAAGTAGAACAGCTTGTCTTTCTTGATCGGTCCTCCCACGGAAAAAGCGAAATCATTGACGTTCTGCCTCAGGGTGTTGGAGGTCCCGGTCTCGAGATCGACCGGGGTGTAGGCGCTTCGCCAGCCGCCCGGTGTGGCATACCAGGCGACGCTTCCCTTGAAATCATTGGTTCCCGACTTGACGATGGTGTTGATGATCCCGCCCAGCGCCTGCCCGTACTCCGCCTCGAAGCCGCCGGTCTTGATCTGGACCTGATCGAGGAATTCGCTCGTCACCCCCGTTCCCAAAGAGCCGTAGACGATGTTGTACGATCCGATGCCTCCGAAACCGGTGTTGGTGATGTTGACCCCGTCGATGAGATAGGAGTTTTCCAGGCCCGAGGCGCCGCCGATGGCGTAATTACCCTGGCCCGTGCCGAGACCGCTGACGACCCCGGGGGCGACCGAGTAGGTGTCGGTGAACGATCGGCCCAGGGGGATCGAGCCGGCGAACTCGTCGTACTTCAAGTTGGTACCCGTCGCCGTCGAGGTGACGTCGATCAGCGGCGCGGCGCCGGTGACGGTCTCCTTCTTCCCCGGCTCCAGGGTGAAGTTGAGAACCGCCCTCTGGTTCAGAGCGACCGCCACGTCGTTCTTGATGGCGGTCGTAAAGCCGCCCGGCGCCTCGACCCGGACCGTGTAGACCCCGGGACGCAGGAACGGCAGGATGTAGCTGCCATTCACGTCGGTGGTCGCCGTGTGCGTGCCGGACTCGGAGACGACAATCACCACGGCTCCGGCGATCGGGCTTCCGGCGGGATCAGTCACCTTCCCGGCGATCGTCCCGGTGGTGAGCTCCTGGGCGGCTGCGGGCGCGGCGGAAAGGAGAACGAGCAGCAGACACGTGACAGAAGATTTCATGGATGGGACCCTCCTCTGCGCGACGATGCCAATCGGACGTCGCATGAGGTCGTACGGGTGATGGCCCCATCCATACCCCCGAACAGAACGGGGTCGAACGATTCAAACCGGTCGTTCCACCGCGGGTCGCCGGCCCTTGCGCCCTCCGTTCGCAACTGGCCCGGAAAGTGGCGTACAACCCGACCGGTGGTATCAGCAAACTCGATGCCAGCGTCCTTGCCTGGCCCGGCCAGGCGCCCCGGAAGCGCCCGATGTGGAAGCCTCCGATGCCTACAATACGATGCGGGATCGGCGGTGACAATCGCCTCACGGCCGTCGGTGCTGAGAGAATTCCGCGGTGGTACATGGCACCCCCGGCGTGGAGATTCGCCACGGGTGTTTCTCTGAGGGACATGATCCGGGTCCCGCCGCAGGAGCTCGTCCTGTGATGGCGGTCAGTTGACCCCCTCTCGGAGCGTGTGGGACAATCGGCGCCTCCATGCTGGAAGCGGATATCGTCCGGCGCGCCGTGCGGGCCGCCCTGGAGGAGGATCTCGGGCCGGGCGACATCACTTCGCGCCTTGTTCTCGACCCACAGACGACGGCGCGGGGAATCGTGGTCGCGCGGGAACCGATCACCATCGCCGGTCTGCCGGTCGCGAAG
>QHXY01000181.1 GCA_003223145.1 Acidobacteriota bacterium
CCAGCGCCGCCGCGCCGGCACGGCCACCCTCTTGTCCACCGCCATCTTCGCCTCGGCCCAGCGGGCCAGGCGCACGAACGGCAGACCCAGGACGAAGTAAATCGCCGCGGTCAGGAGCCCGACGCCGATGTAGTCGTAATAGGTGGAGGCCAGTTGCCCGTACACCTTGGTCAGCTCGACCATGGTGATGATCGAGACGATCGAGGAGTCCTTGAACAGGGCGATGAAATCGTTCGTGACCGGGGGGATGACGAGGCGCATCGCCTGGGGCACGATGACGTACCGCAGCGCCTGGCCCTGGGTCATCCCGAGCGACAGCGCCGCCTCCGTCTGGGCGCGCGGGATCGACTGGATGCCGGCCCGGTAGTTCTCGGCCTCGTAGGCGGCGTAGTTCAGGCCGAGCCCCACCACTGCGGCGAGAAACGGCGACAGGCGGATGCCGATGTTCGGCAGCCCGTAGAATATGAGGTAGAGCTGGATCAGCAGGGGCGTGCCGCGCACCACCTCGATGTAGGCGCGCGAACCCCAGGCGACCGGCCGCGGCCCGTACAGGTAGGCCAGCGCCAGCATGAGCCCCAGGGACACCGCCAGGGCCATACCGGTGATCGAGATGACCAGCGTCATGGTCGCCCCGCGTCCCAGGAGCAGGGGGAGGTACCCGGCATACTGCAGCATGCGATCGCGGAAGCTGCGCTTCTGAGTCACGGCCCGGGTGTACTCGTCGTACTGGTTCGGAACCCTCAGGCGCGAGGTGAACAGGCGCTCGGTGTCGTCGTTCCAGATACCCCATTTCTCGTAGATGGCGCGCAGGGCGCCGTTGCCCATCAGCTTCAGGAGTGCGGCGTCGAGCTGTTTCTGCAGCCCCGTGTCCTGGGGTCGCACCCCGATGCCGTACTCCAGGCGTCCGATCGGCTCACCCGTGAACTTGAGCGCCGGATTCGGCCGGCTGTAATACATGGCGATCGGCCAGTCCATCAGCACGGCGTCGAGACGCCCGTTGGCGAGATCCTCGTAGGCGTTGATCTGACCCTCGTAGGTGCGCACCTCGATGCCGGGCTCCTTCTCGAGGATCCGCTGTGCCAGGGAGAACTTGAGCGTGCCGACCACCCGACCCTTGAGATCGCCCAGACCATGGACGGACGTGTCTTCCCGGCGCACGCTGAGCTGCTCGGCCGTGGCGTAGTACGGGATGGTGAAGCGGATGACCTGCTGGCGATCCGGGGTGATCTCGAGACCGTTCAGGACGATGTCGTAGTTGCCGCGCAGCAGCCCGGGGATCAGACCGTCCCACTGGTTCTGGACGAACAGGGCGGTCCGGACCAGCTCACGACCCAGCGCCCCGGCGATGTCGACCTCGAACCCGACGATCTGCCGCGGATCCTTGGGGTCCGGAAAGACGTAGGGAGCGCCTCCCTCGGAATCCCCGCCCCAGCGCAGGGACTCGGAGGCGCGGGCCGTTGCGCCGGCAGTGGCGGCGGCGAGGGCGGCGGCGAGGATCATCCTGACGGGCCGGGCGGCCCGGCGGCGGCTCACAGGAAGCTCTTCAGAAAGTCGCGCGTGCGCGGATCACGTGGCGCGGTGAACAGGGCGGCCGGGGGGCCGGCCTCGACCAGGAGCCCCTCATGCATGAACAGGATGTGGTCGGCGACGTCGCGTGCGAACCTCATCTCGTGCGTGACCACGACCTGGGTCATCCCCTCGTCGTGCAGCTGCCGCATGATCTGCAGTACCTCGTTCACCAGAGTGGGGTCCAGGGACGACGTCGGCTCGTCGTACAGCATCACCTCCGGAGACATCGCCAGGGCGCGCGCGATCGCCGCCCGCTGCTGCTGCCCTCCGGACAATTGCGACGGGTAATAGTCCAGCCGGTCGCTCAACCCGACTTTGGCCAGCAGGGCGCGCGCCACGACCTCGGCTTGCGCGCGGCTCATGCCCTTGACGGCCACGGGCGCCTTGACGACGTTCTCCAGGACGGTCATGTGCGGAAACAGGTTGAAGCTCTGGAAGACCATGCCCACCTCCCGGCGCAGCCCCCTGAGCCGCGTCTTGAGGTCGCGCGGGAACTGGCCGTCGTGGCGCTCGAGGGTGACGCCCCCGATACGCACGCGACCCGAGTCCAGAAGCTCGAGCCCGTTCAGGCAGCGCAGCAGCGTCGACTTGCCGCATCCCGAGGGCCCGATAATCACCACGAGCGCCGATTCGGGCACCGCAAAGCTCACGCCCTTGATGGCCTCGGCCGATCCGAAGGCCTTGCGCAGATCCTCCACCCTGATCAGGTCGACCTGGCCGGAGCTCATGCGGCCTCCTCCCCGCCGCGCTTCGTCGCCCGCGGCACACTTTCCAAATCGGGGACGGAAGGCTAGCATGGCGGCGGCGGAGGAGGAAGGCCCGATCACGCACGCCGCAAGGAGGCTCCATGGACAAGGCGACCTACAGGATCGAGACCGTCGCGGTGCACTCGGGGGAGCGCCGGCCGGGGCCGGAGGGCTCGGTCATCTTTCCCATCTACCAGGGCACGGTGTTCTCGATCGAACCGGGCACCGGCTATCACGACATCCAGTACATCCGCCTCAACAGCACGCCGTCGCAGCGCTATCTGCACGAACGTCTGGCGGCTCTGGAGGGGGCGGAGGCCGCGCTGGCGACCTCGTCCGGGATGGCCGCCATGACGGCGACCATCCTGACGTTCCTGAAGAAGGGCGACCACCTTCTGGCCGGGAGCTGCCTGTACGGCGGCACGCACGACTTCCTGACGCAGCACGCGGAGGATCTCGGACTGAGCTATACGTTCGTCGACGATCAGAGTCCCGACTCCTGGAAGCAGGCCCTGCGCCCCGACACGCGGATGTTCCTGGTGGAGACCATCACCAACCCGCTGATGCGCGTCCCGCGTCTGCGCCAGGTCGTCGAGTTCGCGCGCCAGGAACGTCTGACGGCGATCGTCGACATCACCTTCGCCAGCCCCGTCAACTTCCGTCCCCTGTCGATCGGATTCGACGTGTCGTTCCACAGCGCCACGAAGTACCTCAACGGCCACTCGGATCTCGTGGCCGGGTGCGTCCTGTCGAGCCGGGCGAACGTGGACCGCGTGCGGCGGACGCTCAACCTCCTCGGCGGCTCGCTCGATCCGCACGCCGGCTTTCTCCTGGCGCGGGGCACCAAGACTCTGGCGCTGCGCGTCCGGGCCCAGAACGCCAACGCCCTCGCCCTGGCGCGTTTCCTCGCGACCCACGCCCGGATCAAGGAAGTGAACTATCCGGGTCTGGAGACCCATCCCGACCACGCGCACGCCCGCGAGCTGCTGTCGGGCTTCGGCGGCATGCTCAGTCTTCGCCTGAAAGGGGGCGCCGCGGCGGCGGAGCGTCTCCTGGCGGCGGTGCGGATCCCGTTCGTGGCGCCGAGCCTGGGAGGAGTCGAGACGTTGATCACCCAACCGGCGAAGTCGTCGCACGCTGGCATGAAGCGCGAGGACCGCGACAGGATCGGCGTCACGGACGATCTCGTGCGCGTGAGCTGCGGCATCGAAAGCGCCGACGATCTGGTCGAGGACTTCCGACAGGCGCTGGCGAAGGTGTGACGGACCGGGTTACCGGGCCTGCGCCCGGACCGGCTGACGGACCGGCAGCCAGTGCTCGATGCGCCCTTCGGGCCGGACGATCGTGCCATCGCGCTGCGGGGAGGTCGAGATCACGCCGATCTCGCACCCGACGACCGACTCGAGGCGTCCGACGTAGTCCCGCGCGCGCCCCGGCAGGTCCTCGAAGCGGCGCGCGCCGGTGGTGGCGGTTTTCCATCCAGGCAGGATCTCGTAGACGGGCCGGCACAGGTTGAGAACGGTCGGGTCGGCCGGCAGACGATCGATTCTCCTTCCCTCGTGCTCGTAGGCGACGCAGATCGGAATCTCGTCGAAGTCGTCTAGCACGTCGAACAGGGTCAGGGCGAGGCACTCGATCTGATTGATCATGACCGAGTAACGCGCCACCAGCGCGTCGAACCAGCCGCAGCGCCGCGGGCGGCCCGTGGTGCTGCCAAACTCCCTGCCACGCTCGCGGATGCTCCGGCCCGTCTCATTGTCCTGCTCGGTGGGGAACGGCCCTCCCCCGACGCGCGTCGAGTACGCCTTCAGGACTCCGATCACGCCGTCCACGCGGATCGGACTGAGGCCGAGACCGGTGCACGCGCCGCCGGCGGTGGAGCTGGAGGATGTGACGTAGGGATAAGTCCCGTGGTCCAGATCGAGCATCGTTCCCTGGGCCCCCTCGCACAGCACGATCGCCCCGTCGTCGAGCCGCTCGTTCAGCAGCCGCGAGGTGTCCGCGATGAAGGGCGTCAGGCGGGCGCCGTACTCGAGATACTGCGCGGCGACGGCCTCGGGTGCCGGGTCCCATTCCGGCGCCAGGCGATCGGCGGCGGCGCTCCGGACCATGCGCGCCAGGGCGCCGACCTTCTCCCTGAGACCCGCCCGATCACCCAGGTCGGTCATACGCAGACCGTATCGCCCCGCCTTGCTCTCGTACGCCGGGCCCACACCCAGACGAGTCGTGCCGATCTTTCCGTCGCCCACTCCCCCCTCGCGCGCGATGTCGGACCCCCGGTGGTATGGCAGGATGAGGTGCGCCCGATCGCTGATGCGCAGGTTCTCCTCCACACGCACGCCCGCCGCGCGCAGATCGGTGATCTCCTTCAGGAGCGAGCCGGGGTCGACGACCACCCCGTTGCCGATGACGCACAGGACGTTCTCCCGCAGGATCCCCGAGGGGATGTGATGCAGGGCGAACCGGCGCTCGCCGACGCAGATGGTGTGCCCCGCGTTGGGCCCGCCGCCGTAACGCGCCACGATGTCAACGCGCTCGGTGAGGAGATCGACGATCTTGCCCTTGCCTTCATCGCCCCACTGCGAGCCGACGACCACGAATCCGGACATGGTCTCTCCGTGCGGATGTCACGTGCATGGGCAAAGGAGGGCCGGTGGCGGTTCCTTTGCCGCGATATGCTAGCAGAAAAACGCGTCGAGGGGTCGGCTCTCAGGCCGCCAGGATCTGCTGCACGCGGAACAGGAGGGAGTCCTTGATCTGTTCCTTGTCGAGGAAGCCGGCGACTCCCGCGGCCTGCAGGAAATCGAGCACATCCTTCTTGAACACACCGCTCATAATCAGGATCGGCGTTTCCTTCACCCGTCCGCTGCGCTTGATCTCCCGCAGCACGTCGAAGCCGGTCATTTTCGGCATCAGGAGGTCGAGGAGGATCAGGTCGGGGTGCTCGTTCTGGACCAGGTCGAGGGCCTGCCGGCCATCCTCGGCCTCGAGCACGTCGTAACCGGCCGACGCCAAGAGACGCGCCGCAACCTTGCGCACCGTCACCGTGTCGTCGGCCACCAGGATTTTTTTCCTGTGGTCCGTCCTCTCGAACGAGTCGGCGGTCGACGACGATTTGACTTCGTCCTGCAG
>QHXY01000179.1 GCA_003223145.1 Acidobacteriota bacterium
CGGGACAGAACCCCGACGACTGCAACGAGGCCGTCGTCGACATCACGGTGAGCCATTCGAGTGCGCTGGGGAAGGGTTCCGGGCTGGTGAGCTGGACCACGACGCACGAAGTCAACGTGTCCGGGTTCAACGTCGTCGAGCTCCAGCGTGACGGAACCTACACGATGCTGAACCCCGCGCCCATCCTCTGCAGTGAATGCGTCACCGGGCAGGGGGCGAGCTATACGACCGTCATCCCGAAGCACAAGAGCGGGCGCGATTTGTTCATCGAGATGCGGCGCCGCAACGGAGACGTGATCGGAATCTTCGGGCCGGCCGTCAGGCAGTAAGGATCGGGGGGGGCGCCAGCCCCGAGAAGGAGCGCCCCGGGCGCCCTGGCAGAAAACGTGGGAACATTGTCATTGTCTCCGGGGGCGGACGGGCGCATCCTCTCCGCATGTCGACGCCATCCTCCCGCCCGAACCCAGGGCGCGTCAGAGACCTCCGCCCCCACCCGGCCCTGGAGTTGGTGCGCGCGCTTTGATCGACCTCGACATTCCGAGCCCTGCCTGCGTGAGTGAAAAGCGACCTGTCCGATCCTAGCCACGGGCCCGACCCGCATGCAGCTTCGTCAACCGGCACGGGGTGGCTGGAATCATGGGTTTCAGGTTGACGGCCGCGAAAAATGGCGGTACTTATGGAAGAAAGGGACTGCCCGAGACCACGGCGTCCCGCCGGTTCGAGCGTCGCTTCCGGAGGAATCCGAGATGACACAAAAACCAGCCGCTCCTGTCGCAGTTTCCCTTATCCTGCTCGCAAGTGCTCTGGGGCTGCTCATGTCGATTCTCTTGATCGACGACTCCACCTCGGCGGCGTCCGTCCGCCCGGCCCTGGACTGCCCGTCGTGCGACGATCTCAACCCCTGCACCGTCGATACGTGCGACGCGACGACGGGAACCTGCCGTCACGAGCCCCTGAGCTGCGACGACGGGAATCCCTGTACGACCGATTTCTGCGACAGCACGATTAAGTTCGGAGGCTGCCGGCATCCGTCGTTGGCTGCCGGAACCCCGTGTGACGACCACAACACCTGCACGCAGGGCGACGCCTGCGACTCGACCGCTCAATGCCATGGAACAGTGCTTCCGGTGGGAAGCGCATGCGACGACCGCAACTCCTGCACGGCGGATGATGCCTGCGACGACACGGGACAGTGCGCCGGGCGGGCCCTGGCCCCCGGGACAAGCTGCGATGATAAGGACGCCTGCACACAGGGAGACACCTGTGCCGCCTCGACCGCCGGCGTGGTCTGCGTCGGAAGCCCGAACGATTGCGGCGACGGAAATCTTTGCACCGTGGACGCGTGCGACCCGGCCACCGGTCAGTGCTCGAACCCTCCCGTGAACTGCGACGACGGCAACGTCTGCACGATCGACGCCTGCGATCCGGCGAGTGGAGCCTGTACGCGGACCAACACCGCCGGCTCCTGCAGCGACGGGAATCCCTGCACGGTCAACGATTTTTGCAGCGGCGGGAATTGCCTCCCGGGCGGGCCCCGCGACTGCGGCCATCAAGGATGCCTGCAGGGCGGCTGCCGGGCCGATGCCGTCCCTGCCTGCAGCTTCTTTCCGGATCCGTCACTCTGCCCCGCCCCGACCGAATGCACCGTGTATACATGCAACCTGAACGGCACCTGCAGTGGGTCCTCGAAGGGCCCCGTGATCTGCCATGGCGGCAACCTGTGCTATGTGGGAACGTGCGTCGGGAACGGCTGCCAGATCGATGCGTACCTCTGCGACGACAACAACCCCTGCACCGACGATATCTGCGCGGACCCCGCAACGGGCGCCTGCACGCATTCGGACAACACCGCCCACTGCGACGACGGTAACGCCTGCACCGCGGATTCCTGTGATCCCTCCGTCGGCTGCGTGCACACCCCGATTCCGGGGCTGCCCGACACCGACCACGACGGCGTGCCCGATGCCTGCGACAATTGTCCGACCGTCGCCAACCCGAATCAGGCGGATGGAGATCGCGACGGGATCGGAGATGCCTGCGACAATTGCCCCACTCTCCCCAATCCCGCACAAAACCCCGACGACTGCACCGAGGCCGTCGTCAACATCACGGTGAGCCGCTCGAGCCCGGCGGGAAGAGGATCGGGTCTGGTGAGCTGGACCTCGACGCATGAAGTCAATGTGTCGGGCTTCAACATCGCCCAGCAAGAGCGTGACGGGGCTTTCACGGTCCTGAACCCCGCTCTCATTCCCTGCACGGAATGCGTCACGGGCCAGGGGGCGGCCTATGTATCCCTCATCCCGAAGCACAAGAGCGGACGCGATCTGTTCATCGAGATGCTGAGCGGCAACGGGGATGTGATCGGGTTCTTCGGACCGGCTGTCAGACAGTAGCGCGCACCCGCAAGATCATCACGGCCGCAGGTGGTCGCGCCGGCTCTGGAGCTGAACATCGCGCGCGCCGCTACTTGAGCTCCAGGAGTCTCATCAGGAAGCGCGCGGCGGCGACCCGCGGCACGTTTCCCTTCGGGTTGAAATCCTCTCCGCCATAACTGTCGGGGACGGTGTCGATGAGGCCGCGCTCGAGGGCCACGGCGACATAGCCGCGCAGGCCGTAGGGGATCTTGGTCTCGTCGAGGAGGCCGAGCGACTCGCCGGCCCGGGCCTGCGCCTCGGCCTCCAGCCCCGCGCCACGCACCAGCGCGACCGCGAAATCGAGGCGACTGACGTTGGCGGTCACGCCGAAGTTGATGAGGTTCTTCGGGTCCATCAGCACCCGCCGGGCGCGCGCCCCGGCGACGCTCTCGACGTAGGGATAGAACGGGGTGAAGAAGCCGACATCGTTGAACGACGGTGTGGAGGGGATGCGCTGCGGCAGCCCCGCCGCCAGGGCGAGGGCGCGCGCCAACTCGCCGCGCCACAGACCGTCGTAGGCGTCGAAGCTATCGCCGCGGCCGATCATGACGTTCCGTCCGACGGCGCGCGTGACGGCGTCGAGGTCGTCGGCGGGAAGCCCCGCTTTCCTGCCGCAGCTGGAACTTCTGATCCGACAGACCCGTCCCGTCCTTGAAGTAGACCTCCGCCTGCAGCGACGGCGGGATCGCACCCAGGAGATGTACGCCCTCGGCGCGACCGAACAGGGACAGGCCGTTGAAGGAGTCGCCACGCTCCAGCTCGCGGCCGTCGGCATCGCTGACCACGACGTCGAGGTCGTTCAGACCCGGCAGCGTCCCCCAGGCGAGGGTCGCCTGCCAGGACAGCGCGCCCGGCTGCAGGCTGACCGGCAACGGCAGGCTGCCGCCTGCCGGCAGCACCGCCTCGCTCTCGACGGCCGGCAGGTGCTCGATGCTGTAGGGACGCTGGTCGAGCCAGCCGGGGATGTGCGTCCCGAACGGGCGCCCCGGATAGACCGCCGAGGTGACCGCCGCCCAGGCGTCGAGCAGACCGGCCCCGACCTCCGAGCGGTCGCGCTCCAGGACCGGGGTCGCCGTCACCTGCAGGAGCCGCTTGATGTCCGCCGGCAGCAGACCCGGACGCGCCTGCAGCAGCAGGGCGACGACCCCGGCCACGTGCGGGGCGGCGAACGATGTGCCACTGTCGGTCGCGTAGTAGCCGCCGGCGTTGAGCAGGAGTGGACTCGCGGCGGTGATCGACTCGCCCGGCGCGATCAGCGTCGGGTGGTAGAGAAGCTCTTCGAAGATGCCCCGCGAGGAGAAGCGCGACAGGCGGGCGTCCTTGCGCGACGAGCCGACGCCGATCACCCACGGCGCCACGGCGTACGGGTTCAGCGAGTCGGGAGAAGGTCCCTGGTTGCCGGCGGCGAACACCACCGTGATCCCGGCGTCGTGCACCAGCCGCGTGGCGATGTTCACGGGGTCGTCGGGATCGAACCAGCCCTGGGTACCCCACGAGCAGTTCACCACGCGCACGCTGTAGCGCGCCGCGTTCTGAAGAATGTAATCGAACCCCTCCAGCACGTTCACGATGAACAGGTCCCCCGCCGACAGTCCCAGGATCGAGGCCCCGGGCGCCACGCCCCGGTACGTTCCGCCGCTCGCCTGCCCGGTCCCCGCCGCCACCGAGGCGACGAACGTCCCGTGACCCAGGACGAGATCCGTGTCCGGCAGCCCCTCGACGCTCAGCGGGTAGGTGAAGCCGAGCCCGCCACTGAGCGCGGGGACCAGACGCACGTTGCCGACGAC
>QHXY01000182.1 GCA_003223145.1 Acidobacteriota bacterium
TGATGGACGTCTCGGGGTCGATGGGCGAGGAGCAGAAGGAGATCGTGCGCATCGAGTCGTTCTGGATCGATACCTGGCTGCGGCACCATTACAAGGGCGTGGAGATCCGCTACATCATCCACGACGCCGAGGCGCGCGAGGTCGACCGCGACACCTTCTACCACACGCGCGAGTCGGGCGGAACCGTGATCTCTGCCGCCTACAAGATGTGCGCCAAGATCATGGAGCTCGAGTACCCCTCGGAGGAGTGGAACATCTACTGCCTGCATTTCTCGGACGGCGACAACTGGTCGCAGGGCGACACCGAGGAATGCGTGTCCCTGCTGAAGTCGCAGATCCTGCCCCGGGTCAACCTCTTCTGCTACGGCCAGGTGGAAAGCCCCTACGGCACCGGTCAGTTCCTGGTGGACCTGAAGGAGGCTTACGCGGAGGATCAGCGGGTCGCCCTGTCGAAGATCGAGAACAAGGACGGCGTCTACCAGTCGATCAAGGACTTCCTGGGACGGGGGCGCTGAGATGGCGAACCTGCCGAAGAACCTGCAGGACCTCCAGGAGGAGATCGAGGGGCACGCGCGCTCTTACGGCCTTGACTTCTTTCCGGTCATCTTCGAGCTCCTGGATTACCGGGGGCTCAACCAGGTCGCCGCCTTCGGCGGTTTCCCCACCCGCTACCCGCACTGGCGCTTCGGGATGGAGTACGAATATCTTCAAAAGTCTTACTCCTACGGCCTGTCGAAGATCTACGAGATGGTCATCAACAACGACCCCTGCTACGCCTACCTGCTGGAGTGCAACCAGATCGTCGACCAGAAGCTGGTGATGGCGCACGTCTACGCTCACTGCGACTTCTTCAAGAACAACCTGTCGTTCTCGAAGACCAACCGCAAGATGATGGACGTGATGGCCAACCACGGGACGCGCATCCGCCGCTACATGGACGCCCACGGCGTGGAGGTGGTCGAGAACTTCGTGGACGTCTGCCTGTCCCTGGAGAACCTCATCGATCCCCACTCGCCCTTCATCGTGCGCGACCGCCCCAAGGACCGCAACCAGGCGGAAGAGCCGCGGCCCCAGGTGCGGCGGATGAAGAGCAAGTCGTACATGAACGATTTCGTCAACCCTCCCGAGTTCATCGAGGCCCACAAGAAGAAGCTTGAGGAGGAGGCCCGGCGCAAGAAGCGCTTTCCCGAGGCCCCCCAGCGCGACGTGCTGAAGTTCCTGATCGACCATTCGCCGATCGAGAACTGGCAGCGGGACGTCCTGTCGATCGTCCGGGAGGAGTCCTATTACTACGCGCCGCAGGCGCAGACCAAGATCATGAACGAGGGGTGGGCGACCTACTGGCACTCGAAGCTGATGACGGAGAAGGTCCTCACCGACGCGGAGGTGATTGACTACGCCGACCACCACTCGGGGACGCTGGGCGGGCGGAGCGGGCGGCTGAACCCCTACAAGCTGGGCGTCGAGCTGTTCCGCAACATCGAGGAGCGCTGGAACAAGGGTCGCTTCGGCAAGGAGTACGACGACTGCGAGGATCTGGTCGAGCGCGCCCGCTGGGACCGCAAGACCGCTCTGGGCCGCGAGAAGATCTTCGAGGTCCGCAGGCACTGCACGGACGTGACCTTCATCGACAACTACCTGACCGAGGACTTCTGCCGCGAGCACAAACTGTTCATCTACGACTTCAACCCGAAGACCGGCATGTATCAGATCAGCGATCGCGATTTCAAGAAGGTCAAGCAGCGTCTGCTCTTCCAGCTGACCAACTTCGGGCAGCCGTTCATCTTCGTCGTGGACGGCAATTTCCGCAACAAGGGCGAGCTGCACCTGCAGCACCGGTACGAGGGAGTCGAGCTGAAGCACGACTACGCCCGCGACACCCTGCGCAACATCCAGAAGATCTGGGGCCGCCCCGTGAACCTCGACACCACGGTGGACGAGAAGGCCCGCCGCATCACCTTCGACGGCGAGGACTTCGAGGAGAAGGACGTGTCGGACAAGGTGGCATGATGGGCGGATCCGCGGGCAGCGCGCAGTCGACCGGCGGCACGGCGGCCTCGACCAGACCCCCCGAGGCGCGCGAGGCGCGGCAGTCGATCTGGGGCCTCGCCGGCGGCAAGGGCGGGGTGGGCCGCTCTCTTCTGGCCGCGAATCTCGGTATCCAGCTGGCGCGGGCCGGGCGCCGCGTGGTCCTGATCGACCTCGATCTCCAGGGCAGCGCCCTGCAGACGTATCTCGGCTACCAGCGCCTGCCGCGGTCCCTCGCCGACCTCGCGTCCGGCAAGGTGGCCGTTCTGTCCGAGCTCGCTTGCGAGACCCCGACGGCTCACCTCCGCGTGATCGGCGGGCTGCAGCGCGGCGAGCTGCGCGACGACCCGGTGGCGTTCGTGCGCCAGGTGGCCGAGCAGTTCAGCACGTTGTCGGCCGACCACGTGATCGTCGACTGCGGGTCCGGCCGCTGGCCGGCGACCGTCGCCTCGTTCGCCGAGGCCACGGTCGGGATCCTGGTCACCACTCCGGAGCCGGCGGCCATCGAGGCGGCCTACCTGTTCACCGAGTCCTACCTGCGCTGGTGCCTGGTACGCGCCCTCACCGGCGAGAGGATGGCGGCCATCCAGTCGCGGCTGCGCGAGACCGGGATCGATCCGTCCCGCGTCAGCTTCCGCGCCTTCATGACCCGCCTGCAGGCCATCGACGCCGCGGCCCGGGAGGCGATCGCGGCGATCATCCGCCGCACGCGCCTCGAGCTGCTCCTGAACCAGGTGCGCGGTGAGGCCGACGAAGAGGCCGCGGCCTGCCTGGCCAGCGGATTCCGGAAGTGCTTCGGCATCAACCTGGCCACCGCGGGCATCATCGAGCACGACCTGTCGATCCTGCAGGCGGTCCAGAAGCGGAGGCCGCTGTCGCAGCAGTATCCCAACGCCTCCTCGACCAAGGAGATCTCGCGGGCCGCGGCCCGCCTGCTGTCCGTCGGCGTCGGACCGCTGCGTGACGCGGACGAGGAGTGGGAGGATCTCGATGCGCTGGACCACTACCGCGTGCTGGAGGTCGTGCCGAAGGCGTCTCCGAAGGAGGTGCAGTCGGCCTACCAGTTGCTCAAGAAGACCTACGACCCCGAGACCACCTGCCTCTCCCCTTTGATGGACGCCCCGGGCCTGCGCGAGATGCAGGCGCGCATCGAGGCGGCCTACCGCACCCTCATCTTCCTGGAGAGCCGATCCGATTACGACCGGCAGCTTCTCGGAAGCGGGGCCCTCAAGGATGACCAGGTGCGCGGCCTGCACGCCCAGGCCGGCGCCGCGGCCGTGGCCGCGGGCGTCGTGACCCCGTCCGCCGAAGGAGCGGCACCGTCCCGGGAGCCCGAGGGCGCGCCGGCGGCGCCCGCGTCCGGGACGATGGAGCTGGCCGGCGGTCACGAAGTGCCGCCGTCTCCCAGCGCTCCGGCCGCCGTGTCGGCGCCGGCGGGAGCGGACGTCGAGGGCCCCACGGCGCCTTCGGCTCCGGGAGATGCGGCCCAACCGCTCCGCGGTCCCGAGGCGACGCCCGAGCCCGCACCAAGATCCGCCGCGCCTACCTGCAGGCCATCGAGGAGGAGCGGTTCGGCGACCTGCCGGCGGCGGTGTTCGTGCGCGGCTTCCTGCGCGAGTACGCCCGCTGCCTCGGATTGCCCGGGGACGACGTCGCCCAGACCTACATGAAACGTTACCGGGACTGGCAGGAGTCGCGCGGCCGGACGCCCGGACAACCCACTCCCTGGTCCCAGAACTAGGAGCCTGTCCCGGCATTCGGACACGGACTCCCGCAGACCCGCCGCCCGCGCCCGGTCACGCCCCGGCCCACGTCAATGAATGGTAGAATCCGGGCTTTTCCGGGAAACCCATGGACGAGATCATCGCGCGCGAAGAGGACCTGCGGGGCTATTTCGAGAGCGGCTGCAAGCCCCGCGAGCGCTGGGGGGTCGGCCTCGAGTACGAGCGGGCCGGCGTGTTCCGCGACAGCGGCCGTGTCGTGCCGTTCGAAGGCCCCGCCTCGGTCGAGACCATCCTCAACACGCTCGCCCGGACCGGTGGCTGGAGCCCGCTCATGGAAGGCGGCCGCGTGATCGGTCTCGCCAGGGGGGACACCCGGATCACGCTGGAGCCGGGGGCGCAGATGGAGCTGTCCGGGGCGGTGCACCGCGGGCTGGCGTCGATGCGCGAAGAGCTCACGGCGTACCTCGCCGCGGTGGAGGAGACGTCGCGACCGCACGGCATCGCCTGGCTCGGGATCGGCCTGCAACCCTTCACGCCCCTCGACGAGATCGGCTTCATCCCCAAGAAGCGCTACGCGATCATGCGCGACTACCTGCCGCGCCGGGGATCCCTGGCGCACGCGATGATGAAGCAGACCTGCGGCATTCAGGTGAACCTCGATTACGCCAGCGAGGTCGACGCCGCCGACAAGCTGCGCACGGCGATGGGACTGTCGCCCCTGATCACGGCGCTCTACGCCAATTCTCCCATCACGGAAGGGCGACTCAACGGGTTCATGTCCGACCGCGCCTGGATCTGGCGGGACACCGATCCGGATCGCTGCGGCCTGCTCCCCTTCGTCTTCAAGGACGGCGCCGGCTTCGCCGACTACCTGGAGTACGCCCTCGACGTGCCGATGTTCTTCGTGGTCCGCGGTGAGGACTGGAAGCCGGCCAACGGCATCACCTTCCGCAAGTTCATCAAGAAGGGATTCGAGGGGCTGCGCCCTAGCCTGACCGACTGGGAGCTGCATCTCTCGACCCTGTTCCCCGAAGTGCGTCTCAAGCAGTACATCGAGATCCGCGGCGCCGACTCCGGCGAGCCGGCCTCCTGCCTGTCGCTCGCCGCTCTCCTGAAGGGGATCCTGTACGATGGCGCCTCGCGCCGCGCCGCCTGGGAGCTGGTGCGCCACCTGTCGTTCAAGGAGCGCGAGCGCCTGCTCGAGGAGGTCTGCCGGCAAGGTCCCGCCGCCCGCGTCCCGGCGCCTCCCGGCACGGGGCACGGCGACGCCCCCGCCCGAGGCACGGTGCCCGCCCGCGACCTCCTGATCGAGATCGTCCGGCTGGCCCGACAGGGCTTGAACAACCAGGGTTGCCCGGAGGAATCCGATCACCTGGCCCTGCTCGATCGCCGGCTGGGAGGCGAGGGCGGCTGTCCCGCGGCCCGTCTGGCGGCGGACTGGGAGGGGCCCCTGGGGCAAAACCCGGTGAAGCTTGTCGAGGCCCTGTCGCAAGCTGCCCTCGAGGTCGCCTGAGAATGCCGCCGGGCGACCTCGGTGCGCGGCTGTCTCCCTCCGCCCTGATCGAAAGCGTTCCCAACTTCAGCGAAGGCCGACGGCGCGAGGTGATCGACGCTGTTCTCGAGGCGGTCCGCGGGAGCGGGCCCGTGGTGGTTCTCGACGCCTCCTCGGACGCGGATCACAACCGTACGGTGCTGACGCTCGCCGGCGCCCCGGCCGCGGTGCGGGCCGCGCTCCTGGCGCTGGTCGAGGCATGCGTCGAGCGGATCGATCTGCGCAGCCATCGGGGCGGACACCCGCGCATGGGCGCCGTGGATGTCATTCCCCTCGTTCCGATCCGCGCCGCGACCATGCAGGACTGCGTGGCCCTGGCCCGCGACATCGGCGCGGACATCGCCGCCCGGCACGACCTGCCGGTCTACCTCTATGAGAAGGCGGCGACGGCGTCCCACCGGCGAAATCTCGCGGAGATACGCAAGGGAGAGTTCTAACGGTTCCCCGAGAAGATGAAGGACCCCCTCTGGAGGCCGGATTTCGGTCCAGCCAGGGTCCACCCGACCGCCGGTTGCGTCGCAGTGGGGGCGCGCGAGTTCCTGATCGCCTACAACATCAACCTGGCTTCGTCCGAGCTCGACCTGGCGAAGGCGATCGCCCGCGTCATCCGCGAGAGCAGCGGCGGTTTGCCGTGCGTCAAGGCGATGGGCGTGATGCTCCAGGATCGGCGGACCGCCCAGGTGTCAATCAACATGACCGATTTCAGGACGACCCCCCTGCACGTCGTGTTCGAGAAGGTGCGTGACGAGGCGGCGCGGCACGGGGTGGAAGTCTCCGGCAGCGAGATCGTCGGGCTGGTCCCCTTGGACGCTCTGGTGGATACGGCCCGGCACGCCCTGAAGCTCGAAGACCTGGATGCCTCGAAGATCCTCGAGCGCCGCCTGGACGAGGCGCTGGCCGCGGACAGGGGGCGCGACTCTTCCGCTCTCGGCGGCGGCACCGGGCGATGACGGCGGCGCGCGCACCCCGGGTCGCCATCCAGGGCGAGCGGGGGGCCTTCTCAGAGCTGGCGGCGCGATCCCTGTTCGGCTCGCGGGCGCGCATCCTGCCCTGCGAGGATTTCGACTCGCTCTTCAGGACCGTGGAGACGAGAGGCTGCCGCTACGCCCTCGCTCCGGTCGAGAACAGCATCGCCGGCTCGATTCACCGGGTGTACGACCTGCTCCTCGATTCCCCGCTGAAGGTCGCAGGCGAGGCGATCATCCGCGTCTCGCACAGCCTGGTCGCCCTGCCGGGTGTTCGCCTGCGCGACGTGCGCCGCGTCTTCTCGCACCCCGTCGCCCTGGCGCAGTGCGAGGACTTCTTCCTCAGGCACCCCCGGTTGACGCGCGTGGCCACCCACGACACGGCCGGCAGCGTCCGCCTGCTGTGCGAGCAGGAGGCGCGCGACGCCGCGGCGATCGCCCCGGAGCTGTCGGCCCGGCTGCACGGCGCCCGCGTGCTCGCGAGGGGCCTGGAGGATCACCGCGCCAACTTCACCCGCTTCTTCCTGCTGTCGCGCGACGGCCGCCCGATCGGGCGGCCCGACAAGACCTCGGTGCTGTTCGCCACCCCGCACGTCCCGGGCGCGCTGTTCCGCTGCATGGCCGTCTTCGCCCTGCGGGACATCAATCTGACCAAGATCGAGTCGCGCCCCATGCTCGGCCGTCCCTGGGAGTACGTGTTCCACGTCGATTTTGAGGGATCCGCGTCCCAGGAGAGGTGTCGGAACGCCCTGCGCCAGCTGGAGGAGGTCTGCGACTTCGTGCGGCTCCTCGGCTCATACCCCCGGGCGCGCACGCCGCGACACTGACTTACGGCAGGACCGCCGTCACAGCCGGTCGCCCAGCCGGTGCAGCTTCATCAGATTGGTGGCTCCGGCTCTCGGCGTCGTGCCGGACACGATGACCATCCGCTCGCCCCGCTTCAAGAGACCGGACTCCAGAAGCGCCCGCTGGCCGTCCCGCAGCATCCTGTCCGTGCTCGTGGCGAAGCGCAGGTGGAGGGGCAGCACGCCACGATAGAGCGCCATGCGGCGGCGCGCCTCTTCCGTCGGCGCGAAGGCGACGATCGGGCACGGCGGCTTGATCTTGGACAGGATGCGGGCCGTGGACCCGGTCTGGGTGTACACCACGATGGCGCGCGCGCCCCACTGCCGGGCCGCGTCGCCGGCGGCGTGGGCCACCGCGTGCACCTCGTGGTCCTTCCCGGGCAGCGAGTCGGACGGCGCCGCCCAGCGCTGGCTGCTGCTCTCCGCCTCCCGGATGATCCGGTCCATCACCGCGACCGCCTTCAGCGGGTGCCGGCCGGAGGCGGTCTCCGCCGAGAGCATGACGGCGTCGGTGCCGTCGAAGATGGCGTTGGCCACGTCCGAGGCCTCCGCGCGCGTGGGGCGCGGCTGATCGATCATCGATTCCAGCATCTCGGTGGCCGTGATGGCGATGACGCCGGCGCGATTCGCCTCCTGCAGGATGGTCTTCTGCAGGACAGGGACGCGCTCGAGCGGCACCTCGACCCCGAGATCGCCGCGCGCCACCATGACACCGTCGGCGACCTGCAGGATTTCCGGCAGCCGCTCCACCGACTGGCGCACCTCCAGCTTGGCGACGAGCGGCACCGCCCGGCCGTGCCGGCGCGCGAAACGGCGTGCGCGCTCCACGTCCTCCGCCGAGCGCACGAACGACAGCGCCACGTAGTCGACGCCCTGGCGGAGGGCCCAGGCGAGATCGGCCCGGTCCTTGGTCGTGAGCGCTTCGCCGCCCAGCCGGGTGTTCGGCAGATTGATGCCCTTGTACTCGAGCAGCGGTCCGCCGGTGATCACGCGGCACCGCACGCCCTCACCGCGGGCGCGCAGGACGGACAGCTCCAGCCGGCCGTCGTCGATGAGGATCGGGTCGCCGCGCCTGACGTCGCCGGCGAGCGAGCGGGAGGAGGTCGGGATCAGGCCGGGTCGCCCGGGAAGGTCGCGCGGCGTGAGGGTGACAATTTCGCCGCGCACCAGGCGGATCGGTCCGCCGCCCGGCAGCCGCCCGATGCGCGTCTTCGATCCCTGCAGGTCGGCCAGGATGGCCACGGCGCGTCCCGTGGCGGCCGCCGCGCGGCGGGCCCGGGAGATCACCCGCGCGTGCTCGGCATGCGTGCCGTGTGACAGGTTCAGGCGTGCCTCGTCGACCCCGGCGCGGAACATGGACAAGAGAGCCCCCGGCGTCTCGACGGCGGGGCCGAGGGTGGCGATGATCTTGGTGCGCCTGAGCTTCAGTGGCAGCCGCACCCCGTGCCGCAATCGGCCGCGTGCGCGGACGATGCCAGCAGATCCGGTGCCGCCGAGCCGACTGTCATCGGCGCGTTCCGGCCGGGGACGTGGATATCGGAGATCACGGTCTGCGCGGTCTCAGCGGACGGCCCGAGCGGCACGTCCTTGCCGGCCGCGAAGATCGGGTGCCGCCCCTTCTCCTTGAACCACTGGGCGGTGCTGTGGGTGGAGAACATCTTCTCCACGATCTGCCTCCAGCCGACGCCGGTGTTGTAGGCGCAGAAGGAGATCTCCCCGACCTGGGTCGCGTACGGGATGATGCACATCTCGGTGCGCCGGAAGTCGTAATTGAACAGGTCCTGGAACCACATCCCGGCGACCATCATGATGCGCCAGTTGTAGCGCGACTTCTCCGCCAGGCCGAGCTTGCCGCCGTTGTGCCCGTCGATGATCTTGATCATCTCCCACAAATT
>QHXY01000183.1 GCA_003223145.1 Acidobacteriota bacterium
TACCCCGAGATCAAGCCCCTGTCCCGCACGCTGGGAAACGACGTCGCCACGGTCTACGACGAGATCAAAACAGGACGCTGACCTTGCAAGCGGAATGAGGGAACACCCCTAGACATCCCATGGGGTATAGACCCCTCTTGCCTCGTACCCGGACTCGCTGGTATATAGATACCTGCATCTGCTTCACAGACATCCGCTCCTCTAGTTGTGGTGTTGTGCCGGCACGGCCTGAAGGCTTGCCGGCAATCCGGGATGTGCCGTCCAGGCGAGGAGGCTGCGCTTGAACGACAACGTCC
>QHXY01000184.1 GCA_003223145.1 Acidobacteriota bacterium
CGGCTCCGCCGGAAGGACGGGGCCATCCTCGACGTCGAGGTCATCTGGACCCCCTTCCTCGACCGGGGCCGGGAGGAGATCCTGGCCGTCTTCCAGGACGTCACCCAGCAAAGACGCACCGAGGAGCGATTGCGCTTCCAGGAGGCCATCGTCTCCCAGGTCCACGACGCGATCTTCGCGGTGGACAACCGGCGCCGAATCATCTACTGGAACCGGGCGGCGGAGCGGCAGTACGGCCTACCGGCGAATGAGGCGCTGGGCCACCCGCTCACCGACATCGTTTCATGCCGCTGGCTTCTGCCGGAGAACGAGAGCACGGTCATCGACTCTCTGTCCCGTGCCGGCGCCTGGCATGGCCACGAGACCCACAGGAGAAGGGACGGCGAGCCGATACGGGTGGAATCGTCGGTGACGGTCCTCAGGGACGATTGCGGCGACCGGATCGGTCTTCTCGCAGTGGTCCGCGACGTCACCGAGCGCGCCCGCGCCGAGGCAAGACTGCGAGACAGCCAGCGACAGCTCCTGGAGGCCGAAAAGCTTGGACACATCGGCGCCTGGGAGTGGGACGTCGCGACCGGCGCGCAGATCTGGTCGGAAGAGCTGTACCGGATCTTCGGCATCGAGCCCGGGCGGATCCCCGCGACCTTCGAGGGATTCATGAGCCTGGTCGGACCCGAGGACCGACCTGCGGTACGCGCGACCACCGAGAAGGCCCTACGGGATCATCAGCCCTTCTCGCGCGAATTCACCATCCGCCGCCCCGGCGGCGTCATCAGGACCGTCCTGGCCTGCGGCGAGGTTCTGGTGGACGCCTCCCGGCGGCCCGTCCGTCTGGTCGGCGCCACCCTGGACATCACCGATCGCAAGCGCGCCGAAGCAGAGCGCGCACGGTTCCTGGATCACGAACGGTCCGCCCGCGGTGCGGCCGAGGAGGCGGCGGCGCAGCTCGAGGTCCTCTCCCGCCGGTTGGTCGAGCTGCAGGAGGCCGAGCGGCGGAACCTCGCCCGCGAGCTGCATGACGAGATGGGGCAGCTTCTGACGGGGCTCCGCTTGCTTCTGCTGACCGATCGCCCCGGCGACACACGCGGCAAGATGATGAGCATCATCAGCGAGCTCATGAAGCGCATTCGCACCCTCTCCATGGATCTGCGTCCGGCCATGCTCGACGATCTCGGCCTCCTGCCCGCTCTGCGCTGGCACTTCAAACGGTATGGCGACCAGACCGGTGTGCGCGTCAAATTCGCGCAAGCCGGGCTCGATGGGCGCCTGGAGCCCGCGCTCGAGATCGCCGCCTTCCGTATCGTGCAGGAAGCGCTGACCAACGTCGCGCGCCACGCCGGCGTCGCCGCCGCCTCCGTCGAGCTCCGGAAGGGGGATGATCGCCTGCTGATCCGCATCGAGGACAGGGGGCCGGGCTTCGACGTCGAGTCGGCCCTGCGCGGGCCATCGAGCGGTCTGGCCGGCATGCGTGAGCGGGCCCGCCTCATGGGCGGTTCCCTTTCGATCGAGTCTCAGACGGGAGGGAGCGGCACCCGACTGACGGCCGAACTCCCCCTTGCTCCCGCGTCCGGGATCATGCCGCGCAAATAACCCCCCCCGCCCCGATTCAACGACACGGTGAAACCGCAGGCGCCCCGGGGCACAATAGGCGGCGCATGCTCTCGACCGGGCCAGGCAGATGAGCGCGCGCGGCAGGGTCGCCGTCCTGTTCAGGAGCGCCCTGGGCTTCGTGTTCCTGGCGGCCTTCCTGTCCATGGCGGTGCAGCTGAGGGACCTGGCGGGAACGCGCGGCCTCCTGCCGTGGGCCGATTTCCTGGGACGGCTGAGCCCCGGCACGACCGGAGCGCTCACCCGCTTCCTGTCGTTTCCGACTCTCTTCCTGTGGCTGCACGACGACGCGGCCCTCACCCTCGTGCCCAGCGCCGGCGCGGCGATCGCCGTCCTGCTCGTGCTCGGGCTCGGGGGCCGGGTCGTGCCGCTCGTGCTGTGGTTCCTGTACCTGTCCTGCGTCACGACGGGCCGGGACTTCTTCTATTACCAGTGGGACAATCTCCTTCTGGAGGCGTCGTTTCTCGCCATCTTCCTGCCGGGGCGCGGCACGCTGCTCGACCTCATGCGGGGCCGCCGGCTGCCGGAGCCGTCACCGATCGTCGTCTTTCTCCTGCGCTGGCTTCTGTTCCGGCTCCTGTTCGAGTCGGGACTCGCCAAGATCGCCGCCGGGGAGGGCACATGGCTGAACCTGTCGGCGATGACCTATTACTATGAAACCGCGCCGCTGCCGTCCTGGGGCGGCTGGTTCGTGCAGCAGTTTCCCCTCTGGTTCCACCACGTCTCGGTGTTCTTCACGTTCTTCGTCGAGCTGCCTCTGGCCATCTGCATTTTTCTGCCGCGTCGCTTTCGCCAGGCGTTCTTCCTGATCCATCTCCCCTGCCAGGCGTCGATCGGTCTGACGTCGAACTACGGCTTCTTCAACCCGCTGTCGGCCGCCCTGAGCCTGCTGGTTCTCGACGATCGCGGCCTCGACGAGGCGCGGCGCCTGTCGCGCCGTGTTCTCCGCAGGACGCCCCCCGTCGAGGCCGGCTCTCCGGCGACCGCCGCAGCCGCGCCGGTCGAGTCCACGGCCGGCCGCACGGCGGACTGGCGTCGCGCTCTGCCCCTGGTGGCGCTCTCTCTCCTGGCGTTCTGCGTCGTGTCGGCATCGGTGCTGGAGGGTCTCGGCTATTTTCTGCGTGGTCCGATCCTGGGCTGGGACACCTCCCGGGTGCGCGGTCTCTACGCCCCCTGCCGGACCGTGAACGTCTACCACCTCTTCCCCGGTATCGTGCGCCAGAGGATCGATGCGGAGATCGAGGGATCGGACGACGGCGTCGAATGGAAGCCGTATCACTTGCGCTACGCCCCGGTCGATCCAGGCGTGCCGCCGCCTATGACCTGGCTGCACAACCCGCGGCTGCCGTTCCACTACTCGTTCCTGACGCTCGGGCGCGGGCGCCGGGACCAGGAGTACCTCAATAACCTGGCGACGCGTCTGTGCTGCGATCCCGCGGCGGTCCGCCATCTGTTCACGGACTTCCCGTTCCCGGCGGGCGGGCCGAAGGCGCTGCGGCTGGTGTACTACCACGACCGCTTCGGGACCTGGGGCGACCTGTCACTCGGAAACTACTGGTTGCGCGAGCGGGTGGGCCAGCCGTCGCGCCCGCTCACCTGCTCGTGCGCTCCCGCTCCGTAGGCGATTGCCTCTTAGAACATATAGGCCGCCCCGAGACCGAAGTACTCCACCCGGACCGGGAAGAACTGCCCGTGCGGTGCGTGCCCCCGGTAGTACTCGACGAGGAGCTCCAGGGAGCGGGCGTCGCCGTACGGGCTCTTGAACATCAACCCGGCCTTGGCGCTGGCGTCGCGGTCCCAGCGGGTCTCGTTCCAGGCCTGGACGTCGAGACCCGCGATGATGCGGGAGGTGCGCCAGTGCACCGGGTTGCCGCGGTACTCGGCGCCGACCTGGAGCCGGTTCCGTCCCAGCCCCGACGGATCGATCGCCACGATGTGCGTGCTGCCGAAGTAGAGCCGGCCGCCGTCATGCTCGTACGAGCCGAGGAGCTCGACCGCCTCGTAGCTCAGGTTGATCCGGGTGACCTGCGGGACCGGCTGCACGTCCTGGGGCTGCAGCAGGAACTCGTCCCCGAGATGCGACGACTGATGGAACAGGCGGAAGCGGGCCGACCAGGCGCCGCTGCGGTAGCTGAGCGGGAAACCGACGATGTAATCGGCGTTCAGGAGATCGAACGAGGGGGAATCGAGGTTGAAGATCGCGAACACCGCCCCGCTGATGCCAACCTGCCAGCCGTCGCCGGCGTTGCCGCGCGGCCAGCGCACCAGCCCGAACTCCTCCCCGAAGCCCACCGAGGCGATGTCGAACTCGCCGGACTCGGTGCGCCAGTGCTGCCAGGTAGTGTGGAAGCGCGGCTGCTTCTGGTCGGCGAACGGCGCCGCGAACAGGTCGCCGGCGGGGAAGCGCACCGTCTTGCGGCCCGGGGATGGACTCCGCCAGTCGGCCCAGGTCCGCCAGCGCCGGCGGGGGGTCCCGGTCTCGACCTCGAGGTGGTTGATGACGCGCACGACGCCGGCGAACGAGCCGATCATGGTGACGACCCGATCGATCTCCTCCGGAGAATCGAGGAGCCCCGTCAGCGTCACCACACCGTCCCGCACCTCGACGTTGACGCGCTCCGGTCCCAGGTGCATGGTCTGCTCGAGCCAGGAGACGACATAGCCGCGCAGATAGGCGTCCGAGGCGTCTTCGGCCGATCCCGGGCCGACCGCGGCCGCGGCCGGGAGAGAGTGGACAAGAGCACCCAAAAAAATGCAGGTGACGACATCAGCGGCGCGCATCGGTGGCGTATCCTAGCCTATTCGCTTGACGGCGATGCGATCGGGCGGTAGTTTCCAATGTTGCCTCCGACTGTCTGGATGCCGACCGTGCTGATGCGACCGACGGGAACACCAGGGCGACGGCTCACACCGGCGCTCATCGCCGCCCTCTCCTGCCTCGTCCTGATCACCACGGATCATGGCGCGATTTCCGCTCCTTCCGCCCCGCGATCGGAGACGGGCGTCGAGCGCCTGGCGCGGCTGCGCGCGCGTCTGCGCTCGAAGCTGGTACGGAAAGCGGGCGCCGCGATTGTGCAGGCGTCGGGAGCGCCGATCGGACCGGCCGCCCCGGCTGACCGGGCCCTCTCGCCCGAAGTGCAGGCCAACAGCGGCGTGCCCGGCACTGAGAGCGAGACCTCCATCGCGGTTTTCGGCAGCCGCGTCGTCGTCGGCTACAACCAGGTCAACGGCAACAAGGGGAGCGGCGTCGCCTACTCCACCGACGGGGGCCTGACCTACACCGACAGCGGCGGACTGCCGGTGGGCGGCAACCCCCCCAAGGAGCTCCTCGGGGACCCCAGCGTCACCGTCTGCGGGGACGGCACCTTCTACTACGGCAGCATCTACTTCCCCAACGCCACCGATTCGGCCCTCGCGGTGAACGCCGGGACTTTCTCCGGCGCGAACCTGTCGTGGACGAACCCCAGGGTCGCCGCCGTGTCCAGTCCCGACTTCCTGGACAAGCCGTGGCTGACCTGTGACCGGGCCACCAACACGTTGTACATCGCATACACACGCTTCGTGAACGCCAATCTCGGCCTGCCGGGGCCCCTGCAGGTCGAGATCATCAAGTCGATCGACGGCGGCATCACCTGGACCGCGCCGTTCATCCTGGAGAGCAGCCCGACCGAGTCGGTGCAGATCGCCTACCTCGCCATCGGTCCGAACAGCGAGGTGTACACGCTGTGGGAGCGCGGCGTCGACGACATCACGGTCGCCGACACCCAATTGGAGTTCCGCCGCTCGTTCAACTTTGCGGCCACCTTCGACCCGAAGGTCGTGGTGCGATTCATGACGCCGTCGTTCTATCCGGCGATGGTCGGCTTCAACCGCGAGGACACCCTGGAGATCGGCACGCTGGCGGCCGACACCTCCGGCACGGCGACACGCGGCAAGGTCTATGTGATCTGGGTGGAGCGTGACAGCCCCTCGCTGCCGGCTCGCGACGTGTTCGTGGCCCGCTCGTCCGACCAGGGGGCGAGCTGGTCGGCGCCGGTCCGGGTGAACGACGATCCCCCGGGCAACGACCAGGTGATGCCGTGGGTGTCGGTCAACGCCGACGGCACGGTCGAGGCGTTCTGGTACGACTACCGCAACTGGGCCGGGATGCACACCGTCGACGTGTACGCCGCCCGCTCCGTCGACGGCGGTCAGACTTTCGGACCGAACTTCCGCGTCACCACCGCCCCGACCTCGTGGTTCGTGCCGGCGACCTTCACGCCGAACTTCGGCGACTACATCCAATGCGCCAGCGAGGGCACCGGCTTCTACCCGTCCTGGGCGGACGGACGGAACAACGACATCGACGTCTTCGTCAGCCACATCCCGACCGCCACCTGCGGCAACGGCACCCTCGAGCCGTTCGAGCAGTGCGACGACGGCAACACTCTCGACGGCGACTCCTGCTCGGGCGGCTGCGCGACGACCCTGTGCGGCAACGGGGTTCTGGACGGCGCCGAGCAGTGCGACGACGGCAATATCCGGAGCGGTGACGGCTGCTCGCAGATCTGCCGGCGCGAGATCTGCGGCGACGGCGTGGTCCAGCCGAACAACCAGGAGGAGTGCGACGACGGCAATCTTGGCAGCGGAGACGGCTGCTCCGCCTCCTGTCTGATCGAGCTAGACAAGACGGTCTGGGTCGCCGACGAGAGGTCGCGTCTGGCCCTGGAGAGCATCACCACGGGCCGGACGGTGCAGATCGGAGACCCCGGCTTCCACGAGCTGGGCGACCTGGCGTTCGACGCATCGGGAAGACTGTTCGGCGCCACCCAGTACAACCCCAACCTGTCGATCGGCTTCGACGGCGACCTGATCGACATGGCGACGCTCGGCCTCCCCGGGCGCGGATCGCTCATCGGCGACACCGGCTGGCTCGCGGTCACGGCGATCGACTTCCACCCGGTCACCGGCGTCCTGTACGGCATCTCCGTCGACGCCGCCGGGACCAGCCGGCTGATCACTCTCGACCCGGGGACCGGG
>QHXY01000185.1 GCA_003223145.1 Acidobacteriota bacterium
AATGCAAGGGCTCGCTCGAGTCGATGGAACCGGAGCGTTTGACTCGCAGGATGGCGACCGACGAGGTGGTTGGTCGCTGTGGTGGGAGATGTGGCTGCCCAGCCGCAGGCGAGCCGAGCACGCCCGGAGCGCCCGGCGGCAGGTGCGGGGAGCCGTACGTCGGCGACCAGCCGTTATGCGGCCTCGATGGCGAGTTCGGGGAGGCGAGGTGGACCGCGCTTGAGGACCCGGCGTCCCACGGCCAGGTCGACCGCGATCCGTTGCAGACGTTGATAGGCTTTGCGTCTCCAGCGAGGGTGCGCCAGCATCTGCATCGCCAGGGAGAGCACGCTGAGAGTTCGGCAGGTGCCGTGACGCGGCCGGCGACGGGGGATTTCCAGGTCCCGGCGCGCCTGTTGCGCTTCGGGGGCCACGCCCAGAACCAGAGCCAGACAGTAGGCGATACAAAAGGCCAGCAGCAGTCTCCCCGTCCGTTGGGCAACTCGCACCTGCAGTTGCAGGCCGCGCAGCCCCAAGTGCGTCTTGAAGTCCCGGAAGCTGTGCTCGATATGCATCCGCTCCCGGTACAGGGCCACCACCGTGTCGGTGGGCAGGAGGGCCTCGCTGTCCGGGGGCACCACCAACCACCAGGGCTCCTCGAACGTCGGATCGTGAAAGGCCACGATGTCCACCGGCACCCGGAGCGAAGCCTGATAGAGCACGCCACGATAACGCAGAGGACGGTCCCGCCCGCACCGCAGTTCCCCCAGCTTGCAAGTACGACCGGCATGCTCAACCCGGGTCCCAGAACGACCGCGGATGACAAACAGGCGGTCCTGCTGACCGCAGTGGCGGAACAGCGCGGCGCGTGCGTAACCACGGTCACCGATAAAGACGCCCCGGGCTCCTGCCGGCAGAGCGCTTTCCACATCGAGCAGGAAGATCTCTTCCAGCCGGTTCTGGCTGCGCGCTCCCGTCTCCTGCCACGGGTAATCGAACGTGTAGACGGCCAGCGGCAGGGCCCTGCCTTCGAAGGGCACCCCTGCCATCAGCGCCTGCGTCGCCCCCGACTTCGTCTGGTCAAACAGGATGGGCCACAGCCCGTTGCCGCGCCGTCCGAAGATCAGACGGGCCAGTCCATCGGTCACCCCGCGCGGATCCAGTCGGCGGTTCTCCAGGAACCGCCGCAGCCGCTTCTCACGCGCATGCGCGGTCCCTGAGGTCGGCAGCACACGGAACAGCATCCCCAAAGACAGCCGCCCATTCCCGCCGCGCGCCGCTCCCAGGACCCGCAGGAAGGTCACCGTCAGGACCGCCAGGTTCTTCTGCACCGGGCGCCGCAGACCCTGAAACGACCCGCACAGCGCCGCGTCCATTACCCGCAGCAGGGCCGCCCCGTCAGCGTCGACGGGCACGCTCACGCTTCAGCGCCTGGGCGTAGCGCTGGCCGACCTCATAGAGCAGCGCCTGGAGACTCTGCCCGTTGCTCAGGGCCCGCCGCACCGGCGCGGCCAGATCGTCCGGGATGTACACCGAGGCCCGACGGCCGTTGCGTCGACCGTAGAGCACATAGCTGGGGTGTTGCTCGCCCGTCTCGCAGGCGTGGCAGCTGCGACGCACGCAGGGACTGCGCCGCAGGCTCAGCGACCCGAGGGCCATCGGCCACAACCCGGCCAGGCGCTGACGGAACCAGCGCTCGACCTCGGCAGGCGACTCAGGAGGATAACGCATGTGTCTATGTGCCATATGGCACACGCACATGTCAAGGAAAAAATTCGACCCCGCGGACCCGTGCCCACCCTTCCCGGATCGGACCCTCTCGTTCAGTCAGCTGGAAAACTGGGGGTGGGCAAGGGAGGGCGGCTGAATCGCAGGCCCGGTCCGCTCAGCATTCTTCGGAGGCGGGTTTGGTCACCAATGCCCCGCGTCTCCCCGTCATCCGCGGCGAAGATCGAAGAGGCGATCCGGTAGAATCGATCGGCCGGCTCAGGGGACTCGATATCGATACGGAGCGGTGCGGCGCTCTTTGTTGGAGATATCCCGCCAATCGCCGAGCCACAGTTCGCGGAAGCGGTGGCTGAGATCGATGTCGGCGATCGCGACCTTCGGGGCTCCGGTGATCTCCCCGGTCGAGGCGAGCACCGCGCCGAGCGGATCCACGACCTCGCTGGCCTGGTCGTAACCCGAAATGGCCAGGTGAATTCCGTTCTCGACCGCCCGGGCGCGCGCGAGCGACACTCTCCCTCCCCAGAACGGGACGAGCAGAAGATCGGCCCCCTGCAAGGCCGCTTCGCGAGCCGGCTCCGGAAAGGCAAGATCGTTGCAGATCAGGAGCGCGACTTTTCCGAAATCGAGATCGAACACCGGCACGGAATCGCCTGGAGCCATCCCTGCCTCGGCCTCCGGACGCGCCAGTTGCACCTTATGGTACCTGCCCGCGACGTTCCCGTTTCGATCGAGCAACACTGCCGTGTTGTAGAGCCTGTCGCCGACGCGCTCCACGAAGCCGAAGACGATATTGACGGCCTGGCGCCGGGCGACGCCGGCGATGACGTCGCTGCTCATGCCCGGCACGGGCTCCGCCTGGCTGTCCGGCGTTCCGGGCGCCCCGATCATGTTGAGCTGTTCGCCCAGAACCATGATGTCCGGGCGGTGATCGATCGCCACCTGCTCGGCGTAGCTCGCCACCCGTTGCACCGATTCGTAACCGCTCTGAGTGCCGGAAGGACGATCGTAGATCGCCGCCACACGCACGTTCCGAGGGGCGGGCGCCGCAGATCGCGTCAGACTCAGTTGATCGAACATCACGCGCCCGCCCGCAGACCACTGCAGCAGGAGGTCGACGTCCACCGCGGTGCTCCCGGAAGGTGCCTGGACGATTCGATCGAAGATCAGCGCGCCCTGCGGCTGCGCGGCCGGGCGAAAATCCCAAACATAATCGGGAGAGACCTCGGGCCCGAACGAGCCGCTCCAACGGAGCAGGATCGAGATCGACTCGCGAAGCGAGAGGATATCGGCCGGCAACGCCCGAACGCTGAACCGATAGTAGGTTCCGCCCGCGATCCCTCCGATCCGCGTCCTCCATCCTCCGTAGACGTCGGGCGACCCTCCTCCGGAAATATTCAGCGCATACCCGCCGGTTCCGGACGACGTCGACACCACGGGAGCCGACTGCGGCCGCGGCGAGAACGTCGACCATCCGCTTGCGCTCGCGGGCATGAGCTCCGGCCCCGTTCCCGCATTGATGGTGAGGCTCA
>QHXY01000023.1 GCA_003223145.1 Acidobacteriota bacterium
GTCTCAACGGCCTGCTCTTTCGCTGGGAGAGCACCGAGCCGGTGCGCCGGGGTCGGGTGACCCTGGCCCTCTCCGCGCTCCTTCTGATCTGCACGGGTGCCTACTTCCTGGCAACCCCCCTGGAGATGGCGCAACGGCCGTTTCGCTAGTCGGCCCCGGCCGCCCCCCCGGAGTGGCCAGCAGGAGCCGGGCCCCCTCGGGGTTCCGGCAGAGCGTTAAGCTGCAACCCTAAATGCCCGATAACCATCGGGATGATCGGGTCGCCTCGCAGCTCCCTGCCTTGCCTCACGGCTCGCCTCGCTCTCGCCCTCTCGTCCATCGGGCTCCTTGGGGCCAACGCCCTTCCGGCAACCGCGGGATGGAGCTCGGACGGGGTGCCGCTCTGCACCGCTCCGGCCTGGCAGGATCCCGGGCAGGCGGTCTCGGACGGGGCTGGGGGCGTCATCCTCTCCTGGCAGGACCATCGCAACCCCGCCGGCGTGGACGTCTACGCCCAAAGGTTGACCGCGGCGGGCACGATCGCCGAGGGCTGGAGCCCTGGCGGCGTTCCCTTCGTCTGCTGGCAGGACCGTCGCAACGGCACCGACTTCGACCTCTCCCTCCAGCGCCTGACCTCGTCGGGCGCGATTGCTCCCGGCTGGCCCGACGGCGGGCTTCCGGTCTGCGACCTCGCCGGCAACCAGAGCGAGCCGGCGCTCGCTCCCGACGGCTCGGGAGGCGTAGTGATCGTCTGGCAGGACTGGCGGAGCGGCATCGACTACGACATCTTCGCGCAGAGGATCACGGCCGGTGGGTCGATCGCCCCGGGCTGGCCCACGGGCGGCGCGGCGCTGTGCGCCGCCGCCGCCGATCAGCGGAGCCCGGCCCTTGCGGCCGACGGGCAAGGCGGCGCCTTCGTGGCCTGGAGGGACCGCCGGAACGGCCCCGACTTCGATCTCTACGCGCAGCGGATCCGTGGAGATGGGAGCACGGCGCCCGGGTGGCCCCCGGAGGGTCTCTCGATCTCGACCGCGGCCGGGGACCAGGTCGAGCCGAAGGCGATCGCGGGCGCGAGCGGAGCGTGGATCGTGGCCTGGACCGACGGGCGAGACGCGTCCTCCGACATCTACGCGCAGAGCGTGACCGACGCCGCCACGCTGGCGCCCGGGTGGAGCGACCAGGGGAACCCGGTCTGCACGGCCCCCGGGGACCAGATCTCGCCCGCCCTCATCTCCGACGACGCGGGGGGAGCGTTCCTCGTGTGGAGGGATCTCCGCGAGGGGAGAGGCGACGTGCACGCGCAGCGGATCACCGCGGGTGGGACACCGGCCCCGGGGTGGGCCCCGGGCGGAGTGCCGGTGATGAGAGGCGGAAAGCTGGGCTTCTCCGCGCCCGCGCTGGTCCCGGACGGGAGGTCGGGTGCGATCGTCGCCTGGAGCCGGGCGAGCGGCGCCCCCTGGGGCGACGACATCACCCTCCAGCACCTGACGGCGGGCGGGACCATCGCCTGGGGCTGGCGCCCGGGTGGGATCTCGGTCCTCATCCCCGGCGACCAGTTCAGCCCCGCTCTGGTGCCGGATGGCGCGGGCGGAGCGGTGGTGTGCTTCGGCGACGACCGCGCCGGCGATTCCGATCTCTATGCCGATCACTTCACCGCCGATGGGACGATCCCCTCACTCGCGTCTCCGATCCAGAGTGGCGCCGAGTCCGGGACCGTCTCCCTGGTCTGGCGTCTCGACGGCAGGGATCACTCGTGGGTGGATGTGCTGCGCAAGGGCGCGGGCGAGACCGAGTGGGTGGTTCTCGACCGCGTGCTTTCCGACGGGATGGGTGTCGTGGACTACGTCGACCGGACCGTCCGAGCGGGAGAGCGGTACTGCTACCGCGTCGGCCCGGGCGAGGTTCCCGAGGGCGAAGTCCAGAGCGAGACGTGTGTCGACGTTCCTGCCGCCGCGGGGCTCGTCCTGCGGGGCGTCTCGCCGAACCCCAGCGCGGGCGACCTCTCGGTTCGCTTCTCGCTCCCGGGCCCGGGCCCCGCGAGCCTCGAGATCATCGATCTCACGGGGCGGCGCGTGCTCGCGAGCCAGGTCTCACCGGCGCCGGGAGATCGGTCGGTTCGCCTCGCCGCGCCCGATCTCAGGCCGGGTGTTTACCAGGTGGTCCTGGTGCAGGGCGCCGCGCGGAGCGCGGCCAGGCTGGTCGTCGCCCGCTAGCAGGCTGCTGAAAAACCCGGACCCACACTTCGTGTGGGTACCCCCTGTGTTGCTCGGGCTTTTCAGCAGCCTGCCCGTGTTCCGACGCCAGGGAACCGCTGCAGGTCGATCTCGTCCGGCGCGGCGTGACCGCCGCGCCGGACTCCCCTCGGTGCTTCAGTGCGTCGCCGCCACCGAGGCCGCGGCCTTCGCCGCCGCCGCTTGCTTGGTGGAGATGCGCATGCCATAGAATGAGCGATACACGAACACCAGGGCCACCACCATCAGCGCGATCCCGAGTGGGCGGGCGAATTTCTGGTTCGCCACCGCCGTCTCGACCGCCAGCAGGCCGAAAAGGGTGGTGAACTTGATGATCGGGTTCAGGGCCACCGACGAGGTGTCCTTGTAGGGGTCTCCCACGGTGTCGCCAATGACCGTGGCGGCATGGAGGTCGGTGCCCTTCTCCATGAGGTCCACCTCGACCACCTTCTTGGCGTTGTCCCACGCACCGCCGGCGTTGGCCATGTAGATGGCCTGGAAGAGCCCCACCACCGCGGTCGACACCAGGTAGGCGACGAAGAAGATCGGGTCGAAGAACGCGTAGGCGAGCGTCAGGCAGAAGATCACGATGAAGATGTTGAACATCCCGGCCTGCGCGTACTGGGTGCAGATCCTCACCACTTCCTTCGAGTCCTTGATCGAGGCCTTCTCGGCCGAATCGAGCCGGATGTTGCGCTTGATGAACTCGACCGCCCGGTAGGCGCCGGTCGTCACCGCCTGAATCGAGGCGCCGGTGAACCAGTAGATGGTGGCTCCGCCCATCAGCAGGCCCAGCAGCACGCGGGGCTCGGTGAGCGTGAGGTCGAAGGCCGCGCCCATCCTGTTCTTGAGCAGCACGAACAGCGAGAAGATCATGGTGGTGGCGCCCGCCACGGCGGTGGCGATCAGCACCGGCTTGGCCGTCGCCTTGAAGGTGTTCCCTGCGCCGTCGTTGTCCTCGAGCAGATGCTTGCCCTTGGCGAAGTCGGGCCTGAAGCCGAACTGTCGCTCGACCTCGCCCGCCGCCCCGGGGTGGCTCTCGATCTGCGACAGCTCGAAGATGCTCTGCGCGTTGTCGGTCACCGGCCCGTAGGAGTCGACCGCGATCGTGACCGGCCCCATGCCGAGCAGCCCGAACGCCACCAGGCCGAACGCGAACACCGCCTCGTACTGCATGAACTCGGAGAGGCCCTGGAGCGACATCATGTAGGCCACCCAGAGGAGCGCGGCGAGGGTGAGCGCCTTCCAGAACACCGAGAAGTTGCCGGCCACGAGCCCCGAGAGGATGGTGAGCGAGGCCCCGCCCTCGCGCGTGGCCGCGACGATCTCGCGGACGTGTCGCGAGCTGCTGCTGGTGAAGACCTTGGTGAACTCCGGGATCAAGGCGGCGGCCAGCGTGCCGCAGGAGATGATGACGGAGAGCTTCCACCACAGGCCGTGACCGAGCTCGCCCAGCATCCAGTTGGAGACCGCGAAGGTGACCAGGATCGAGAGGATCGAGGTGGTCCAGACCAGGCTCGTGAGCGGTGCCTCGAAATCGATCTTGTCCTTGCCCTGGTTCTGGGAGCGGGCGATCGCGCCGTTCACGCTGAAGGCGACGATCGAGGTGATGATCATGAGGATGCGCATGACGAAGATCCACACCAGCAGGTGGGCCTTGTGCTCGGGCGCCACCGCCAGGGCGATGAAGCTGATGAGCGCCACCCCGGTGACCCCGTAGGTCTCGAAGCCGTCGGCGGTCGGGCCCACGGAGTCGCCGGCGTTGTCGCCGGTGCAGTCGGCGATCACGCCGGGGTTCCTGGGGTCGTCCTCCTTGATGCGGAACACCACCT
>QHXY01000186.1 GCA_003223145.1 Acidobacteriota bacterium
AGGTGCCGCCGCTTCCTTCTGCTCGGACTCGGCGCGAAGGACGAGTTGACGCTCGAACGCTTCCGTCGCTACCTGGGCGATGCTCTGGTGGAGTGCGACACCCTGGGGGCCGCGGATGTCGCGCTGCCTCTTCCGCAGGCGGGATGCACGCCGTTCCCGGCGCGCGAGGCGGGCGTGGCGATCGCCGAAGGCGTGCTGCTCGGCACCTATCGTTTCGACCTCTACAAATCGGAGCCCCGCTCGGGGCGCAGACACCTGCGACAGGTGCAGGTTGCCGCGGGCGATGCGTCGTTACGGGAGGTCACGGACGGGATCGGTTTCGGGGAGACGACGGCGAGTGCGACGAACTTCGCCCGCGACCTGGTCAACGAGCCGGCCGGCGATCTTCCGCCCCAGCGCATGGCGGAGATCGCCCGACAGGTCGGAGAGGAGTCGAAGATCGGCGTCAAGGTGTTCGAGCCGGAGGAACTCAGGCGTATGGGGATGGGGGGCATTCTCGGCGTCGGGCAGGGCTCGAAGAACCCGCCGCGACTCATTCAGCTCGAGTACCGGCCGGAGGACAGGCCGGTGCGGAGGATCGCCCTGATCGGCAAGGGACTGACGTTCGACTCGGGAGGGCTGTCCCTCAAGACGTCTGAGGGGATGGAGACGATGAAGTGCGATATGGCCGGTTCGGCGGCGGTTCTGGCGGCGCTGCGCGTGCTGCCGGAGCTCGCCCCGCGCACCGAGGTCGTGGGGCTCATGGGAATGGCCGAGAACATGCCGGGGGGCGGGGCGATGCGTCCTGGCGACGTCGTGAAGATCATGAACGGCAAGACGGTGGAAGTGCGCAACACCGACGCCGAGGGCCGGCTGGTGCTGGCGGACGCGTTGTCGTACGCCTCCACCCTCCCCGATCTCGAGGAGGCGATCGATCTGGCGACGCTCACGGGGGCATGCGTGGTCGCGCTGGGGCCGATGGCGGCGGGTGTCCTGGGGAACAGCCGCGAGCTGGTGGACGACATCCTCAGCGCGGCGGCCAAGGCCGGCGAGCCGATGTGGCCCCTGCCTCTCTACCTGGAGTACGGCGAGCATATCAAGAGCGATGTCGCGGACATCAAGAACACGGGCATCCGCTGGGGCGGCGCCATCACCGCGGCCCTCTTCCTGAGCGAGTTCGTGCGGCCCGGTCTGCGCTGGGCGCATCTGGACATCGCCGGCCCCGCGTTTGGCGACAAGGATTACTCCTACATGAAGAAGGGCGGGTCGGGGGTCGGTGTGCGCACCCTGATCCGCTACCTCATGGACCTCGCGGCCTAGGAGCCGGCTCGGGCACTGGGGGAGGCCGCGCTCCGGGCGTCGCGGGTCTCGATGAGGGGACGATGGGGCACCGGGAGCACCGCCGCAAGGGTCCGGCGTTTGTCCCCTGTGCCGTCCTCACCGTCAGTGACACGCGCGACACGTCGACCGACCGGAGCGGGGGGTACATCCGTCGCGCCCTGGACCGGGCGGGCCATCCGGTGGTCGAATACCGCATCATTCCGGACGAGCCTCCCCGCATCACCGCGCGCCTGAGGGCCCTGGCGCGCGCCGGCCGGGCGCGCGTCGTCCTCCTGACCGGCGGCACCGGGATCGCGCCGCGCGACAGGACTTTCGAGGCGGTGTCCGGTCTGCTCGAGAAGCGTCTCGACGGGTTCGGCGAGATTTTCCGCGCGCTCAGCTATCGCAGAGTCGGGCCGGCGGCGATGCTCAGCCGGGCGGTGGCGGGCACCTACCGTGGCCTGGTGGTCTTCTCGATGCCGGGTTCGATCGACGCCGTGCGTCTGGCAATGCGCCGGCTGATTCTGCCCGAGATGGGCCACGCGGCCGGTCTCGTGGCGCCGCGCGACCGAAGGGAACGACATGACCGCAGAGGTTGAGCAGAGTCTCGTCAGGGCGGATCCGGACCCGGCCGCCGTCGCGGACGATCTGCGTCGACGCGTCGAAGGGGAGGTTCTGTTCGACTCGCTGCACCGGACGCTCTACAGCACGGCCGCCTGCATCTACCAGGTGCTGCCTCTGGGAGCGGTCGTGCCGCGTCACGAACAGGATGTGCTGGCGGTTCTGGACTACGCGCGCCGGTACGCCCTGCCCATCACGGCGCGCGGAGGCGGCTCGGGCCTCGCCGGGCAGACCCTGGGGCGGGGCATCGTCCTGGACTTCTCGAAGCACTTCCAGCGGGTGACCGACGTCGATGAAACGCGCGGCACGGTCCGTGTGCAGCCCGGCGTCGTCCAGGCACAGCTCAATCGGATCCTGCGACGTCGGGGGATGCAGTTCGCCCCGGACCCCTCCTCGGCCCCCTGGTGCACCCTCGGTGGCATGCTGGCGAACAACGCCGGCGGGTCGCACACCATCCGGCACGGCGCCACGCGCGAGAACGTCCTGTCGCTGCGCGCCGCCCTCGCCGACGGCACCGTCATCGACACCTCGCCCCTGCCCCTTCCCGGGCAGGGCACCTGGACGCCGGGTCCTCAGGCGCGACTGGCCTCCGGTCTTCTGGAGATCGTGACTCGCCACCGCGAGGTGATCGACCGCCGTTCTCCCAAGACGCGACGCAACTCCTCGGGATACGCCCTGCGGGAGGCGGTCGACGGGCGGATCGATCTGGCCCAGATTCTCGCCGGTTCCGAGGGAACGCTCGGGCTGATCCTGGACGCCACCTTGCGTATCGTGCCAATCCCGAAGGCCCGGGCGACGGCGCTCGCGCTGTTCGACGATCTCGAGAAGACGGGCGCCGCGGTGGTCGAGATCCTGAAGTTCGCCCCCTCGGCGGTGGAGCTGCTCGACGGAACATTCGTCCAGGTCATCCGCGAGGCCGACCCGAGGACGGGAGCAGCGCTTCCCGACGGGACCGAGGCGATCCTGATCATCGAGGTGGAGGGCGACGAAGCGGGAGAGGTCCAGGATCGTCTGGTGCGTCTGGCGACCCTCCTGGCCGGCCGGCTCGGGCTGGCGACCGAAGTCCGCCGGGCCGCTCGACCGGAGGACACGGCGCGCATCTGGGCGGTGCGCAAGGCCGCGTCGCCGATCCTGTCGCGCCGGGAGGGGACTCGCCGCAACACGCGATTCATCGAGGACGCCGCGATTCATCCGGAGCAGATGGCCGACTTCGTGCGCGGCCTGCGCGAACTCCTGCGCAAGCACGACCTGCAGGCCGCGATCTTCGGCCATGCGGGCGACTGCAACCTGCACTGCAATCCCATGCTGAACCAGAAGGAGCCGCGCGATCTGGCGCTGATGGAGACCATCGCCGAAGAGTTCACGGATCGGGTCATCGGCCTGGGTGGATCGCTGTCCGGCGAGCACGGCGACGGGCGCCTGCGGACTCCCTACCTGCGCCGCGCCTACGGCCCCCTGGTCGACGCGTTCCAGGAGGTGAAGCGGCTGTTCGACCCGCAGGGGATCCTGAACCCCGGAATCATCGTGCACGACGGATCGTACGGGCTGACCGACAACCTCAGGTACGGCGAGTCCTACCGGCGCGTCCCCACCGCCACCACGATCGACGACGCGGCGTGGCAGCGGGAGATCGAGAAGTGTCACGGCTGCGGCGCCTGCCGCAACTATTGCCCCGTCGCCGTCGCCACGGGGGACGAGGCGGCGACCGCCCGGGCCAAGGCGAATCTCCTGCGCGCGGTCATCTCCGGGCGCCTCGAGGCCGGCGTGATGGCGACCGCCGAGTTCAAGGCGGTCATGGACCTGTGCGTCAACTGCCAGCTGTGCCACTCGGAGTGTCCGACCGCCATCGACATCCCAGGGATGGCCGTGATGGCGAAGGAGATTTATATCCGGTCGCGCGGCAAGGACGTGACCGAGCGGGTGCTCACGAACCCCGGTCCGATGCTGCGCTTCGGCACGATGTTTGCGCCCCTGGCGAATGCGGCGCTGCGCTCCGCGCCGGCGCGCCGTCTGATGGCGGCCGCCACCGGCATCGCGGCGGCGCGCGAGCTGGCGCCATTCGATCCGGAGCCACTCCGTCCCCGCATTCCATCGGTCGATCCCGAGGGACGCAAGGTCGCCTACTTTCACGGCTGCTTCGGCGGCTACCAGGACGTGGAGGGCGAGGGGAGGGCGGCCGTCGAGCTGCTCGAGGCCCTCGGCTGCAGCGTGGCGATTCCTCCGCAGGAGTGCTGCGGCATCGCCGCCATCACCTACGGCCATCTGGACGACGTGCGCTCCTCCGCCGAGCGCAACGTGGCGGTTCTCCTGGATCTGGCGCGACGCGGCTATGAGGTGCTCTACAGCGCCCCGTCCTGCGGCCTGGCGCTGGTCGAGGACTACCCGCGTCTTCTCGGGACGCCTCAGTCGGAGGTCCTGGCCCGCCACATCCGCGACATCCACGAGTACGTGCTTGAGATGCTGGAGGCCGATCCGGGGCTGCGCGCCCGGCTGAAGCCGGTGCCGATCCGACTCACCTATCACAACCCGTGCCATATGCAGGCGCGCGGTCTCGGGGACGCGGTGGTCCGCCTTCTGTCCCTGGTGCCGGGGGTCGAGGTCGTGCCCATCGTGCAGGACCACTGCTGCGGCATCGCCGGGACGTTCGGGATGAAGGAGAAGAATTTCACCCTGTCGATGCACATGGGCCGCCCCCTGTTCGAGAGCATCGAGCAGACCGGCGTCGGCGTGGTCGCCACGGGATGCGGCACCTGCAAGATCCAGATCGAGCAGGGCGCCGGATTGCCGGTGATCCATCCGGTGAGGATCGTGCACGACTCGTTGCTCGGCGGCCCGCTGCCGCCCCGCGTCGCCGCCGTCGCCGCGGTCCGCGGGTGCGCTCCGGCGGTGACCGAGGCGCCGCGCGACGACGCCTCTGCCTGCCCCGAATAGCGGGCGGTTACCGGGGCGATTCGGAATCTTGACTTGACGGCCGGCCTGCCCTATATTTCCCGGCTCGCCCCGCCACGGACCACGCGGAACTTGAGATGCGCCGCCGCCGTTCGTTGTGCCCCCGGAGAGAGCGTTCATGACGGATTACCGGCCGACCCGACTGAGCATCGACCCGACGGCGTTCGTCGCCCCGGGGGCCGCCCTGGTGGGCGAGGTGAGCGTGGGACGCAATGCCTCGGTGTGGTTCAACGCCACGGTCCGGGGCGACATGGAGCCGATCGCGATCGGGGCCGAGAGCAACGTCCAGGATGCCTGCGTGGTGCACGTCGACCGCGGCCGGCCGACGCGCATCGGCGAGCGGGTCACCCTGGGACACGGAGCGATCGTGCACGCGTCCGTGGTGGAGGACGACGTTCTCGTCGCCATGAAGGCGGTCGTCCTGAGCGGCTGCCACATCGGCCGTCACTGTCTGGTCGGCGCGGGCGCGGTGATCCCCGAGGGGACCCGCGTCCCCGAGGGGTCCCTGGTGCTGGGTGTACCGGGCCGCGTGGTCCGGCCGCTGCGCACGGACGAGATCGAAAGAATCCACGCCAACGCGCGCGCCTACGTGGAGTTGTCGCGGGCCTACCGGGACGGCGTGGTGCGGATGCCGAAGAAGGAGGACGAGTGACCGGCAAAGACCGGGCGATGCTCGCGGACGCAGCCCGGCGTCTGCAGCCCCTCGTAGACCCGGCCCGCAGCGCGGCGCTCACCACCCATATCACGCCCGACGGCGACGGCATCGGAGCGGAGCTCTGCCTGCGCGGCTATCTCAGGTCGCGCGGAATCGAGACACGCATCATCAACACGGAGCCGCTGCCCGCGAGGTACCGCTTCCTCGACCCGGACGGCTGCGTCGAGGTGTTCGAGCGCGGGCGCCACGAGGAGTACCTGCGCAACGCCGACCTCATCTTCATGCTGGACAACTCGGCGACCTCCCGCATGGGGCCGCTCGAGCCGTCAATCCGGGCGTCACGCGCCACCACGATCTGCATCGACCATCACAATGTCACCGAGCCTTTCTGGAAGGTGAACATCATCGACCCGGACGCGTGCGCCACCGGTGAGCTGGTGTTCCAGATCATCAAGGCGATGGGAGGAGAAATCGACCGGAATGCGGCGCAGGCCGCCTACGTGTCGATGGTGACCGACACGGGTTACTTCCGTTTCTCCAAGACGTCGCCGCGCTGCCACGAGGCGGCGGCGGAGCTGCTGGCGGCCGGCGTCGACCCGCCGCGGGTGTACGCGGAGGTCTACGAGCGGAACACCGCCGCGCTGATGCGCCTGGGCGGCGTCGCCCTGGCCGATCTCCGACAGGAGGAAGGTGGCCGGCTCGCCTGGATCCGCCTGACGCGCGAGCAGGTGCAGGGCTGCCAGGCGGAGCTCGAGGACACCTCCGACATCGTCAACGACCTTCTGACGATCGACGGCGTCGTCATGGCGGTGCTGTTCAAGGAGCTCGAAGGGGACCGGACCAAGCTCTCCTTCCGCAGCAAGGGGAGCCTGGACATCAATCGCCTCGCCGCGCGCTTCGGCGGCGGCGGCCACACCAACGCCGCCGGCGCGATCGTGGCGGGTACTCTCCAGGAGGCCATTCAACGGGTCCTGCCGTCCTGCCGCGAGCTCCTCAACCAGCCGGCGTGAGCGGTCCGCCGCACAGTCCGGATCCGGCCGTCGACCTGCCGCCCCTCGTCCTGCGCAGCCGCCCTCTTCCCCGCTATCTCTGGCTCACGGCCGCGCTCTACTTCCTCCTGACCGGCACGGTCTTCCTGGCGCGCGGCATGGGGGGTTCGGCGGCGGGGAGGCCGCTGGTCTGGCGCGGCGCCTTCGGCCTGCTCATCGGGGGTTGCGCCGCCTACTTCACCGCCCGCTACTGCTTTTCACGACTCATCATCGACGAGCGGGGATTCACGCTGCGTGGTCCGCTCGCAGAGACCGAGGTGTCCTGGCGGGCGGTGATCGACTGGCGCCGCAGGCCCCGCGCCGGCGGTCTGGCCCCGAACCTCCTGATCGTCTACGGGGACGGCAGGAGGCGCCTGTTCGTTCCGCTCCTCTACGAGGAGAGCCAGGCGCTCGAGGTCGGTCTGGCGCAGCGGGGATTCCCGCGCTACTGAGCGGGAGCCGCGATCAGGGGAGGCTGTCGAGCGGCGGGAAGCCGAGGACGCCCATGAAAATGTCGTTGAAGTCCTCGCGGCCGCTGAGCTCGATGTACTCCACGCGGGACGGCATCGCCTCGGCGGCCTCGCGCTCGCGATAGGAGAGCAGGGCGATCTTCGCTCCCTCGCCGGCTGCATTGCCCACCGCGCGGATGCGATCCAGGGGCACGGCGGGCACGAGACCGATGATGCGCGCGGCGTCTGGGTGGATGTAGGATCCGAAGGCTCCCGCCAGCAGCACCTCATGCAGGTCGGCGGGCCCGACCCCCATCACCTTCATCAGCACCTTGATGCCGGACGCGATCGATCCTTTGGCGAACTGAAGCTGGCGCACGTCTTTCTGCGTGAACACGACCGGCCTGCCGCCGGTCTCCTGCGCGGTCGCCAGGACGAACGCGCGCACGCCGTCCACGGTGATCAGCCGCGCGGCGAGCGAGGCCGGCACGGCGTGCGCGATCTCCTCGGCCGAGCGCATGCGACCGGTCGCGTCCATGAGACCCCGTTTGTAGAGCTGGGCCACGACGTCGACGAGGCCGGAGCCGCACAATCCGACGGGCGGAGCGTCATCGATGGTCTGCAGGCCGACCGCGTCGTCCGTGATTTGCACACCCTCGATGGCGCCGGTCGTGGCCCGCATGCCGCAGGAGATCTCGGCCCCTTCGAACGCCGGTCCGGCCGGGGCGGCTGTGGCGACGGAGCGCTGTTCGTGGCCGAGGGTGATCTCGCCGTTGGTGCCAACGTCGACGAACAGGCGCAGCCGGTTGCCGCGCGGCACGGCGGTCGCCAAGAGACCCGCCACGATGTCGCCGCCGACGTAGGCGCCGATCGCCGGGAACAGGTAGACCCGCCCCTCCGGGTGGATGGCGATGCCGAGGTCGCAGGCCCTGAGATCGAGCCCGTGCGCCGCGGCGGACGCGAAGGGCGTCACGGAGATCGGCTCGGGGTCGATCCCCAGCAACAGGTGCATCATCGTCAGGTTGCCGGCGACGGTGATCTCATACACCCTCGAGGTGGGCACGCCCGACTCGCCGACGAGTCTCTCGATGATCCCGTTGAGGGTAAAGGTGGCAAGGTGCTGCAGCTCCTCGAGCCCCTCCTTCTTGCCCATGGTGTAGGAGATGCGCGACAGGACGTCACCGCCGTGAATCGCCTGCGCGTTGAGCGTTGAGCCCACGGCGCGGGCCTCGCCGTTGTTCAGGTCCATCAGGGTGCCGACGAGGGTGGTCGTGCCGACATCGAAGGCGACGCCGTAGCACTCGTTGGTGGTGTCGCCCGCCTCCACGGCGATCAACGAGTCGCCGCACAGGACGACCGTCACGTCGAACTCAGCCTCCCGCAGCGTCTTGGGAAGGGTGCGCAGGACCGGCAGCGAGGCGGTCATCGCGAACCCCTCCTCGCGCAGGGCGTCCTTGATGCGCTGGTAGTCTGATCGCTGGTCGTGCAGTGTCGGCTCCGCCAGTCTCAAATGCACCTTGTGCACATTCGGGTCGAGCAGGACCTGGCGTCCGACGCCGAACATGGCGGTCTTCGGCGTGGTCAGGAGGCGTGGCACCTGGACCACCATCTCGAACCGCACCTCGGTCTGACAGGAGAGACGCCAGCCGCAATCGATGTCCTCCTGCCCAAGGTGTTGCAGGTCGGCCGGTGTGACCGGGGCCGCGCCCTCGACGATTTGCACGCGGCACTTGCCGCACGTCCCGCGGCCCCCGCATGTGGACTCGATCGGCTGGCCGGTCCAGGCGGCGGCGTGGAACAGGGTGGTGCCGGCCGGGACCCGGGTCGTGGTCTCTCTGGGCAGGAAGGTGACCTTGACCTTCTCGGCTTTTGCTGCGACCGTGGGTTCCATGGGTGACCCCTGCGGACGGCCCGGCGGCGTCAGGCCCTGGGGGAGGACGGGGTGACCGGCGAGGTCTGCTGAGAATCCGGGCGGGCTCCCGCCTTGCCAGCGGACACCTTCCGGAAGTGGGCGTTCCATTTCTTGCCGAAGGGGTCCCGCCCCAGCATCAGGTCGCCCGCCAGGATCATCTTGTAGATCTCGGGCTCCAGGGCGTTGGTGATCGAGGCGGTGAGGCCGACCTGCATGCCGAGCAGGATGAAGCTGGTGGTGAGGGGCGGCCGGTCCGGCAGGCCGAACCCCACGTTGCCCGCGCCGACCGACATGTTCACGCCGAGCTCCTCGCGCACCAGCCGCATGGTCTCGAAGGTGACCCGCCCGAACTCGTGGTTCGCGCCGATCGGCATGCACAGCGGATCGATGAGGACGTTCTCGCGGGGGATGCCGTGGTCGGCGGCGCGCTCCACGATCTTGCGCGCGATGCGCAGTCTCTCGTGCGGGTCGTTGCTGATCCCGGTATCGTCGTTGGCGATGCCGATGACGGCGGCACCGTGTTTCTTGACCAGCGGCAGCAGCCGCTCCAGCACCTCGTCCTCGCCGGTCACCGAGTTGACCAGCGCCTTGCCGGCGTAGGCCGGGAGCGCCGCCTCCAACGCCTCGGGCGTGGACGAGTCGATCGAGATCGGCGCGTCGACGACCTCCATGACCGCCTGCACCGCGCCCTTGAGCATCCCCGGCTCGTCGGCGCCCGGGATGCCGGCGTTCACGTCGAGCATGTGCGCCCCCGCCTTCACCTGGGCGATGGCGTCGCTCTTGACGCGGCTGAAGTCGAAGCGCCGCAGCTCTTCGGCCAGCTTCTTCCGGTTGGTCGGGTTGATCCGCTCACCGATGATCACGAACGGCTCGTCAGGGCCGAGGACGATGGTTCGGGTCTTCGACGACAGCACGGTTTTCATGCCCTGTGCTCCCGGGCGCGCTGCAGGGCGGAGCCGTCGGCGGCGGCGCGGCCCTCCGCGCCACCGTCATCCACCGCCGCGGCAGCGAAAGGTCCGAGAAGGGAGGCGCGCGCCGGCAGGAGACGCGCGCGCGAGGCGATCTCGCCCACCGCCTCCTCCCAGCGGATGGGCATCAGGTGGAACCAGGCAAGACCCTTGATGTCGCGGAGCTGATCGATGATCTCGACGCAGATTCGGATCCCCTCGTCCTCGCGGCGTGTCCGGTCGGGCCCGGCCTGTTCCATGCGGCGCACGATCGCGTCCGGCACCTCCATGCCGGGCACGCGCTCCTGCAGGTAACGCGCCGCGCGCGCCGAGCGCAGCGGCGCGACGCCCGCCAGGATCGGGACCCGGCGATCCAACCCGAGATCGCGCACGCCCTCCATGAACGCCGCGAAACGGGCCACGTTGAAGGTGATCTGCGTCTGGATGAACCGGGCGCCCGCCTCGATCTTCTTCATCAGGCGCAGGGGACGGAAGTCGTAGGGCGGCGCGAACGGGTTCTCGGTCGCGCCGGGAAACAAATCGGGCGCCGGTACGATCTCGCGGCCGCTCATGTAACGCCCGCCGCGCAGCAGGTTGGCGAGGACCAGGAGCTGCAGCGAATCGAGATCGAAGACCGGCTTGGCGTCCGGGTGGTCGCCGTGAACCATGTGGTCGCCGGT
>QHXY01000187.1 GCA_003223145.1 Acidobacteriota bacterium
GCAGCTCGATCACGTCTTGCCCGTCCCGTCCTTCCGGGCGCCCGTCTCGTCGCCGATGGTGGCGCGCACCCCTTCCTTCACCTCCGCGCGATCCAGCGACACGACGACCGGATCCCCCTCGTTCAGGCCTTCCTGGACCTCCGAAAACTCCCAGTTGCGCATGCCGGTCTTCACCTGCCGGGCCACCAGATGCCCGCCGTTGAACACCAGCACCCGGTCGCCCTCGAGGAGAGCGTAGGTCGGAATGCGCAGCACCCTCTCGACCGAACGCAGGATGACCTCGACGTCGGCGGAGGTTCCCGGAAGGAGCGATCGCGCGAACGCCGCGTCGTCGAAATCGACCTCGACCTCGAGCGTGCGGTTCTGCTCCTGGATGTCCTGGACGTACGGCGCGACCCGCGTCACGTGTCCCTGGAAGGAACGGTTGGGATACGGGTCGAGGGTGACGCGCGCCGTCTGGCCCGGCCGCACCTTCCCGGCGTCCACTTCGTCCAGGGGGGCACTGACATAAATCGAGCTCGGGTCGATGATATCGAACACCGGCGGGATCGGCAGGGCCGGTGGCGAGGGCGATACCCACTCGCCCACTTCCGCCTTCAGATCGGCCACCACGCCGTCGAAGGGGGCGCGCAGCACCGTCTTGTTCAGATTGGCGCGCGCGAGATCCACGGCGGCCTGGGCCCGCTCGGCGTTGGCGCGCGCCGCCTCGCAGCGGGCCGCCGAGCTCTCCGACTGATTCTGCAGCCGGTCGAGAACCTCGACCGAGACGATCCTCTCGTCCTTCAAATCGAGGGTGCGCTTCAGGTCGCGTTGCGCCAGTTCGGCCATCAGGCAGGCCTCGCGCGCCGAGGCCCGGGATGTCACCAGGTCCTGCTCCGCCAGGGCCATCGACGCCTTCAGGTCGCCGGCGTAGATCCGCAGGAGCACGTCCCCCCGCCGCACCTGCGCCCCCGAGCGGAAGCCGATCGATTCCACCCGGCCGCCGACCTCCGGGCTGATCTTCGCCCGGCGGCGGGCCTTCACGGTTCCCGCCTTGCTGTTGGTCACCGTCTCCTCGACGGTGCCGCGCGCCAGCCGGTAGACGGTGACCGGGACCGGGTCGGGCCAGATGACCCGATAGATCCCCCGGCCCACCGCCACCGCGAGCAGGGATCCGAGGACGAGACCCAGGATCAGCAACGTCCATCTCAAGACGCGGCGCATGAGGGTCACGATACCACGTCGCCCCACGCCGCGGGCCGCCCTGGCACGGGAAGCGGTGCGGGCGCGAATCGGTTTTTCTGTCCTACAATTCCGCCCTGATGGACTCCGCCCGCCCCATTTCCATCAGCCGGCGAGGCTTTCTCAGATCGGCGGCCGTGATCGGCGCCGGCGGCGTCTATTTTGGCGGGGCGCGTCTCTACCTCAAGGACGATCGCTGGACGCCCAACAACTCGTTCTGGGTGTCGCGCGGGCGCGAGCCGACCTCGGCGCCGCTCGTCGGCGAGCACGAGGCCGACGTGGCGATCATCGGCGGGGGCGTGACGGGACTGTCGACCGCGGTCCATGCGCTCCTGCGCTCGCCGGGCGCCAGGGTGGTCGTGCTCGACGCCCGGTACGCCGGGTTCGGCGCCACCGGACGCAGCGGCGGCGTCCTCGGGAACGGCACGGAGATGGGGACACCACCGGGCACCGAGGACAACGTGGCCCACACCATCGCGCTGATCGATCGGCTGCAGATCGGCTGCGATCTGGAGCGCGCCCCGGTGACCCAGCTCGATCCGTATCGCTACGCCATCGGGCTGAAGCGCGCGGCCCAGAGCCTGGGGGCCGCGGTGCACGAGGGAAGCTCCGTCAAGACGATCGAGGACGCCTCGCCCGCCGTCGCGCGCGGCGAGCGTTTCGTCCTGCGCGCACCGCGCCTGATCGTCGCGACCAACGGCTACACCCCGAAGCTCGGCATCGCCGCGTCGCGTCTGTTCCCGGCGCACACCGCCGCGGCGGTCACCGGGCCGGTGCCCCCCGAGGTGCTGAAGGACGTCCCCGACAGCATCCTGGTGATGACCTCGCGAGAGATGTACATGTGGGGACGCAAGGCGCCGGGGCGGCGGGTGCTGGTCGGGGCCGGGGCGGAGTACTTCTACGACAACGGTCTGTTCCACCGTGGCGACCCGTTCCTGTTCCGGGCGTTGCACCGCTGCATGTCGAAGAGCTTCCCCGCCCTGGCATCGTACCCGTTCCAGCACACCTGGACCGGGCCGATGGGCTGCACGGCCGACCAGGAGCCGATCATCGGGACTGCGGGGACGTCCGGCAACATCATTTACTGCGGCGGCTATACCGGCCACGGCATCGCCATGGGGACGAAGGCCGGCTCGTTTCTCGCCGGGATGCTGCACGGGGAGCCGCCGCCCGCGTGGATGCTGAGACGCACGCTGGAAATTCCCGGCGAGCCGCTGCGCTACATCGCCGTGAATTCTGTCATTAATCTCATGAACCTCGGTCTCTTCAGCATGCCGAAGCATGACTGACGATTGGCCAGCCACACCCGGCACCGGGCGTACCGAGGGGGGACGGCTCCATGCGTCGACGATCGTGTCGTGGGTCCTCGGCCTGCTGTCGCTGGGCCTGTTCTTCATCCCCCTGGTGACCCCATTCCTGCAGATCGGAACGCTGGCCTACGTGCTTCGGCGGGCCTGGCACGGAGAAATCGACCGCCTCGGCGTCATCGCGGGCGCCGGCGGCGCCGCTCTGGGGCTCATCCTCTTTCTTGCCCTCGAACTTGTCTGGATCGTCTGACTCTCGATCGGTGGCCGTCCGGCTCGGATTTCGAAACTCTCCGCGATCACCTTGGGCTTTCCAACCTCTGAGGTCCCGCGCGCCTGTCCGGAGAATATTTTGATTGACAGCCTTTCGACATCGCCGTATACGGAGCGCAGCAGATCCCGCTGCGATCGGCACAGGCGGACGGTACCCGTCGGGGGCGAAAGGGGTGGCGGGGACCTCACCCAAGAAGCCAAGATTGGACTCTTCACCCTGCTTTCGGGGTTCGGAAGCATCCCCTTCCCGCTCCGGTCAGGAATCTGGGTCGCCGTGAGGGGTATCAGTTGAAGGCTGTGTCTGCCGGACCGAGGCAGGCTGCGAGATCGCAATCATCACAACATCCAACCAAGAGAATGACGTCAATCCGAGCCGCGGGACGCGAGACGATGCTGGCCTGTCCCGCGTGATCTCCGTGCACGGCATGAGGAGGGAATCCAATGTTCGGTAGGACGAAGTGTGGTTCCACGGTCTCCACGTTGGTCCTGGTCCTGGCGCTTGTCCTGACGGTCTTTCTTCCCGACCTGGTTGCCGGGAAGCCGGATGCCGCGGGCCCGGCGCACGTGTCGGCCGCGGGGCCCGTTCCTCGCCCGGAGCTCACTCCAGCTTCGTTCGTGGACACGACCGTCGTCGATTTCGGCGCCGGGACGCTGGACGCGGGCACCTACATCTCCGAGACGACCGATGGTGAAGTCATTCTCGCCCCCACATTCGGCACCGAATTCTCGGGCGATACCCCGCCCCCGGGCAGCCGATGGCAAGGTGACTCTGGACGGCGTCAAGGTCGGGACGATCGCCGTCTACGGACCGGGTCGCACTCTCGAGTTCTCCGCCAGCTTCTCCGGATCGCCGCTCAACTCGTCGGGCTTCGGCACCATGCTCACCGCGGCCCCGTGGGCCGTCTTCCGCACTCCTCTGACCGTCGTCAATCTGATGGACAGCACGAACAACGGCACGACGCAGAACAGCAACGTCCCGGGCTCCCTGTTCAACGCCTTCCATCGCTACCGGATTGACTGGAAGTCCGACGTCGTCGCCTATTACGTCGACGGCACGCTGGTCTCCACACACACGAACCCACCCACTGCCGACATGCGCCCGATCTTCAGTGATTTTCTCCCGGGTGGCGGCAAAGAGGTCTTCGATTGGTTCCGGATGAGCCCGTATGCCGTCAGCGGCACGTTCGTCTCCCATGTCTTCGACGCGGCAAGCAGCGCCCGCTGGATCGACCTGCAGACGACGTCCGAGGTGCCCGATGGCACGAGCATCGTCCTCGAGACGCGCTCCGGCGATACCGCCGCGCCCGATGAAACCTGGTCGCCATGGACGGGTCTGAGCGGCAACGCGATCATCAGCCCGAGCGCCCGCTACCTGCAGTACCGGGCCAACCTGTCGAGCACCGATCCCTCCCTGACGCCCGCCCTGCAGTCGGCGACGATCACCTATCTCGCGCCGTGCGTGCCCGAGACCTGCAACGGCATCGACGACGACTGCGACGGCAACGTCGACAACGGAGCCAGCCTGTGCGACGACCGGAACCCCTGCACCGCCGATTCCTGCGTGGACGGTCAGTGCGTCTTCAGGCCGACCGCCGGCGTCGCGTGCGACGACGACAACCCCTGCACGACCGGCGACGCGTGCAACACCGATGGCAGGTGCGCCGGGATACCCACGGTCTGCAACGACGACAACGCCTGCACCGCCGACGCCTGCGAGAACGGCGTATGCGTCTTCAAGCCGGTCGCCGGCATCACCTGCGACGATGGCAACGCCTGCACCGATCACGACGCCTGCAACACCGATGGCAGGTGCGTGGGCACGGGTCTCACCTGTGACGACCACAACCCCTGCACCGCCGACGCCTGCCGGGACGGTCAGTGCATCTTCACCCCGACGCCCGGGGCCGCCTGCGACGACGGTGATGCGTGCACCTCGGACGACCGCTGTGTCGAGAGCCCCCCGGAGGGGGTCAGCTGCCAGGGAACTCCGACCAACTGCGACGACAACAACTCCTGCACCGTCGACCGGTGCGAGCCCCAAGGATGCGTTGTGCCGGACAACGGCGAGGGCACCGCCGATCTGCCGCCGCAGGGTTGCGGCTACGTGAGCCAGAGCCCACTGATGATTCTGGATGGTCTGCCAGCGGGCAGTGCCATCGAGCTCGCCGCCAAGCACGGCGGCTTCACCTGCCCCACTGCGAGCACACTCTGTTCCTTCGTGCCGCCGATCCCCGGCGTGGATTGCGACCAGCCCGGCGGCACGCTGGGCGGCGAGCAGGAGTGCGCCGGCGCCACCCTGGGCCTGAACCTGACGGGCACCGGGTCCCTGGCTGGCTTCAGCCGGGCCATCAGCATGTCGGTCGATTCCGAGACACAGGACGGCCCGCGCACATTGGGCGACCCGGTGCAGTCATTCCCCACCCTCCTGTTCCGGCTCTCCGGCCAGATCACGGGTGATCCGGACTTCGACCTGCTGCGCATCACTGCGGGGACCGATTTCGGCCTGCCGAGCCCAGGTCAGACGACCCTGACGCAGGCCGCCGGCGGACAATGGGCCGTCGACAGCTTCTTCGACATCACCTACCGGATCGACTACATCGGGGCGCCCGGTGGCACGCTGACGGGGATGTCCGGAAGCACGACCGGGACGGTGCGCTTCAGCACCGGAGGCAGGCAGTGCGTCCACACGCCGGTCGACTGCGACGACGGCAACGCCTGCACGACCGACCGCTGCAATCCCGACACCGGAAAATGCGAGCACCTGCCGGTGGTCTGCGACGACGGCAACGAATGCACAAGAGACTTCTGCGACCCGGACAGCGGCACCTGCAAGTCCGAGCCCACGTCCGACGCGACGTGCGATGACGGCAACGCCTGCACGTCCGGTGACGTCTGCAACGCCGACGGCCGCTGCGCGGGCACGCCGGTCCTCTGCGACGATCAGAATCCCTGCACGGAGGACGCCTGCCTCGATGGCGAGTGCCGTTTCATCCCGATCTCGGGGACGACGTGCGATGACGGTAACGCCTGCACCCAGGCCGACACCCTGTTCCAACCCGGCCAAGCCCGACGGCTCAAGCTGCGACGACGGTGACGCCTGCACGGCCATCGACACGTGTCAGTCCGGAATCTGCACCGGCGCCGGGAACGCCTCCGCCGTGCGGGGCCATCTTCTCGCGACGGGATGGGAAGAATCCGCCTGCGGTGGCTTCATTCCAAGCCTCTGTGTCGATCCAACGGTCGACCATCTGCTGTCCTTCTCGTTGAGCGATGGGCGGAGCTACCAGTTCCGCGTCACGATGGAGACCGACGGGTCGATCGCATCGATCCTTCCCACACACCCGGTCATCGTCGAGACGACCTCGACCGGAGGCTCGCTTGAGCTTCTCAATGCTGGCTTCGTGGTTTATTCCACAACAGGCTTCGAACTCGTCGAGGCCGGTGGCACCATTTACGAGGACCTCGACTTCAACGAATGGGAGCCCGCCTACTATCGGCTCAAGACCGAGCACGGCGAGGTGATCACCTTCCAGGCCGCAACCGGTCGCATGACCGACGCTGGAACTCTCTGCGATCCCTGCCGGAATCAGCCCGACGGCACCTCCTGCGACGACGGCGACGTCTGCACTCGGACCGACACGTGTCAGGGGGGAACCTGCGTCGCCGGGGATCCGGTGACGTGCGTCGCCTCCGACCAGTGTCACGAGACCGGTGTCTGCGATCCGCACACCGGTGCCTGTTCCAATCCTCAAAAGCCCGTCGATGCCACCTGTGACGACGGCGACGCCTGTACGCGCGGCGACGTCTGCAACGCCGACGGCAAGTGCGCCGGCACACCCGTCACCTGCAACGATGAGAACGCCTGCACCGCCGACGCCTGCGTCAACGGCGAGTGCGTCTTCACGCCGACGCCCAGGGCGTCGTGCGATGACGGCAATGCCTGCACACACGAAGATACCTGCGTTCAGATCCCGGGCAACGGTGTGATCTGCAGAGGGACGCCGGTCGACTGCGACGACGGCAACCAGTGCACACGTGACTCCTGCGACTCCGCGACAGGGCAATGCCGCCATGAGCTGCTGGACGGGGCGACCTGTGACGACGGTGACGCCTGCACCCGGGGTGATACGTGCAATAGCGAAGGCCGGTGCATCGGCTCGCCGGTCGTTTGTAACGACAACAACAGCTGCACCACCGACGCATGCGTCAACGGCCAGTGTGTCTTCACGCCGGCCCCCGACACGGCCTGCGATGACGGCAACGCCTGCACCCGGGGCGACACCTGCAACGCCGACGGCCGGTGCACCGGCTTGGCCGTCTCCTGCGACGACGGGAACGGCTGCACCGATGACTCCTGCAACCCGTCGTCGGGATGCGTCCATGTTGACAATTCCGCCCCCTGTGACGACGGCAGCGCCTGCACCACCGGTGACGTCTGCCGGAACGGCCAGTGCGCCGGTGGGCCGCCGCCGAACTGCGACGACGGCAACTCCTGCACCGCCGACGCCTGCGATCCGAGGTCGGGATGCGTGCACTCGCCGCTGGCCGTCATGCAGCCCGTCTGCAGCATCAACCCGGCGACTCTGAATCTCAACGCACAGGGGAACTCCTTCACGATCAACCTGTCGGTGGTCGACGCCTGCAATCCGGCCAGCCCGTCGCCGATCCCGCCCGGTACTCTCGGGATCGCGCACGTGTCGCGCGCCGGGAACACCAACTTCCCGGATCCTGCCTCGCTATCGTGCCCGGATCCGGACGGTGGCACCCGCTTCGAGACGGGACTGTTCGAGGACCTGGCCGCGCGATCGATCTCGGGCAATACGGCCTCGTTGAAGTTCGACCGCCCGAGCGACGGGGTCTGCAGCACGCTGGACGGCAATCGGCAGGACCTGATCGCGGCCATGACGGACGTCCTGGACGGAAGCAACGCCAACGTCTGCGTGTCCAGCACGGTAGGGGGCCAGGTGTTCCAGTGCTGCACCAGCGTCCGGGTGCTCAACCACGGTAACAGACAGTAACGGCCGGGAGGAGCCGGGAACACTCATCTCTTCTCCGACGGCCGATCATCCCGAAGCGGCGCCCGCGACGGCGGGCGCCGCTTCCACTTTCTCGAGCTTCGGTGAAACGTGGACCGAGTCGGATCGAGGCGGCAGCCGATGTTGTCACCGCGGGTCGCTTGTCGCTGCGGAATCCTCGCGCTCGCGGCCTGCGCCGCGATTTCACCGCTGCGCGCCGACCTGAGGAGGGAAGTCGAGCCCAACGATTCGCCCCCCGTGGCCCAGCCGCTCGTGCCCGCCGCCAGCGTCGGCGGGACGATCGGGGCGCCGGGCGACGTGGATATCTACGCCGTCGGCCTGCAGGCGGGGCAGACGGTGGTGGCCGACATCCTGGCCCGCGGCTTCCGGGCCGGCGCCCAACCGGGCTCCAGCCTGAGCGCGGTCCTCACCATCCTTGATCGGGACGGAAGCACAGTCCTTGCTCAGAGCCAGTCCCAAGGGAGCTTCGACGACCCGGCGGCGAGCGCGCAAGTCGCCGCGAGCGGCACGTACTACATCAGCGTGCGCGACGCCAGCGGCGGAGGCGGGACAGCGTATCTGTATGTCCTGTCGATCGAGGTCGATCCCAACGACTCGTTCGGCGTCGCCACCCCGCTCCTTCCACCTGTTCTCCCCTCGATCGACGCGCTCATCAATCCCCCGGGAGACCAGGATTTCTACCGCTTCGACGGGCGGGCGGGTCAGGTCGTCACGATCGACATCGATTCGGCCGTGTTCAGCCCCGACCAGCCTCCCGCCGAGATCGTCGCGACTCTGTTCGATCCGGCGCGCGCCATCCTCGCGGAAGACGCCTACACCGCGACCGACCCGGTCGACCCGTACATCCAGGTCGCCCTTCCGGCCGACGGCGTCTACACGATCCGTATCCGTGAGCTGCGGAGCTTCGTCGGCACCTCCAACACCTTCTACCAGATGTCCGTCACACTGGGGGCCTCGAGCAACGATGGCAGCTTCGCGACGGGCGATGCCGTCGTCGTGCCGCGCGCCGTGAGCGGCGTGGTCAGCCCCGCCGCCGACGTCGATCACTACCGCCTCCACCTCGCCGGAGCCGCCACCGTCCGCGCCGACCTGGACGCGCGTGAAGGACTGGTCTCGCTCCTGCAAGGCACCCTGGCCCTCAACGGCGCGACCGGGATCCCGGTCCAGGATTCCTCGTCCCCCGATCCGCACTTCATCAGCGCCCAGCCTTCGGGAGATTACTCGGTCTCGGTGCGCGGACCCTGCTCCGGATCCGGATGCATCGCCGAAGACTCCTATTACGTCCTCTACCTGGATCCGGATCTCGACTCCGACGGCCTGGTGCTGCCCGTCGACAACTGCCCTCTGGCCTCCAACCCGGGCCAGGCGGACGCCGATCGCGACGGTGTCGGCGACGCCTGCGACAACTGCCCGGCGGCCTTCAACCCGGATCAGAGGGACTCGGACGGCGACGGCCGGGGCGACGCCTGCGACTGTGCCCCGCCGGAGGTCGCTCAGGATCTAGCGTTCAGCGACTCCAAGACGCTCGGCTGGTCCGCCAACGCCGCCGCGGCCTCGTACGATTTGTACCGGGGAACGATCGGCGGTGGCTTGTGGACCTACAATCACACCTGCCTGTCGCCATCCCTTCCCTCCCCCGCCGCCCTGGACGCCGCGGCACCGGCACCGGGAGCCGCGTTCTACTATCTCGTCACCGGACGGAACACCTGCGGCGAGGGTCCGCTCGGCACCGGGTCGAACGGTCAACAGCGCCCCAACGCGTCGCCCTGTCCCTGAGCCGGATGCGGGCCGGGGACGCGCCTATCCCCCCGCCCTTTTGCGCTAGAATCGCCCGCTCCCGGAGCGTCTCTGGCCGATGCCCAGGTTCACACGTCGATCGTTCGTGAAGACCGCCGCGCTGGCCGGCGCGGGGGTCGCTCTGCACGGGTGCGGGGGGCTGTCCGTGGAGCGCGCGCGTGACGTCGTGGTCATCGGCGCCGGGATCGCCGGCCTGACCGCGGCGCGCGATCTCACGCGCGCCGGGCTCGACGTCCTCGTCCTGGAGGCGCGTGATCGCGTGGGCGGCCGCATCCACACCCTCCACGACCGCGCGCCTCACGGGCTGGAGATGGGGGCGCAGATGATTCACGGCTCGCGCGCGCCGACCTGGGAGCTGGTGCGCGAGTTCGGCGTGAAGACGCGTCCCTTCTCCGACTGGGGCACCTGGCCGTGGTCCGGCTCCGGCGGGTTCCAGAAGCCGGACCCCGTGCGACAGGAAGAGATCGAAGGCCGCCTGGCGCGCTCCTACCACGATTATCACGGCGAGGATGTCTCGTTCCGGGAGTTCCTCGAGACGGAGAAGTTCACGCCCGCGGAGCAGGACGCGCTCGCCGAGCACGCGCTCTCCTGGTCGGCGGAGGCAGATGAGGTCAGCCTGAGGGCGGCCATGGAGGACGACGCCGCCTGGGACCGCTACCTCGATCGGAACTATCAGGTCATCGGCGGCTACGATATCCTGCCGAACAACCTGGCCGCGGCGCTCGGGGATCGGGTGCGGACGTCGTGCGTGGTGCGACAGGTGGAGTGGGGCCGGTTCGGCGTGCGCGTGTCGTACGAGCGCAACGGCAGGCCCGAGAAGGCGCGCGCCCGGCGCGCGGTCGTGACCCTGCCGATCGGCGTCCTGCAGACCGGTTCGCCCGTCTTCTCGCCCGCTCTTCCCGGCTGGAAGCTCCGGTCCATCGAGTCGCTTCGCATGGGACGGGTGGTTGTGGTGCACCTCCTTTTCGACACCTGGTTCTGGCGCGATCTGGATCCCGCCTTTCCGGGCTGGCACACACGTGGCGGGCGCATCTCGTTCTGGGACCCGCATCCCGTCGGCGCCGGCGCGCCGGTCCTGCTCGGGTGGATCGAGGGGAACGCCGCGCAGGAGCTGAGCGATCTCGGCGAAACCGCCGGCCGCCAGCGCGCCGTGACGTGGGTCGAGGACGTCTTTCCCTCGGCCGGGGCGAGGCGACGGCTCCAGTGGTCGTCGCTGCGCGATTGGCTGCGCGACCCCTACGCGCTCGGCTCGTACTCGTTCACGCGTCCCGGAGGATGGTCGCAGCGCGCCGTCCTGGCGACGCCGATCGAGGACCGTCTGCACTTCGCCGGCGAGGCGACCGCCGAAGCGCCGCACTACCAGACGGTGCACGGGGCATACATGAGCGGCCGGCGCGCCGCCCGCGAAGTCTTGTCGGCGATGGGTCGCGACATGGCGCTCCTCTCGGGGAGCGCCGCGAGGCTTCTCTATTCCGGGCGGCTCGGATATCCTGACGTTTCCTGAGATTGACCCGGCACGAGGTCGTGGATATGCCCCTGTACGAATACCGCTGCCGCAGGTGCTCGAGACGATTCGAGGCGCTCG
>QHXY01000188.1 GCA_003223145.1 Acidobacteriota bacterium
AGGCGTTGTTGTGGCTGGACTGGCGGCTGGCGTCGACTTGGTAGACCTCGTTCGCCGGGATCCCCTCCTGCCCCGCCAGGGCCAGGATGTCCGATCGCAACCGGGCATCCTTCAACGGCTCGAAGGTATTGAACAGCGGCGCGATGAACACCGGCTCGACGGCGATGATGAAGACGGCGAAAAGCATCGCCAGGCACGAACCCGCCATCCACCACCGCCGTCCCATGCGACGGATGGCCGCATACAGGACCACGATGACAATCGGCTGCAGGACGATCGCTACCAGGAGCGCCTTCCCCTGGTCGCCCATCCAGTCGGCGAAGGTCTGATTGGCGAACCCGTACCTTCTTTCGCGGACGAAACCGCTGTAGACGTTGAAAGGGAGCGCCGCGACGAAGCTCGCAAAGATCAAGAGGACGGTATAGAGCGCGACTTTCAGGTTCGGTGACCGGGTGAACCTCTCGACCCATGCCTGCAGCGTCGCGCCGAATCCCGAGAAGACGATCAGGCCCAGAATCGCCGCAGTCCAGAGGAAAGCCGCCACATGCAGGACGTAGTTGCCGTGTGAATACGCCTCCATCCGGGGGTCGTCGGGAGGAATGTCCCCGAGGGGATGCGGCACCATCTCGGGCGCGTGGGTTGCCGCATCCGGCCCGGCGGCGTCGCTGGCCGCGGGAAACGTTCCCGCCGCGGCCAGCACCGCAACGGCCACGCACGCCGGGACGAGCAGGAGGCGCGCGGCCGTCCTTCGGTTCATGACGATCCGCGGGGCGCCGCGCCGCCCTTCGTCATGCGCTCGCGTATCCGGGCGATCGGGATCGATCCGAAGGAGAGGAGCTCGTCATGAAAGGCCCGCAAGTCGAATTTGGCGCCGAGGCGTGTCCGCATCTGCTCGCGCAGGTCCAGGATCGCCTGCTTGCCCACCGCGTAGGACATCGGCTGCGTCGGCGTACGCGTGTAGCGCAGCACCTCGGCGCGCGCACTCGGGGATTCCAGCCGCGCGATGTCATGCAGCATGTCCGCCGCGCGGTCCGCCTTCATCCCCCGCGTATGCAGGCCGACGTCGATCACCACACGACAGGCCCGCCAGAGCTGGTCCTTGAGCTGCAGCACCTGGCTGCGTGGATCCTGGTAGTACGATTGCTCCGCCATCATCTCCTCGCAGTAGAAGGCCCAGCCTTCGATCAAGACCGGGGTCACGAAGAAGCGCCGGACTTTCGAGGCGATGCGGGTGGCGACCGAAAGCTGCAGATGATGGCCGGGATAGGTCTCGTGGACCACGGTCGCAGGGATACCCGGCCTGAGGTGGTCCTGGAGCATGCGCTCGCGGACTTCCGGCGGCGCGCCGGCCACCGGCGAAGTGACCCAGAAGAACGCGTCGTGGGCGTCTTCGAACGCCGCTGGCGCCACGTAGGCAGCGAAGGGCGTGACAGTCCGTTGAAATGGCGGGGTCTCGACCACGTGCAGGCGCTCGCCGGCCGGCAGGGTCGCCACGCCGCGCTCCTTCACGAAAGCCCGGGCGCGCTCCACTTCCCTGCGGTACTCGACCAGAAAGTCGTCCGCCTCCGGGTGGTCCGACTTCCACTCGGCCACCAGGTCCTGCCAGGAGCGGTGGGGATCAATAGCGCGGGCGGCCTCCACCAGATTCTCCTGCGATCGCGTCACCAGGTGCAGCCCAAACTCATGCAGGGCATCCGCGTCCATGTCGATCCCGTGCTGCGTGCGCAGAAGAAATTCGAACAGGTCCCGTCCGATGGCGAAGTCGCCGACCGCCTCGGCGAGCAGATGGCCTCTCAGGTGCTCGCCGAATTCCTCAAGGGCCCGCAGCGCCTTCCGGACGGCGTTCTCCAGCTCCGGTCCGGCCGGCCCGGCGCGCTCTGCGACCTGGCGGCCCAGATCCATCAGGAAGGCGAGGCTCCCCTGAATCTGCTGGAGAGCGGCGGTCACCCATTCCTTCGGGATGGACCGCGGATCGGAAAGATTCCCCCGCGCCTGCCGCAGCAGGCGCGGAACTTCGCCGAGGCGCGCAGCCGCCGCCCGCACGCGATCCGGTAGCGGCGCGAACTCCCGCTCGATCAGGTAGTAGACGCCATACAGGATCTCATCCAGGTAATAAGCCGGATCGCGGAAGGGGGCTCGCACCTCTTCGAGGAGGCGCTCCTCCGAAGCGAGGCTATCGAGGAGAACCCCGACATCCAGCGCGTCCGCGGGCGGAAGCGGGTGGAGGGATTGTTCCAGACTCGCCAGCTCCCGTCGGTACGCCGACGTCGCCTTGAGCCGCGCGTCGATTGCGTCCGGCGCGCAGTCGATCAGCCGGTGATCGTGGTCGTGGATCCCGGCGGCGGTGGACACCGTCGGGTTCGAGCTCCAGGTGAACCGGAGGATCTCATCGATCAGGTCATCCACGAGCCGGTGCATGGAAATCCTCGCGAAAAAAAGCCAAGCGGCGCGGGATTATACCGGAAACGGCGGGAGGGCCGTCGTGACGCAACCAGCCGTCCGGGGCGGCCCCCTGAGCGAACGCGGCGCCGGCCGCGGAAATCCTCCAGGTGCGCCACCCCGGTGATCTCCGCCGATGTTGACGGAGCGGAAATCGGTGTGGAATAATCCGCCGTCCTGTGGCGTCCGCAGCACGCGGCGCTTCGTCCTCAATCGTCGCGGTGCACGGAATGCCCCCGCGGCCTCCTTCGCTGAGGACCCACGGCACGATGAAGGTTCTCGTCGTTGGAAGCGGTGCCCGCGAGCACGCTCTCGCCTGGAAACTCCGCGGCAGCCCTCTCGTCAAGGAGCTGTATTGCGCTCCCGGGAACGTGGGTCTGGCGAAGCTCGCCTACCGCGTCCCGATCGATCCCTCGTCCATCGTCGAGCTGGCGGACTTCGCGCAGACCATCAAGGTTGACTCACCGTCGTCGGACCGGAGCTGCCGCTCACCCTGGGCATCGTGGACGAGTTCCAGAAGCGCGACCTAGCGGTCTTCGGGGCGACCCAGTCGGCGGCTGAGATCGAGTCCAGCAAGGTCTTCGCCAAGGAGTTCATGAAAAAGCACAAGATACCGACGGCGCGTTTTGACGTGGCCTGCTCGGCGGCCGAGGCGCGCGCCCTCCTCAAGAAAAAGAAGACCGAGTTCCCGGTCGTGCTCAAGGCCGACGGGCTGGCCGGCGGCAAAGGCGTTCTCGTGGCGCGAGGCAAGAAGGAGGCCGATGAGGCGATCGAGGCGCTTCAGGTCGAGCGGCGCTTCGGAGTCGCCGGCGACCGCGTCGTGGTCGAGGAGTTCCTGGAGGGACACGAGGCGTCCTTCTTCGCGCTGTCCGACGGGCAGCGCGTGCTGCCGCTCGTGACCTGCCAGGACTACAAGAGGCTGAGCGACGGTGACGAAGGGCCGAACACCGGCGGCATGGGCGGCTACTCGCCGTCGGTCCACATCGACGCCGACACGTTCCGCTCGATCATGGACGGGATCCTCGTCCCCACCGTCGCCGGCCTGGCGGAAGAGGGACGGCCGTATTGCGGCGTCCTCTACGTGGGACTGATGCTGACCAAGAAGGGTCCGCGTGTGCTCGAGTACAACGCGCGCTTCGGCGATCCGGAGGCCGAGTTGATCGCCGTCCGCATGAAGAGCGATCTCATCCCGATCCTGCAGGCGACGCTGGCCGGCCGGCTCGAGGAGATCAACATCGACTGGCTGAAGGCGCGATCGGTCTGCGTGGTCCTGGCCTCGCGCGGCTACCCGGACGAACCGGAGATCGGCGCGCCGATAGGAGGCATCGACGATGCCGAGGCGCTGGAGGGCGTCGAGGTGTTCCACGCCGGAACGGCGGTCAAGGACGGGAAATTCATCGCCGCGGGAGGTCGCGTCCTGACCGTCACCGCTCTCGGCGCCACCTTCGCCCAGGCCAGGGAGCGCTGCTATGAGGCGGCGCAGACCATCCAGTTCGAAGGCGGGCAATTCCGCACCGATATCGCCCGGGACACCCCCGAAAGCGCCTAGGAACCTCACCAGGAGCCTGCTGCGCCTGCCCCGCGGGCCGGCAGCCCGTGCGTTGAGACGGGCGGGCGCGCGTGCTAGCATCTTGGCATGCGCGACTTCAAGAAGGACGCGGACGGTCCGTCCGCCAGGGGCAGGATCTTCGAGCTCCTCCGCATCTACCACCAGTCGAGGGAGAACATCCGCCTGCTTCTCGAGATGAGCCGCATGGCCGATTACGAGAGGATG
>QHXY01000189.1 GCA_003223145.1 Acidobacteriota bacterium
TCAAGGACGTCTGGATCGCCAACCTCAACGCCCCGCGGCAGACCGTGATCTCCGGGACGCGCGCCGGCGTCCAGCAGGCCATTCAACGACTCAAGAAGGACGGCATCGAGGCTCGTCTGCTGGCGGTGGCCTGCGCCTTCCATTCGCCGGTGATCGCGCCGGCGCGCGATCGGCTGGCGTCGATCCTGTCGGAGGTGCCGTTCGGCGCGCCGCAGACCGAGGTGTTCTCCAACTCGACCGCCGCTCCCTACCCGCGCGACCCGAAGATGGTCGCGGCGATTCTCGCCGAACATCTGGTCGAGCCGGTGCGCTTCAGCGAGGAGGTCGTAGCGATGCATCGGGCCGGCGCCCGACTGTTCGTCGAGGTCGGCCCGAAGAACGTCCTGACCGGCCTGGCGCAGCAGATCCTGCGCGAGCGGCCCCACCACGCGATCGCCTCGGACATCCCCGGGCGCCCCGGATTGGTGCAGATTCTGCACCTCCTGGGACAGCTCGCGGCGCACGCCGTCGCGGTCGATCTCGACCGTCTGTTCCGCGACCGGCCGGCGCGCCAGCTGAACCTGGCTGCGCTCGAGACGGAGACCATGGCCGTGCCGCTCTCACCGGCGACCTGGCTGGTCAACGGCGCCGCGGCCCGGCCCTTCAGCCAGCCGAAGCGACGGCCGGCACCCGTCCGCCTGGCGGCGAGCGAACCCGAGGCGCCGCGGCCGGACGGAGATTCGGCCGACCTGCCCGCACCCGCGGCCGCCGCGCCCCCGCAGGGCGTCCCCGGCGAGGACGCGACCGCGCAGGTGGTGCTGCAGTTCCAGCAGCTGATGCGCCGCTTCCTGGACACACAGAAAGCGGTCATGCAGTCGTATCTCCAGGGGGGAGGCGTTGCCGCCGGCCCCTGGCCGGACGAGCGGCCCGTCGTCCCGATCCTCTCCGCCCCGGAGCCCGAGCCGATCGCGACGCATCCCGCGGCACCGGTCCCGGCCGAGCCGGCGACGGAGCCCGTGACGCCCGCCCGCGCCGCCGCCCCGGCGTCGCACGCCGAGTTGCAGCAGCGTCTGGTCGCGATCGTCGGCGAGCGCACCGGCTACCCCCCCGAAATGCTCGGGCTGGATCTCAACATCGAGGCCGACCTCGGCATCGACTCGATCAAGCGCGTCGAGATCCTGGGCGCCTTGCAGCGCGGCTGCCCCGCCGAGATCCAAAGGCGGCTGCAGGACGCCATGGAAAGCCTGTCGCGCATCAAGACGCTGCGCGGCATCCTCGACCTGGCGATGCCGGCGAGGGAGGCGACACCGGTGGCGGCAGCGGTTGTGACGCCGGCCGGCGCTGCCGCCCTCGCGCCGGTGGACCTGAAAACCACCCTCGTGGGAATCGTCGGCGAGCGCACCGGGTACCCGGCCGCGATGCTGGACCTCGATCTCAACATCGAGGCCGATCTCGGCATCGACTCGATCAAGCGCGTCGAGATCCTGGGCGCCTTCCAGCGCGCCTGTCCCGCCCCGTTGCAGCAGCGGCTGCAGGACGCCATGGAAAGCCTGTCACGCATCAAGACGCTGCGCGGCATTCTCGACCTGGCGACGGCGGCCGAGGCCGCGCCGGCAGTCGCGGCGGCGCCCGCGCCACAGCCCGCCGCCGCGCCGCCTCTGACGGCGGCCCCGACGGCGCCTCAGGTGGTGCCGCGCTTTCTCATCCGGCCGGTGGAGCTGCCGCTCTCCCCAACCACGCCCTTCACACCGGGAGAACGCGTTGTGGTCATCACCGACGACGAACGCGGCACGGCGGCGGCCCTGGCGGCCGCGATCCGCGAGCGCGGCGGGCGCGCCGTCCTGCTGCGGCACCGGAGCCAGCCCGGTCCGACCGGCGAGGACGTCCTGACGGCCGATCTGGCCGACCCGGAGCGCGTCGCGATGGTGCTCGACCAGGTCCGCCGGGCGTACGGGCCGATCGGAGGGCTGGTGCACCTCCTGCCGCTCGGTCTCGACCCGGACCCGGGCGAGATCGGCGCCGTGGCATGGAAGAGTCGTCTGGATATCGAAGTCCGCTGTCTGTTTCTGCTGGCGCGGGCGGCCCGCCCCGACTTCAAGGATGCCGGCCGCTCCGGGCGGCTGGTCGCCGCCACAGCGATGGGAGGAGCGTATGGTCTGGATCTCCCGGACGGTCGGGGGTTCTTCGCGGGGCAGGCCGGTGTGACCGGTCTCGTCAAGACGCTGGCGCGGGAGTGGCCCGGGACCGGCTGCAAGGTGATCGACTTCGAGGCGGCCGCCGCGCCCGCGAGGCGCGCCGCGCTGGTGCTGCAGGAGATCGCCGCCGGGGACGACGAGGTCGAGGTCGGCTACAGGGGCCCGCGGAGACTCGTGCTGCGACCGCTGCCGGCGGATCTCGAGGCGGAAACGCCGGTGCGGCTCGCCCCCGACTCGTCGTGGGTGGTCCTGGTCACCGGCGGCGCCCGGGGCATCACGGCGGAGATCGCGCAGGAGATCGCCGCGCGCTACCGGCCGACGCTGATCCTGGCGGGCCGCTCGCCACGCCTTCGGCGGTCGAAGCGGCCTGCCGGCGTATCGAGCAGGACCGCGACATCCGGCGTCATCTCGAGGCGATGCGCCGGGCGGGCGCCACGGTGCGCTACGTCCAGCTCGACGTGCGCGACGGCGAGGCCGTCGCGCGGCTGCTCGACGGCCTGTACCTCGAGTACGGCCGGATCGACGGCGTGATTCACGGTGCCGGCGTGATCGAAGACCGGCGCGTCGAGGACAAGACCACGGAGTCGTTCGACCGCGTCTACGGCACCAAGGTCGACGGCGCCCTCGCCCTGGTCCGGGGGCTGCGTCCTGAGGAGCTCAAGTTCTTCGTCCTGTTCTGCTCGGTCGCCGGGCGCTTCGGGAACGCCGGCCAGTGCGACTACGCGGCGGCCAACGAGACGCTCGACGCCCTGGCGCTCCAGCTCGACCGCGTCTGGCCGGGCCGGGTGGTGTCGATCAACTGGGGACCGTGGAACACCGGGATGGCCTCCGCCGGGATCCAGGAGCGCTTCGCCGCGCGCGGCGTGCAGCTCGTGCCGCCCGGGGGGGGACGCCCCGCC
>QHXY01000190.1 GCA_003223145.1 Acidobacteriota bacterium
GGCCGATCCGACGCGACGATGTTGTCGCGGATCGCCTGGTCGCGGTTGATCGTGAGCGCCGTCGCCGCGGCGACGCCGGCGGTGATCCACGCGCCCTTCGCGGTTGCCCGCGAGGGGAAGGTGACGAGGTAGCGCCCGTCCGCGGTGAAGGTCCGGAAAGCCTCGCGGAACGATGCGCGCGGCGCGGACGCCGTCCCCTCCGCCGCAGTCGTGCGGGCCGCGAGTCCCGCGGCCAGACAGAAGGCGACGATGAGACGGCCCCACGTCGGCATGCCGCGATCTCTAAGGGCCAGGCTGAAGCTCCGGGGCTGTGAGGGTGACGCCGGCCCAGATGTGATCGCCGCTCCAGGCGAACCGGCCCCGGAGGACGCCGACCCGGGGTGGCACGGCGCAGCCTTCCTGGTTCCTCGCCTTCAGGATCGTCGCGGTGAACGTCCCGCTTCCCGGCTCGAGGGTGATCTCGACGTCGTGGAAGTCGAGGAATGTCCGGGCCAGCGGATAGTGGCACTTGTACGCGCTCTCCTTGGCGCAGAAGACCGCCATCGCCGCCAGCCCCGCGGGCAGGTCCGACAGGGACGCGATCCGGGCCCGCTCTGTCTCGGAGCACACCAGGGCGACGACCCGGTCCTCGAGCGGGCGGGCCCGCTCGACGTCCAGGCCGAGACCGACGATGGCTCCCTCCCGGGCGACCGCCACGCCGCAGCGGTCGCCGCAGTGCGACAGACTGCCGACGATGCCCGGCGGCCAGAGCGGCATGCGGTCCGGCGCGGCGCGCAGCGGGAAGTCCCGGACGCCGAGCTTCTCCAGCGCGGCGCGCGCGCACACGCGCCCGGCGGTGAACTCGCGCCGCCGCTTCAGAACAGCGCGGGGCGACAGGCAGGCCTCCTCCTCCGGCAGGAGCGGCCCGGACCACATCTCCTCGGTCGCCTCGAGGGTGACTACCGGTCGGGGGAACAGCGACTCGATCATCTCGGTGATTCCCGTTGAATCGCCTATTCTGGTTCCATTTCGACGAGAAAGCCAGCGGGCGCCGCTCCTCGGCGGCCTCGAGTGCCTCTCATGTAGAATGTGACGCTTGCCATGGATGCCAACGCTCCCCGATCGCTCGCGGCCGGCTGCCTGGTTCTCCTGGTCCTCGCCCTTCCGCTTTATCTCTTTGGTCTGGGCAGCACGGGCCTGTCGGATCCGGACGAGCCGTACTACGCGCTCACCGCGAAGGAGATGCTGCAGGCCGGCGAGTACACGGTACCGCTGTTCCACGGCCGTCCCTCCTTCGACAAGCCGGCCCTGTTCTACTGGGTCGTGCTGGCGGGCTACCGTCTCCTGGGCGTGTCGGAGGCGGGCGCGCGCATCGGGTCGGCGCTGGCGGCCGCCTGCGGCGTCATCGCGGTCTTCCTCCTGGGGCGGGCGCAGGTCCGCAGCCGCCTCGCCGCCTTTGGCGGGGCGATCATCCTGGCGACCAGCCTCGAGTACGTCGTGCTGGGGCGGGCCGCCGTGACCGATATGACGCTCACGCTGTTCATCACGCTAGGAATGCTGTCCACCGCCCGCGTCCTGTCGGGCGGAGGAGCGGCCTGGGCCGCCCTTTCCGGCATCGCCTTCGGCCTCGCGACGCTCACCAAGGGGCCCCTCGGAGTCCTCGTTCCGGCGGCGGCGCTGGTGCTCTATGTCGTCCTGACGCGCCGCACCGACGCGTTGCGTCTGCCGTCGATTGCGGCCTCGGTGGGCGGCTTCCTGCTGACCGCCGGGCCGTGGTATGCCTACATGGCGATCCGCTACCGCGATCTTCTGGTCGAGACCTTTCTCGGTCAGGGCAATCTCGGCCGGTTCCTGGCGGCGGAGCACCGCTCGGTGCCGTTCTACTACGCCGGCGTGATCATGGCGGGACTGCTCCCCTGGTCGGGTGCGCTGCCGGCGGCCCTCCTGCACGCCGCCCGTCCGTCGGCCTGGTCCGGCGAGCGGGGCCCGGACGGGCGTCCAGGGCCGCTGTTCCTCCTCTGCTGGTTCGCCGCCGTGGTCGTGGTGTTCTCTCTGGCGGCGAGCAAGCTCCCGTCCTACGTCCTGCCGGCCTTCCCGCCGGCCGCCCTCCTTCTGGGCGAATTCTGGGCGGGGGCCCTGGCGCCCGCCAGCGGGTCGCCAAGGCTGCGTGGGGGGACGATCTCGGCGTGGCTCGGGCTCGCGATCGCCCTGGCGGGCGCTCCTGCGCTCGTCTCGGTGATGCGTCGACCGGCCCTCGCGGGCGCGGCGCAGGCGGCACTGGCCGCCGGCGCGATCGTGATCGTCGGCGCGACGCTGGCGGTCTTTCCGGTGCGGCGCGGATCGTGGACCGGCTTTGTCCTGGTGCAGGGGGCCGCCGCCGCGGCGGCGGTCCTGGTGCTGTGCGTCGTCGCCCTGCCGCGCGTCGAGGAGTTCGACTCGACGCGGCCGCTGGTGCGGCAGCTCCACGATAGTCGGATCGACGACCAGGTCGTCGGCATCTACCGCGCACACGACGTCAGTCTCGATTTTTATCTTGGCCGGGAGGTCCAGTTCGTGGATGATCCTCAGGAGCTGCGGCGGCGGGTGACCGCCGCGCCGGGAGGTCTGTGGATCGTGCTCACCCGGGACCTGCAGAAGCTGAGGTCGAGCGCCGGCCTGGCGGTCGAGCCGCTCCTCGAGAGGCCCTGCCGCTCGGTGGTGCGGCTGCTGCCCGCCCCGTCACTGGAGGGAACATGAGTCTGGCCCGCCGCGACGTTCCGCGCGCGACGTTCGTCCTTCCCGTGTACAACGCCCAGAACTTCATCGCGTCCACCCTGCACCGGGTGCACGACTGGCTGCGCGAGCGGCCCGAGCCCTGGGAGCTGATCGTCGTGGACGACGCCTCGAGCGACGGCACTCCGAGCCTCATCGAGGCCTTCGCCGCCGGACACCCTGGCGACGCCATCCGGTGCGTCCGCTTCGCCGCGAACCGAGGCAAGGGGTTTGCGACCCGCACCGGGCTGGGGCTGGCGCGGGGGCCTTTCGTGCTGTTCACCGATTGCGACCTCGCCTATCCGCTGGAGAACGCCGAGCGGGTCATGAACGAGCTGGCGGCGGGCGCGGACGCGGTGATCGCCTGCAGGGTGCTGCCCAGCAGCACCTACCTGATCAGCCCGTCGTTCTTCTCTTACCTGTACACGCGGCACCTCATGGGCCGGGCGTTCAACCTGATCTGTCGTGTTCTGACCGTGCCGCGGCTTCTCGACACGCAGGCGGGCCTCAAGGGCTTCCGCGCTTCGGTGATCCAGCCGCTGCTGGGGGCGCTGGTCATGGACGGGTTCTCGTTCGATGTCGAGCTGCTGCGCGCCCTGCAGGACCGCGGCGCGCGCATCGTCGAGATGCCTGTGACCTACCGCTACGACACCGAGCCGAGCACCGTGCGCTTCATCATCGACTCGCTCGAGATGGCGCGCGACCTGGCGCACGTGCGGATCCGATCCTTCCTCGGCCGCTACCGCGCCCCGGCCCTGACGGCGCCGCCGCCCGGCCGGCTGGTCGTGCACGCCGACGATTTCGGCCTCGCCCCCGGCATCAACCAGGCGATCCAGGAAGGCTTCCAGGCCGGGAGCATCACCAGCGCCTCGATCCTCCTGGGGGGACCGCACGCCGCGCCCGCCGTCGCGTGGGCCGCGGCCCACCCGGAGTTCGACTACGGCGTGCATCTCAACCTGACGCAGGGGAGGCCGATCCTGCCGGCCGACAGGGTGCCGAGCCTGGTCGATCGCGAGGGGCGCTTCCTGGAGCTGCGCCGCTTTCTGGCGCGCTTCGTCACGGGACGGATCCGGACGCACCAGGTGCGCGAGGAGTGGCGCGCGCAGATCGAGACGGTCCGGCGCGCCGGCGTGACGGTGAGCCACCTCGACAGCCACCAGCACGTGCACCTGCTGCCGCGGCTGTTCCGTAAAACGGCCCTGCGCATCGCCCGCCACGAGCGCGTGCCGCTGCGCGTGATGGATGGCCCGGTGCGCCGCCGTGTCCTGGCGCCTGACTTCCGGGGGCTGATGCTGGCCCTGGCGACGCGTGTCTGCGCCCGGCCCGCGGGTCTCGACGGGGCCTCCGCGCACGGCTTCGGAACCTCGCTGATGAGGCGCCCGACCGTGGGCAACGTGCAAAGGCTTCTGTCGCGCGCCCGGCCGGGGCAGACGTATGAGATGGTCGTCCATCCCGGCGTCCCGGACCGTGCGCTCGCGGACTCGGGAGACGGGTACGTCCGGGGGCGCGAGCTGGAGCGGCGGCTGATCGCCTCGGAGGAGTTCCGCGCCGTGGTGCGCAACGCCGGGTTCGAGCTCGTGCCGCTGGGACGCGCCCCCTTGCCCGCGGCGTCGCCGGCCGGGGATCGCCTGCACGCGGGCTGATGCCGCGGTTCAGGCGGGGACGATCTCTTTCGCCCCGAACAACGGCTGCAGGGCCTCGGGGATGGCGACGGTGCCGTCCGGGCGCTGGCCGTTCTCCAGGATGGCGACGAGGGCGCGGCCGACCGCCAGACCCGAGCCGTTCAGGGTATGGACGAACTCGGCCTTCGCGCCGGGGCCCCTCCGGAAGCGGATCGCCGCGCGGCGCGCCTGGAAGTCGCCGCAGTTCGAGCAGGACGAGATCTCGCGGTAGGCCCCGTACGACGGCAGCCAGACCTCGATGCCGTAGGTCTTGGTCGCCGCGAACCCGAGGTCGCCGGTGCACAGCGTCACGACCCGGTAGGGCAGGTTCAACCGCTGCAGCACGGTCTCGGCGTCGCGGGTCAGCCGCTCGAGCGCGTCGAACGACTCCTCCGGCCTGGTCAGCTTCACCAGCTCGACCTTGTTGAACTGGTGCAGCCGGATCAGGCCCTTCACGTCCTTGCCGTACGATCCGGCCTCGCTGCGGAAGCAGGGCGTATAGGCGGTGTAGGAGATCGGCAGGCGGGCGCCGTCCAGGAACTCCTCGCGGTGCAGGTTGGTCAGAGGCACCTCGGCGGTCGGGATGAGCCAGTAACCCGCCTTCTCGACGCGGAACAGATCCTCGGCGAATTTCGG
>QHXY01000191.1 GCA_003223145.1 Acidobacteriota bacterium
TTGGTGGCGGAATAACCCTGCGCCTCGGCGGCGAACTCGGCCTGCTGCAAGTCCGAGTAGGCGCTCATGCCGCGATTCCTGTACTGGCGGGCGAGCTCGAACATCCCGTGATTGAGCGAGTGGAAGCCGGCCAGGGTGACGAACTGGAACTTGTAGCCCATGGCACCGAGCTCGCGCTGGAAGCGGGCGATGTCGCCTTCCTCGAGGTGCTTTCTCCAGTTGAAGGAGGGGGAGCAGTTGTAGGCCAGGAGCTTGCCCGGGAAGCGGGCGTGGATCGACTCGGCGAACCGGCGAGCCTCGGGGAGGTCGGGCTTCGACGTCTCGCACCAGAGAAGATCGGCGTACGGGGCGTAGGCCAGACCGCGGGCGATGGCGCAATCGAGGCCGCCGGTGATGCGGAAGAAGCCCTCGGGTGTCCTGTCGCCCGCGAGGAACGGGCGGTCGTGCGGGTCGATATCCGAGGTGAGGAGCTTGGCGCTGTTGGCGTCGGTGCGCGCCACCAGAAGCGAAGGGACCCCGGCGACGTCGGCCGCGAGCCGCGCGGCGACCAGTGTGCGGATGAATTGATTCGTCGGCACCAGGACCTTGCCGCCCAGGTGACCGCATTTCTTCTCCGAGGAGAGCTGATCTTCGAAGTGGACTCCGGCGGCGCCCGCCTCGATCATCGCCTTCATCAGCTCGAAGGCGTTGAGGGGCCCGCCGAAGCCGGCCTCGGCGTCGGCGACGATCGGGGCGTACCAGTACCGCCCGGCGCGGCCTTCGGCGTGCTCGATCTGATCGGCTCGCTGCAGCGCCTGGTTGATTCTGCGGACGAGTCTGGGAACGCTGTCCACGGGGTAGAGGCTCTGGTCCGGGTAGGTGCTGCCGTGCGTGTTCGCGTCGGCGGCCACCTGCCAGCCGCTGCAGTAGATGGCGTCGAGCCCGGCGCGCACCTGCTGGACTGCCTGATTGCCGGTGACGGCCCCCAGCGCCGGAACGTAATCCTCAGTGTGCAGGAGCTGCCACAGACGCTGCGCGCCCATCTGCGCCAGCGTATGCTCGATGCGCACCGAGCCGCGCAGCCGCCACACGTCCTCGGGAGAATAGGTCCGGGTGATCCCGTCCCAGCGGATCGCCATGAGATCGACCTCCTGCGTCGGGGCGGCCGGGGCGCGGTCGCCCTTCGGGGTCTCGGGGTGCGGTCGCGCGCTGGCGGTCGAGGGCTGGGGTCTCGTTTCGGACTGGGTGCCGGGTTCGTACATCAGATTCCTCCTGTATTTCTGGCGGATGGTCGGGCTGCCGTCAAAAGATCGTAGGCCGCGAGCGTGAGGAATTCGGGGCAGGTCTCGGAGGTCGAGAGCCGCACGAACAGATCGCATGCCTCCGAGAACTTTCCGGTCTCGAAGCGCTGTGCCCCGATTTCACGGCGCACGCGCTCCATCTCCTCCGTCACGATGCTCTGGAAATAGGAGAGGCTCAGGGGTCGGCCCTCGGACAGGGAAGCGCCGTGATGGATCCACTGCCACACCTGGGTTCTCGAAATCTCCGCTGTGGCGGCGTCCTCCATCAGGTGATAGAGCGGCACGCACCCCGTTCCACGCAGCCAGGCCTCGAGGTACTGCACACCCACACGCACGTTGTGCCGGAGACCCTCCTCCGTCCGCGTCCCCTGCGGCAGGCGCAGGAGGTCTTCGGCCACCACGATGACCGCGCGTCGCTTCTCGTGAATCTGGTTGGGACCCTGCAGAACCGTGTCGAACACCTCCCGGGCTACCGGAACGAGCCCAGGGTGGGCCACCCAGGTGCCGTCGTGGCCGTCCTTCGCCTCCAGCCATTTGTCGGCACGGACCTTCTCGATGGCGGCCAGGTTGGCCTCCGAATCGTTCTTGATGGGGATCTGGGCGGCCATTCCACCCATGGCGTGGACGCCGCGCCGGTGGCAGGTCCGGATGAGAAGCTGCCGGCAGCCGCGCAGAAACGGCTGGGCCATCGTCACCTGACCGCGGTCCGGCAGGATCGCCCCCGAGTCGCCCCGGAGGGTCTTGATGAAGGAGAAGATGTAGTCCCAGCGGCCGAAATTGAGCCCGGCCGAGTGCTCGCGCAATTCGTACAGAATCTCGTCCATCTCCAGGGCGGCGGGCAGTGTCTCGATGAGCACGGTCGCCCGGATGCTTCCGCGTGGCAGCGCCAATTCTTTCTGGGCGTACAGGAACACGTCGTTCCACAAACGGGCTTCGAGATGCCCCTGCAGCTTCGGCAGATAGAAGTAGGGCCCCGAACCCTGCGCCAGGAGCCGACGGGCGTTATGGAAGAAGAACAGGCCGAAATCGAACAGGGCGGCCGGTATGGGACGACCGTCCACCTCGAGATGCTTCTCCATAAGGTGCCAGCCGCGTGGCCGGACCATGAGGGTCGCAAGTCGATCACCGAGGGAATACTCCTTGCCCGTGGCGGGATCGACGTGGCGGATCGTTCCTTCCACCGCCTGCTTCAGGACGACCTGTCCTCTGACCACGTTGTCCCAGGTCGGCGACAACGAATCCTCGAAGTCCGCCATGAACGCGTTGGCGCCGGAATTGAGACCATGGATGACCATCTTGGGCTCGGCCGGACCGGTGATTTCGACCCGCCGATCGAGCAGGTCGGCCGGGAGCGGGGCCACGGTCCAGTGGTCTTCGCGGATGTCGCGCGTCGCGTCCAGGAAATCAGGTCGCTCTCCGGCGTCGATCCTCGCCTGCGTCGCTCTGCGCTGTTCCAGGATCTGTTCCACGCGCGGCGCGAATCGACGCGTCAGGCCGGCGATGAACGCGAGCGCCTCGGGTGTCAGGACCTCCTCGGAGCCGGGCAAGGATTCGCTCAATACGTGAACCTCGGGCTCGACCTGCGGCAGCTCTGTTGCACTTTGTGTCATGAAGCTCACCTCCAATGACGCACGCATCATTGTGGCTTTACTAGGCTGAGAAGCAATAAGAAATTGAAAGATAAAGAGTTAAGTCGAATACAATCTGTAAAGATACTTGCGAAAATCTGTAAAGACATTACAATGAAGGTCTGAGGGAGAAAATGGTCCAGGACAAGTTGAGGTTGGGCTCACGGATCAGGGCGCTGCGACGCGGCGAAGGATTGAGTCAGGCGAAGATGGCCGAGCGCCTCGGCATTTCAGCCAGCTACCTCAACCTGATCGAGCACAACCAGCGCCCTCTAAGCGCCCAGGTGCTCCTCCGGCTGGCCCAGGAGTTCCACCTCGACCTGAAATCGTTCGCGGGCGGGGAGGATGAGCGTCTGGTGGCGGACCTTCTGGAGGTGTTCGGCGATCCGCTGTTCGAGCGGCTCAGCCTGACGCCGGCCGACGTGCGCGACCAGGTCGGACAGTCGCCCATCGTCGCCCGGGCGCTTCTGGACCTCTACCACGCCTATCAGGGGGCCCGGACCTCGGCCGGGATCCTGTCCGAGCGCCTCTCGGAAGGCCAGGAGATGAAGGGAGTCGAAATCTCTCGCCTTCCCTCCGAGGAGGTCAGCGATTTTATCCAGCGCCACATGAACTACTTCCCCGCCCTGGAGGAGGGCGCCGAGAGACTGTGGCGGGAAGCGGGACTGGAGGGAAAGGACCTTTTCCAGGCCCTCGCCCAATACCTCGAGCAGGTTCGCGGCGTCAGGGTTCGGATCGAGAAGATCGGCACGATGCACGGCGCCATCAGGAGATTCGATCCCGCGCGGTCGGAGCTCCTTCTGTCGGAAGTGCTGCGTCGGGGCAGCCGCAATTTCCAGCTGGCGCACCAGGTGGGTCTGCTCGAGCACTCGGGTGTTCTCGAGCGTCTCGCGGACGACCCTCTCTTGATGACCGGGGCGGCGCGCTCGCTCTGCCGGGTGGCGATGGCGAACTACTACGCCGCGGCGGTTCTCATGCCCTACGATCGCTTCCTCAAGGCGGCGCAGGAGGAGCGCTACGACATCGACCTGTTGGGGCATCGTTTCCGGACCAGCATCGAGCAGGTTTGCCACCGCCTGACGACGCTCCGCCGGCCGCGCGCCGAGGGAATCCCATTCCATCTGCTGCGTGTTGACGTCGCCGGCAACATTTCGAAGCGCTTCAGCGGCTCCGGCATCCGAATCGCCCGCTTCAGCGGTGCCTGCCCGCTCTGGAACGTTCACGCCGCGTTTCTGACGCCCGGGATGACCCGCGTGCAGCTGTCGCGGATGCCCGACGGCACGACCTATTTTGACGTGGCGCGCACCTTGAGCAGGGAAAGCGGCGGCTACCACGCGCAGCGCGCGGTGCACGCCATCAACATCGGCTGCCCGGTCCAGTACGCCGGCGACCTGGTGTACTCGGACGGTGTCGACCTCGGGAACCCCGCGGCGGTGCCGGTCGGCGTCACCTGCCGCCTGTGCGATCGGATGAATTGCGAGCAGCGGGCCTTTCCCGCCATCCAGAGTCCGCTCGAGATCGACGAAAACGTGCGCGGCGCGTCCTTCTACGCCTCCACGTCGGAAGGGTGACCCTGGCCGGAGCGGTGCGAAGTCCATTTTCCGTTCACTTGCCCCCGGGTTCCCGTCGGTTTCCCGCCCTCGAACAAAAACAGCCTTCCGGGCTCCGGTATTGCCAGGCCGCGACTCTTACCTATATTTGAGTTGATGTCGAGCATCGGCAGGTACGAGATCGAACGCGAGCTCGGCCGGGGCGCGATGGGAGTCGTCTACCTGGCTCGCGATCCGCGACTCCACCGGCAGGTGGCAGTGAAGACGTATTCCTTGCCCGACGGGATCTCCGAGGAGCTGGCGAAGGAGTTCCACGAGCGGTTCCTCCGTGAGGCCCGGGCTGCCGCCTCACTCTCGCATCCGGGCATCGTCACCGTCTACGACGCCGGCGACGATCCGGGCCGCGGCATTCCATACATCGCCATGGAATTCGTGCAGGGGCAGAGCCTGAAGCAACGCCTCGAGAAAGGCGATCGTCGCCGAAGCCCTGCACCTGGCCCACCGGTCCGGCATCATCCATCGGGACATCAAGCCGGCCAACATTTTGATCCGCGATGGGGACGGTGCGGTGAAAATCGCCGATTTCGGCGTCGCCCGCCTCAAGACGTCTGACCTCACGCAGTCCGGTGCCTCCCTGGGGTCGCCCGGCTACATGTCTCCCGAGCAAGTGAGGTGCGCTGCCCTCGACGGGCGCAGCGATCTCTTCTCCCTCGCGGTCGTCCTCTACGAGGCGCTCTGCGGCAAGCGACCGTTCCACGGCGACGATCTCGTGTCCCTGGCATATTCCATCGCCCACGATACACAGGTGCCGCTCACCCGCCAGCTGCGGGGCTGCCCCGCCGGGCTGGACCGGTTCTTCGATCGGGCCTTATCCAAGGACCCCGACAAGCGCTTTCCCGACGGCGCGGCTTTCCGGGAGGCGTTTCTGGATGCCGGCAGACAGCTCACCTCCGACAGGTTGGATCAGACGGTGGTCGACGCGGGCACGGTGGCATCGGCTCCTGCCCCGGATCGCTCACTCAGCGCCGATCTCGACCGGAGATCCGTCGTCTCGTCCGCCGGAGCGGTCCGCGGCAAACGACGACGCCATCTCGGTCTGACGCTTGTCGCGGTGGCGTTCCTCGCAGTCGGTCTGGCCGCCGCGGCCTACCTGCGGCTGGGCAGGCCCGTGTTCCTGAAAGCCGACGATCGCGAGCGTCCAGTCAGCCACGCGACCATCGCCGACGCGGTACGGCAGGCTCCGTCTCAGGACGAAGGGATGCAGCACGAAGAGGCCGTGCGTCAGGACAAGGCCGGACATCGGGACAAGGCCGTCATTCGGCAAGAAGCCCCGTCCGGGGAGGTCGAGCCTGTCACCAGGCTCCCTCGAATACCACGGAACGTCCAGGTGACGGTCCCGGCTGGAACGGTCATCAGCCTTTCGCTGGATACGGCGGTCGGGTCCTCCTCAAGCCAGGCCGGCGACAGTTTCACGGCCAGGATCGCTGAGCCGGTGATTGTCGGCGACAGGGTGGCGATCCCCGTCGGTAGCAGTGTTCACGGCCGTGTGAGCGAAGCGATTCCCGCCAAGAAAGGTCTCAGGGACAAATCCGGATCCCTGAGCCTGTCGTTCGAGAGAGTCATGACACCGGCCGGGTCGGGCGCGCCGATGTCCGCAGCCATGACCACGGTCGCCTCCAAGTCGGGGAAGAAGACCGCCGGGATCATCGGAGGGAGCGCCGCCGGCGGGGCGCTCCTGGGCAAGATTCTCGGCGGAAGCACGAAGAACGCCGCCGTCGGTTCGGTCCTCGGAGGAGCGATCGGCACCGGCATCGCGGCCGGCACGAGGGGAGAGGATGTGGACCTGCCCGCCGGATCGCCCCTGACCATCAAGCTCGACCAACCGCTCACGATTTCCGTCAGTCCCTAGCTTCGAAGCGCCGTAGGAAGTCGTTCGGACGCGGGCCCGATGAACGGGACTTCACTCGGTCCGCGGCGGCGTCGTCGGGAAGAGGGGCGCCGAGGCGGCAAGGGGCTGGACCCACCGCCGGGTCGGGCGCGTCTGCCATTCCAGCCGCCAGGCCCGGTGCTGGGAGTCGTCGGGGAAGTGCTCGTCCGCGCGATAGGGATAACCGCTCATCGCGTGGAATGGGAGGGGCTCGACGTGCAAGGCCTCGACGCTGTTCGGGTCGCGGTCCTTGGCCCAGCCGTCCAGGAAAAGAAGGAAGTCGCGCCTCCACCCGTCCGGCAGGGCCGGCAGCGCCCGGGCGTCGAACCGGAGGTGCAGCGCGTCTCCCGCCCCCATGACGACGTACCGGTCGTCGATCCTCGTCAGGAGCGGAAGGACCTCTCCGAGCCGCGTGTAAAGACCGGGGTGCTGGTCCCAGCGCGGCTGGGCTGCCAGGTGATCCCAATCGAACCGCTCGAGCCTGTGCTCGCCGAACATCTCGACGGTCTCGCTGAACCCCCTCTCCCAGAGCCTGGCAGAGGTCGGCTCGAGAGACGTCGTCCGCAACGGGGCGTCATCGGCGTCGACCGCGAGGCGGATCGAATCCCAGTAGAGGCGTAGGGTCGAGACAATCCGCAGCCTGGGGTCCTGCGGCGACAGGACCCCCGTCACGTCCACGACCATGCTCGCGTCTTTCCCGGCCGGTATGCCGATCGACGGCCCCGTGTCGCGCCACCCGCCCCGGCCGTCGGGTACCTGGAGGATCGGCATGACGATGCGCATGCCGGGTGTCCGGCTGGCGGCGATATTGACGCTGGAGTCGGTCTCGTAGAAACACCCCGTGAGGATCAGACGGAGCTTCCTGGCCGCGCGCACCGCCTGCCGGTCGAACGTCAGCTCGAGCGTGTGCCGAGGCGCGAGACCCTGGAACTTCCCTCCCCACGGAGGCGAGAGCGCCTGCAGGCTGGTGTAGGGAGCGAAGGGGGCTGCGAAGTCCAGGTCGATGGAGCGAAGCGCGCCGGCCCAGTCACGCCCATCGCTCCCCAGGGCACGAAGCGGTGCGAGAGGGGAGACCACTGTGTGGACATGCGGTTCGGGGAATGGCGGAAGATTGAAGCGCTCGTTCGGGTAAATCTCAGATCCGGCCGGGTGATCCACGACATCCAGCCGGACACGGTCCAGGTAGGTCACCTCGCGAAGCTCTTCGGTGAACTGGATGTCGTAGGAGCCGTCGCGGGGGACGAGCTGCTCGCCCCGGAGAAGCACGTACTCGTCGTGGTCGAACGGAATGAGCTCCCCGGGCGCCATGGGGAAGCCGAGGGGCGCGATTCCCAGGGCATCGGTCACGAACTCGTAACCGGCGCCGTTCCACGTGTAGACGAAGGGGCACGAACCGACGATCCCCTCCTTCTCCTCGAGCACGAGTTCGCTCCCCGCCGGGACACCGACGGCGGTCTGCGCGACGCCGTTCGGCCAGATCACGCGGAGCCAGTCCGCCGAGGTTTGCCCGCCGAGGCCAATCACCTCGGGCTCCCCCCGCCAGTAGATGCGGCGGTAGGCGCGGCCGGCACGGACCTCAACGACGGCTCCCACCCCGCGGCGGTTGTCCTTCGTCCCCAGCAGCGCGAGACGGAAGGCCTTCTGGCCGGCCGGGACGCCGGGGGCGACCACCACGCCTTCGCGTCCCAGGCCTACGAGATCGGGGACGAGATCGCCATCCACGTCGGCCACCACCGGGGGAGCTCCCTCCAGGAGCGTCGCGGCCGGGACGGGTGAGATCGTGGTCTCCTCCGGGCGACCGACCGCCTGCAATCCCTGGACGCCGCCGCCCGACGTCCACCATAGATCCACCAGTCCGTCCAGATTGGCATCCACCAGAGTGCCGGCATTCGGGGGGACCGCAGGTCCACTGGCTGAATCGTCGAGGACGAGCTTCCCGCCCGGGACCCCGCGAAGAAGCCGGACCGGCTCGCCGGTGGTCCGGAGATCCGGCCGGCCGTCACCGTCCAGGTCGGCCACGATCGGTTCGGTCGCGAGCGCGAGGCCGGCGGGCAGAGCGTCCGGGCGCTCGCGAAAGCGGCCCCCCCTGAGGTTTTCCGCGAAGAACACGCCGGCCCGGCCTCCAAATAGAAGGTCCACGTCCTGATCGGTGTCGAGGTCCTCTGTCAGGCACCAGTCGAACGGCCGGCCCTGCGGCAGACCGCTCTCCTTCCCCACATCGGTGAACCGTCCTCCCTGCGCCACGCCGTCGTTGCGCCACAGGGTCGCCCCGAATGGTCCGACCAGAAGGAGATCGAGGTCGCCGTCGTGGTCGAAATCGACCGGCTCGAGATCGGCAGGTGGAGAGGGGAGCTGCGGAAGCGTACCCTTCCATGGGGCGAATCCCTTGTCGCCCGCCACGAGGAGGAGAAGGCCGGAGTCGGTGACCGCCCACAGATCGAGGTCTCCGTCCTCATCGAGGTCAAAGGCCCGCACGAGGGTGACCGGGCGGCCGAAGACCACGCGTGAGGCCCAGGTCCCTTTTTCGCCGCGGGTGAGCGTCCTGATCCCGGCAGGACCCCAGAGGAGGAGATCGGGCGGACCGATACGCCCGGCGCGCCAGTTGCCGACGAGGTCTAGCGGGAGGATCCCCGATGCGCCCGGCGTCTTCGAGACGATCGTGGTCGCAGCGAAGGCCGGCGGCGGACCCGCCGGCACGGCGAGTCCGGGCTGCGGGCGGGGCGGTTCCAGCCGGCCGTAGCGCCCCCGCTCCAGGTCCGTGACGCTCGGCACGGACAGGCCGGTGTCCTGCAGCTCACTGAACTTCTGCAAGAGATCCCGGGCCTCCACAGTCTTGTTGGATTGGAAGAGGATCCGGCTCAGGCGGTACAGAGTCGTCAGATACCAGCTTCCGCCGAAATCAAGCCCCCGCTTCAGAAGCTCCCGACAGTGCCTCTCCGCGCTGGATGCGTCCAGGTCCGCGAGCGTATTCGCCAGCGCCAGGTGGGCCGGGTAGTCATCGGGAGCGAGCTCATGGGCGCGGCTGTATTGCTCGGCGGCTGCCTTGAGATCGCCGTCCATCCGAGCCAGGGTTCCCATGTTGTAGTGCACCGCCGGAGAGTCCGGCAGCGCCTTCAGGGCCGAGTCGAGCAATGTGCGCGCCCGCTCCCGCTGTTTGAGCGCCAGCTCGACCACCGCCGCACGGACGAGATCCTCCGGGTCGGGGTCTTTCCGCGTCAGGAGTGGCGCAAGCGCGGCGCGCGCCTCTTCCATCCGGTCCTCGGCGAAGTGCGCGGCGGCGAGCTCGCGCGCCACCTGGTCTTCGATCGCGATCGGGCGGGACCGCTCGCTATCCGGCCGGTGGCCACACCGGCCCAGCACCGCCGCGGCGATGACTGCGGCCAGCGCCACGATCGGTCCCCTCCGGTTCAACGACACACTCTCAGCACGACTCCCTTCGAGGTTCTCGCAATTCTCCGCGGTGCGGCGCAGCAGGATAACTGACGATTCCAGGCGCAGCAAGGGCCTGAATCGCCTCTGCTATAATGCGACGGTCACCGGGCGGGGGATGAAAACACGCAGGATCGCGCTCACATGGGGGGGGATTTTCGTCCTTGCCCTCGCTCTCTTCGGAGGATGGCGTTTCGCGCGCACCCTCAGCTTGGAGGGGCCCGACACGCTGCCGCGGGGCTTTCCGATCGCCACGCCGGCGCAGCCGGTTCTACCCATGGACCTGCGGGAGGATTACTCTGATGAAATCGTGCAGAGTCTTCTGCCGTTTTCGGAGCGGCTTCGCGCACGGGACGGCGAAGGGGCGATCGCGTGGCTCTCCCCCCGCTTCGCGGGCCATACGCTGAGCGCGGCGGGCGGGGAGACGACTGACCTCGGCCTCGGGGCCACCCTCACGCGCGACGCGATCGGCGCGAGGCCCGTCCTGGATCGCACGGGCTTCATCGCCTCGATCGACGAGCGACTCAGGGACTGGCGGCGGATCGACGAGGTGCACTGGGAGGTCGTCTCTGCGGAGTTTCAGCAGGGCCGTCCCCTGTGGGGACGGGCGGTTCTCGACTTCGCCTTCCTGGGTGCCGGCCCGAAGGGCGAACCGCGCTCGATCCGCGGGCGCGGTACCGCGCTCGTGGCCAAGCGCGGCGGCTCCTGGACGCTCGAGGGCTTCGAGCTCTCGTCGCTCGAGGAGCGCTCCCGTCCCGCGCCGATCTTCACCGAGGTGACGGCGGCATCGGGCCTCTCGGCCCAGGGGGTCCGATGGGGCCGGCCGCCGAACGTCGACTTCTCCTGGAACGGCGCAGCCGTGGCCGACGTGAACGGCGACGGTCTGTGGGACATCTTCCTGCCGAGCCGCCCGCGGAATTTTCTGTATGTCGCCCGTCCCGACGGCGGCTTCGTAGATGAAGCCGAGGCCCGCGGGGTCGACGTTCCCGGGGGCGGGACCGGCGCCGTCTTCTTCGATTTCGACAACGACGGAGACCTGGACCTCGCCGTCGCCAACGATAGCCATCTGAGGCGGGATGGCGCCCTCGACGGAGGACCTCTTCGCTTCTACCGCCATGAGGGAGCGGGGGACGCCTGGCGGTTTCGCGAAGTGGGCCGCGAAGTGGGATTCGACGATGTCACACACGCCTACTCCCTGGTCGTGTTCGACTACGACGGGGACGGTTACCTGGATGTCTTCGTCGTCAACTATGCCCCGGAGCGGAGCGTGTTTCCCGATGCCTGGATCGACGCGCGCAACGGCACGGCGGATCTCCTCTACCACAACCTCGGGGGCCGGAGGTTCGAGGAGGTCGCCGAACGCGCGGGGGTCGCCGACCGGCGGTGGGGATACGCGGCGGCGGCTGCGGACTACGATCGCGACGGGCACCCCGATCTCTACGTCGCCAACGATTTCGGAATGAACGCCCTGTGGAGGAACGAGGGAAACGGCACCTTCACGGACGTCGCCGGTGCCGCGGGGTCGCTCGACCGAGGGTTCGGGATGAGCGTCGCCTGGGGGGACCTGGACAACGACGGCCGCCTGGATCTGTACGTATCGAACATGTCCTCCGTGGAAGGCTCGCGCATCCTCGACCGGCTCAGCGTGCGCTCCCCCTCCGTGGACGCGCTCCGCAAGATGGCCTCGGGCAACAGCATCTATCTGTACCGGGACGGACGGTTCGAGGCGTCCCCCGCGTCGCGCGGGGGCGTCGATTGCGCCTGGGCCTGGGGCGCCCTGCCGTTCGATCTGGACCTGGACGGCCGGCTCGACATCTTCTGCACCAACGGGTACATCACCGGCCGGGAGAATGGGGACGCCGAGAGCTTCTACTGGCGGCACGTCGTCGCCTCCGGCGCTCGCGAGCCGGTCTCCGCGGCGTCCTACAAGGGCGGGCACAATCGTCTCATCTTCAACGATGGCCGCTCCCTCGCCGGACATCAGCGCGATCACCTGTGGAGGAACGCGGGACAGGACGGCTTCGTGGACCTCTCGGACATGAGCGGTGCCGATTCTCAGCTCGACGGGCGCGCCGTGGTGGCTGCCGATTTCGACGACGACGGAGACGTGGACCTGTTCGTCCATGAAATGGAGGGGGAGCGGCACCGGTTGTACCGGAACGACGCCGTCGCGGCCGGAGCGGGATTCCTGAAGATCCGGCTCCGCGCCACGAAGAGCCAATGGCAGGCGATCGGAGCGGAGGTCGTCGTTCGCGGTGGGAGCGCCGGTCCCTGCTCTCAGGTTCTCCAGTGCGGCTCGGGTTATCTGAGCTGTCAGCCCCCGGAGCTCGTCTTCGGTCTGGGCCGCGCGGCGGCGGGCATGGTCGAGGTCTTCTGGCCCGGCGGAGTCCACGAATCGTTCGGCCGGATCCCGGCGGCGTCACGGGTCCTTCTCGTCGAGGGGGCCGGGAAGCCTGCTCCCTTCGCCCCTCGGCCGCACCCGCTTGAGAGGCCGTCGATTCATTGAAAAAGGAATCGCACCCCGGGGTCGTCGGCGCCCCCACGCTTTCACCGCTGTTCCTGGCTCGCTTGTCGCGGCGCGGGGCTCTTCCCGACCCGTTCGGATCGCGCACGGTGAGGACGTATTATCAGGCTCGGTATGCCATCTGGCACGCGCTGCGTGCGCTGGGCATCAAGCCGGGCGAGAACGTGGCTTTTCCCGCCCTCCACTGCTCCGCCGAACTGGACGCCTTCGTCGATCTCGGGATCGGGCTCCGATTCTATGGAATTGACGACTCTCTGCGGGTCCGCTTCGACTCACTCGAGAGCGCCATCGATGACCGCACCAGGGCCCTGTTCGTCATTCATTATTTCGGTCTGCCGCAGAGGATGGACACGATCGGCGAGTTTTGCCGGCGGAAGGGTCTGCGGCTCATCGAAGATTGCGCCCACACTATCCGGGGCTTCTACGGCGACAGGCTTCTCGGGACGTTCGGGGACGCATCGATCTTCAGCATGCGAAAGCTCCTGCCGCTACCGGACGGCGGAGCGCTGCGGATCAACGATCCGGCGATCGATCCGCCGGCGGAGCCCGCCGTCACACCCCCCTGCGGGAGGACGGTGGGGGGGGTCAGGAGAAGCATCTCCCGAAACTTGGAAACGCAGCAGGGTCCGCTTGCACGGGTTCTCCGCGCCCGCGTGCTCAAGCCGGCCTTCGCCGCGCTCAAGGCGGTCGGCTCCGGACGGGGGAGTGATCCCTCCCCTCGGGAGGAGCAGTACGAGTTTGTGCCCGAGAGAATCCACTGGGGCATGTCCTCCCTGTCGCGGGCCATTCTCCGCAGCACCCCGCTCGACGAGGTCTGCCGGCGGAGATGCGAAAATTTCCATTCGCTCGCAATGAGGCTCGGGCCAACGACGCACGTCAAGACCCTCGCTCTCGAGATTCCGGAGAACTTCTGTCCATGGCTTTTCCCCGTGCTGGTGGACCGACCGGAGGCCTTCGTAGCGCACCTGATGGGACGCGGGATCGAGGTCAGCGAGTTCTGGCAACGGTTCCATCCGGCTTTTCCAAGAAACCAGTTCCCCGCCGAGAGCGCCATGAAGGAACGCCTGCTCCCCCTGCCGGTGCACCACCAGCTCGGCGAGCGCCACATGCGATGGATCGCCGAGACGGTCCTGGCGTGGAACGGATCATAGACCTCTCCGCTCGACCACTCGTCCGACCACGGTGGACACCACCGGATAGATCGCCTCGGCGACCAGCACGTTGCCGGCGTCCGTGAAGTGACAGTCGTCGAAGAACGTGCTGAGATCCCTGGGTAGCATCCGATTGAGAGGAGCGTACTCCGCCTTCTGCCGTTCCGCCTCCCTTCGCTGGACCTCGTTGTAGCGTCTCATCTCCGCGTCGAG